>JALYVG010000003.1 GCA_030853345.1 Actinomycetota bacterium | reverse complement strand
CCTTGCGCACTGCGCCCTCGCACTCCGGGCACTCACTCGCATTGGGATCGGTGAAGGACTGCACCAACTCGAACCGGGTCGCACATGCGGGATCGGTGCACGCGTATTGATAGGTGGGCATGACGGGCGGTCCTCCGGGCGGTCCTGCGGATTGCGGGCCAGACGGCTGGCACTCACACACTACGACTGCTAACAATGGTCGCTGACCACGGCATTCCCCGCCAGTCGGCGCGCTGCACTCCAGCAAGGTCGTACCAGCCTGCTGGCGTCGCTGTCGCTGTCGCGGTCACCGGTCGGGCAGGTCGTACCAGCCTGCTGGCGTCACCACCGCAGTCACCGGCCGGTCCCAGTCCTCGCGCGGCAGCTCCTCGACTAGTTCGCCGTCGAAGAGCAGCGCGGCGACCGGGACGCCGGCCCGGACGCGCCGCAGCACGCGGTCATAGGACCCGCCCCCGCGGCCCAGGCGCGTTCCGTCGCGGGCGACGGCCAGAGCCGGCACGAGCAGCGCGTCCGCCTCGGCGACGGCGGTCACCCCGAGCGCGATGCCGGCCTGCGCCGTCGCGGGATCCCACTGCGCCCAGTCCAGGTCGCGGTCGGCGAGCAGCACTGGTACCAGCACCCGAACGCCCGCCTGGGTCAGCCCGCCGAGCAGTGTGAGCGACCCCGGCTCCGAGCGCAGCGGAACGTAGCAGGCGACACAGCCCCAGCCCGCCGCCGCGCTATGAGTGAGCACCGCTGCGCAGACCGCCCGGCGCGCCGACTCCAACGCCTCGACCGGGCGGGCCAGCCGCGCCGCGGTCAGCTCGCGGCGCCGCGATGCCTTGGCTGCGCTGTGCATGCGGTCATTGTGTCCCGGATAGGCTCGGTGCATGGCCCAACGCCGCGCCCACCGGGCTCTCATCCCCGCCGCCGGACGCGGCACGAGGTTCCTGCCGCTGACCAAATCAGTCCCCAAGGAACTCGTGCCGATCATCAGCACGCCGGCGCTGGAGTTCGTAGTGGCCGAGGCGAGCAGCAACGGCGTCACCGACGTCTTGGTCGTGCTCAGCAAGGGCAAGACCGCCATCGCCGACTACTTCGCGCCCGACCCCGATCTGGAATCGGCGTTGCGGCAGAAGGGCGACCAGGCCGGCCTGGCCAGCATCCGCCGGGCGGCGGAGCTGGCCACCTTTCATTACGTCGAACAACTCGAGCCCCGGGGGCTGGGCGACGCGGTGGCGCACGGCGAGCAATTCGCGGCCGGTGAAGCCTTCGTGGTGTTGCTGCCCGACGACCTGATCGACGCCAGCGACGAGTTGCTCGGCACGATGATCGACGTCCAGGCCGAGCGCGGCGGCATGGTCCTGGGCCTCATCGACGTACCGCGTGCCGAGATCGGCAAGTACGGCTGCGCCGTGCCGGCCCCGGGAGCCGATCCGTCTGCTCACGTCGTCGCGCTGGCGGATCTCGTCGAGAAGCCGGATCCGGCGCAGGCCCCTAGCACCCTGGCGCTGATCGGCCGATATGTACTGCCGCCGGAGATATTCGGTGCGCTGCGGGCGACCGAGCCAGGCGCTGGTGGCGAGATCCAGCTGACCGACGCGATGCGGCAGTTGGCCCGCGACGGTGTGCCGGTGCACGGCGTGGTTTTCACCGGCCGCCGCTACGACACCGGCGACCGTCTCGAGTACGTCAAGGCCGTCGTCCAGCTCGCGGGCCGACACTCGGAGATTGGCCGCGATTTCACCGCCTGGCTGCGGGAGTATGTCTCCGGACTGGCATGACCGACAGAGGAGTACACATTCGTGGCTGACGACGACCGCCTACGGACGGTCGACGAGCACCTCGCGACCGTGCTCGACGGCATCGGCTCCATCGACCCGATCGAGCTGACCCTCCTCGACAGTCAAGGCCTCCTGCTGGCCGAGAACGTGGTCACCGAGGTGCCGTTGCCCGGCTTCGACAACTCCGCGATGGACGGCTACGCGGTCCGCGCTGTCGACACGCGGGACGCCTCCCGCGACGATCCGGCCGTCCTGCCGGTCGTCGGTGACGTCGCCGCCGGCGCCCGGTCCCGGTCCGGCATGGGTCCCGGGCTGGCGATGCGGATCATGACTGGCGCCCCGATTCCGGCCGGCGCTGATGCGGTCATCGCGCTCGAGGAGACCGACCGCGGCGTGGCGAGAGTCGCGATCAACCGCGAGGTCGTCAGCGGCGAGCACGTGCGGCGCGCCGGCGAGGACCTGCAGGCCGGTGCGCCCGCCCTCGGCGCCGGTGCCGCGCTCGGCCCGCAGCAGCTCGCCCTGCTCGCCGCGATAGGCCGCGATCGGGTGATGGTCCGGCCCCGCCCCCGCATCCAGGTGATCTCGACGGGCAGCGAGTTGATCGAAGTCGGACACCGCGCCGCCTTCGGCGAGGTGACGGACTGCAACTCCTATCTCATTGCCGCGGCCGCCAAGGACGCCGGAGCCGATGCCCGACGGGTCGGGATCGTGCCCGACGACCACGCGAAGCTCCTCGACGTGCTCGAGACCCAGTTGCTGCGCGCCGACATACTGGTCACCACCGGCGGAGTCAGCATGGGCGCGTTCGACGTCGTCAAAGAGGCGCTCTCCGAGCTCGGCACCGTCGACTTCACCCGGGTCGCGATGCAGCCCGGCAAGCCGCAAGGCTTCGGCCACCTCGGTGACCGGATCCCGATCTTCTGCCTGCCGGGCAACCCGGTCAGCGCACTCGTGTCTTTCGAGGTGTTCGTCCGCCCAGCCATCCGCAAGCTGCTCGGCAAGCGCAATTTGCACCGCGCCACCGTGCAGGCCGTCGCGCTCGAGCGCGCCGAGAGCCCCGAAGGCCGTCGGCAGTATCGGCGAGGAGTACTGCATCGCGAGGCGACCGGGGGATACAGCGTGTCCCTGGTCGGCGGCGCGGGCTCGCACCTGATTGCCTCGATGGCATCGTCCAACTGCTTGGTCGTCATCGACGAGGAGGTGACTGAGGTGGTCGCGGGTTCGCGGGTGACCGTGATCCCGTTGCTGCTTTCGAACAGGTGAGTGCGCATCCCGGCTGGCCAGCGCAACTATCGGCCGGATCGGTGCTGCTGCGCTCACCGCGGCTGCGCGACGGGCGGGCCTGGTCGGAGATCCGGCTGCGCAACGAGACGTGGCTCAACAAGTGGGAGCCGTCCTCGCCCCACGGCTGGGCCGAGCGCAACGCGATGAGCGCGTGGCCGCCGCTCGTCTCCGCGCTGCGCAAGGCCGGACGGGCCGGGACCATGCTGCCGTTCGTGATCACCTACGGCGGCCGGCTCGTCGGACAGGTCAACGTGTCCAACGTCGTGCACGGCGTACTGCGCTCGTGCACGGTCGGCTATTGGGTCGATTCGGCCGTAGCCGGTCGGGGGATCGTGCCCACCGCACTGGCGCTGACGATCGACCACTGCTTCAGCGGGGTCGGCCTGCATCGCGTCGAGGTGGACATCCGGCCCGAGAACACAGCCAGCCTGCGGGTGGCCGAGAAGCTCGGCCTGCGCCGCGAGGGTTACTACGAGCGCTTCCTCGACATCGACGGTGGCTGGCGGGATCACATCGCCTTCGCGGTGACGGTCGAGGAGTTACGAGGTGCCACGATGCTGTCGCGGCTGCCGTGGCTGCCCCAGCCCGCCTGAGATCGGCGCGGGTTACTGCGACGCACAGTCTCCGACACGCCGGGCCACGTACCCGATGATCACCCCGTAGCTGGCTAATTTGAACGCCAGGCTTGTTACTGGTGTGACTGGAGGTGCGAAAGTGCTGTCTCCGATGATGACTGTCTTCGTCCTCGCGGTCCTGTGGCTGATCGTGGTCGTCCCCATGGTCGTGCGCCGCAATGACGAGCGCCGGCGCGACCGTTCGATCGATGGATTCGGCCGGGCAATGCGTGCGCTGGGCAAGCGTGGTCCGGCCGCGCTGCACGCCGGCGCCCGCGGTGTCGACGTCTTCGTCCCGCGCGAGCACCGCGCCGCAAGTCTGGCGAGCGTTACCCGCCGCCCCGTGCCAGTCGCCCAGGAGGCGCTCATGTACCCCGTAGACCGCTCGGAGATGTCCGCGGCGCGCACCCAGATGATGGCTCGCCGCCGCCGCTCGCTCGGCCTGCTCACCGTGGGTGCCGTGGTGTCCGGTCCGACTGCGTTGCTCATCGGCGGCCTGATGTGGCTCGTGGCCGCTCCGTTCCTCCTCGGTCTGGCCGGCTACCTGTACTTCCTGCGCTCGCAGGCCCTACGTGACCGCGACCGTCGCGAGACCCGGCAGTTACGCGCAGCCGAACGACGTGGTGGCGGCTACGACGCGACAGCGGATCTCGGCCGCCACGACGGCCAATCGGAGTCGCTCGTGCGCATCGACGACGACGACCCTGAGTTGCACAACCTCGACACCGTCGACCTGACCGGGCTCTACAACGAGGAACTCGGCACGAAGGCCGCGCAGCGTCGCGCCAGCTGAGGCGCTGCTACCCTGATCGTCGGCCCGTGCGGGCCCAACCCGATTGTTTCGGGGCTGTGGCGCAGTCCGGTAGCGCACCTCGTTCGCATCGAGGGGGTCAGGGGTTCGAATCCCCTCAGCTCCACACCCTCAGCTCCACACATGGCCCAGTAATTCGGGGCCTCTATCGCTCCCTAGATTGCCCAAGTCGCTCGGGTCAACCTGATGCGCAATCCGCACAAGCGCACCCGACTCGCTGAACCGGCCGGACTCGCCAGGCGAACCCGCGTCGCGCAAGCGAGTCGCCGATTGAAGCCACAGCATGGGGGAGAGTGGAGTAGCAATGGAGCATGCGGTCGTGATCGTCGGAGGCGGCCCGACCGGGCTGATGTTGGCGGGGGAGTTGGCGTTGGCCGGCGTCGACGTCGCGATCATCGAGCGGCGCGCCAGCCAGGACCTGCCGGGCTCGCGCGCCGGCGGCCTGCACTCCCGCACCATCGAAGTCCTTGATCAGCGTGGAATAGCCGATCGGTTCCTCGCGCAAGGACAGGTGGCGCAGGTCGGGCAGTTCGCCGGGGTCCCTATCGACATCAGCGACTTTCCCACCCGACATCCCTACTCGCTCGGGCTGTGGCAGAACCACATGGAGCGCATCCTGGCCAGCTGGATCGGTGAGTTGGCGGTGCCGATCTATCGCGAACTTGACGTGACGGGTTTCGCGCAGGACGACACCGGCGTCACCATCGCGCTGTCCGACCGACAGCCACTGCGGGCGGAGTACCTGGTCGGGTGCGACGGAGGACGCAGCCTGATCCGTAAAGCAGCCGGCATCGAGTTCCCCGGCTGGGACCCGACGACGAGCAGCCTCATCGCCGAGGTCGAGCTCACTCACGAACCAGAGTGGGGCACGCACCGCGACGCCAGCGGCGTCCATTCCCTCGGCCGGGTCGAGTACGAGATCCGCGACGGCGAGATCATCTACGCCGATCACGGGCCGGTACGCGTCATGGTCACCGAACAGCAGGTCGGACCCGCGAATGAGCCCACCCTCGGCGATCTCAGCGAGGCTCTCATCGCCGTCTACGGCACCGACTACGGGATCCACAGCCCCACCTGGATCTCCCGGTTCACCGACATGACCCGGCAGGCCGCTGCCTACCGCGACCGCCGCGTCCTGCTGGCCGGCGACGCCGCGCACGTGCATTCACCGGATGGCGGGCAGGGGCTCCAACTCGGCGTGCAGGATGCGGTGAATCTGGGCTGGAAGTTGGCCCAGGTGGTCAAGCGGATCTCACCGGATAGTCTCCTGGACACCTATCACCGCGAACGTCACCCGGTCGCAGCCCGCGTGCTGCGCACCACGATGGCCTACGTCGCGCTTCGCCGCCCCGACGATCGCACCGGCGCCCTGCGCGAGACCATCGCCGAGCTGTTGACTGCGGATGAACCGCGCCGACACATCGCAGCGATGTTGTTCGGTCTGGACATCCACTACGACTTAGGACAGGCACACCCTCTTCTCGGGCGCCGCATGCCCGACCTCGACCTCGTGACCGCCAACGGTCGGCTGCGAGTTTTCACCCTGCTGCACGAAGGCCGCCCAGCACTGCTCAACCTCGGTGAGCCCGGCGGCCTAGACAGCACCCCACGGGCTGATCAGGTTCGGCTGATCGACGCCCAGTACGTCGGTGGGTGGGAGCTTCCGGCCCTCGGCATAGTGCCCGCTCCCAGCGCCGTGTTGATCCGCCCGGACGGATACGTGGCATGGGTCGGCGAACGAAGCACGCGCGGGCTTGCCGACGCCCTCGTCACGTGGTTCGGACCGCCGAATGTGGCATAGCACAACGGTGGACTCGATGCGCGCAGAGGCGGCGCGGGTGCTACCCGTACGCGACAAATTCAGCGGCTGATGGTTCACCGCTTGCCCCCTCTGATAAAGGTCACGTCGGCCACGTTTCTAGGCCCTCTAGTCCTGCCTTAGAGCGCCGACAGTGGTGTCCACCCCTATTTTGACCCCGGCCGGGGCTATGACTCTTGCGCTGAAACTCCCGTAAAATTGGGATTTCGACACTTGGTCCTAGGGCCGGCAAATCTTGATGAGGCGAGCGGTTCGAATCGGCGTCGACGCACCAGAAGCACGCGCACGCCGGACTGGTCATTGGCGAACCTAAGGCGCGCCGCTGCAGCCACCGAATGCACGCCGCTCCCGGGTGGTGTCCGAGATGAGGCGTGCTTCGGCTGATGGCATGTGGAGTGATGTCGTTCGTGGTGAGCGCTCACGCCACTTCGAATATGGGCGCCGGCTCCGGTGCTGCTTCGGATATCTGTTGTTGGCCGCGGGTACTGGTGGCGCGCGCGGCGATCACTGCGGCACCAATCAGGAAGATGCTGCAGGCGACGAGCGCTGCGTGGAAACCGCCTGTGAGGGCGTGTACGGGGCTGACGTGAGCGGCAGTCAGATCGCGGGTCGTGCCGGCGGCGATTGCGGTCAGGATCGCGAGGCCGAGCGCAGCGCCGACGGTCGACGAAGTGGTGATCAGCGCGGCTGCCAGGCCCGCCTTATCGGCCGGTACTCCCGCGTTGGCGGCGTTCTGGACGCCGACCATGACGGCACCGAGCCCGAGTGCCATGACCACTAGGCCGGGAAGCAGGTCGGTCAGGTAGGAACCACGGACCGGGATCTGTGCGAGCCAGTAGACACCACCCGCGCCGATCAATGCGCCGACGACGGTGACGGGGCGGGTGCCGGTGCGCGCCACGAGCTGAGTGGATATGCCAGCGGCGATGCCGACCCCGACGGTGACCGGCAAATATGCGAGACCGGCGACGACGGGTGAGAACCCGAGAACGTTCTGCATGTACAGGGTGATGAAGAAGAACATGGACAGGAACCCGGCTTGAGCGATGACTTGAGTCGCATCGGCAGCGGCGAGACCGTCGATCCGGAAGATCGAGAATGGCACGAGCGGGTTGCTCTGGCGCTGCTCGACCACGACGAAGCCGACTAGCAAGACGCCTGCGCCGGCTAGTTCTGCGAACGTGCGGGTTGTTGCCCAGCCCACCTGCGGTGCGTTGACGAGGGCGTACACGAGCAGCAGTAGCCCGCCCGTACCGAGTACCGCTCCCGGCAGATCGAAGTCGCGGCGCGCAGCCCGCTTGTTATCGTCCTCAAGCAGCCGCATCGCGGCAACGACGACGAAACCGGCGACTGGCACGTTGACGAGGAACACCGCGCGCCAGCCGAAGCCCTCAGACAGCACTCCGCCGAGCGTCACCCCGAGCGCTGAGGCGAGTGGAACGGTCGCGCTCCAAATCCCGAGGGCTTTGATGCGGTCGGCTGGGGTGGTGAACGTTGTGGTCAGGATCGAGAGGGCAGCCGGGGTCATCGTGGCCGCGCCGAGTCCTTGAGCGAGCCGCGCGGCGATCATCGCGGTGTCCGTGGTCGCGAGCCCGGCGGCCAGCGATGCGAGTGCGAACAGCGTGGTACCGGTGACGAGCATTCGACGGCGTCCGAGCAGATCGGCGGTGCGACCGCCGAGCAGCAGCAGCCCACCGTAGGTCAGCAGGTATCCGCTGATCACCCATTGCAGGTTCTGCACGGAGAACCCGAGGCCGTGCTTTATCGAGGGCAGCGCGACGTTGACGATGGTGGTGTCGACGAAGTCCAGGAACCCGGCGAGGCAGATCAGGGCGAGGGTGAGCTTGCCGCGGCGGGTCGACAACGCTGAACTGGTGTCGGTCGAGGATTGCATCTGAGCCTCCTGCGTAGGCCACGTCCTTCGCGGCGTTGCGCTTAGACGAACGGGGTCGGACTCAAATGGACATTCAGTCTCGCGCGGGACCGTCCAGTTCCTGGAGTCGCCGGAGAAGAAAGCGACGTTCTGTGTCAGTCGGCGCAAGGTCTAGCGCTTGCTGATAGGCGATTGCGGCCTCCGGATTGCGTGCCATGCGCCGCAGCAGATCCGCGCGCGTGGCCGGCAGGAGGTAGTAGTCGGCCAGCGAGCCCGCTTCTTGCAGCTGGTCGACCAATGCCAACCCGGCGGCGGCCCCGCGGGCCATCGCCACCGCGACGGCATGGTTGAGCAACACGACAGGGCTCGGGGCGATCTCGCTCAGTCGCTGATAGAGGACTGTGATCTCATCCCAGTCGGTCGCGGCCGCGTGCGGTGCATGAGCATGGCAGGCCGCAATTGCTGCCTGCAGTTGGTAAGGGCCGGGTTGTCGCCGCCGCATGGCGCGGTCGAGAATCCTGGTCGCCTCTGCGATAGCGGCACTGTCCCAGAGCCCTCGGTTCTGGTCCTCCAGGGTGACTAGCTCGCCGTGCTGATCGATGCGTGCTGCTCGGCGTGAGTTATGCAGCAGCATCAGGCTCAACAGTCCTAGCGCCTCCGGCTCGTCTGGCATGAGTTCGGCGAGAAGTCGACCGAGCCGGATGGCCTCCGAGCACAGGTCTGTGCGGATCAGATGGGCGCCGGTGCTGGCACCGTAGCCCTCGTTGAACAGGGCGTAGATCACGACCAGGACCGCCCGCAGTCGCTCGCCGAGTTGGTGTGCAGCGGGAACCCGATATGGGATGCGGGCTTCGGTGATCTTGTGCTTGGCACGGGTAAGTCGCTTCGCCATTGTTTCGGGCGGCACCAGGAATGCGCGGGCGATCTCCGGGGTCGTTAGACCGGCAAGCGTACGCAGCGTCAGCGCGACCTGCGCCTCGACCGGGAGCGCGGGGTGGCAGCAGGTGAACATGAGCCGTAGCCGGTCGTCCTCGATCCCGCTGTCACCTCCGTCCTCGGCTGTTTCGTTGGCGCGAAACATCGCTATCTCCTTCTGTTTCGCGTCTCCCACGCTCGCTCGCCGCAAGCGATCCAAGGCGCGGTTTCGAGCTGTCGTTTTCAGCCAGGCGCTCGGGCTTGACGGGACCCCGTCGTCGGGCCAGCGTTGCAGGGCGCGTTCGAACGCGTCCTGCGCGCATTCCTCGGCGAGATCCCAGTTGCCGGTGACCCGGATCAAATAGGCAACGACCCGGCCCCAGTCTGCGCGGAACGCATCAGCAACAGCAGCCTGGGCGGTAGCTAGATCTCCCACACCGGCCGCACCTCGATCGTCCCGTACGCAGCGGCGGGGTTGCGCGACGCGATGTCGATCGCGTCATCAAGGTCGGCGCATTCGATGATGTAGAAGCCGGCGATCTGCTCCTTGGTCTCAGCGAACGGGCCGTCAGCCACCACCAGGTCGCCCCCGCGGGTGCTGACCGTCGTGGCGAGCGACGTCGGACGCAGCCGCTCCCGGGCTAGCAGCACCCCTCGAGATCGCAGGTCGTCCTGAAAGACGGAGAATTCAGCGAAGCGCCGCTCGGCGTCAGCCTCGGACAACTCCACGCTTTCATCAATACAAACCAACAGCGCGTAGCGCATCAGACCCCTCCAGCTTTGCGGTAGCGGGTGGATGGCAGCTGACCGGGAAGCTCGGTCTCCCGGACACCCGAATAGATCGTCACCCGGATGAAATGAAGAAGATAGCCCGCCTCGTCCACGCGCCGCCTCAATTCGGTTCGGGATTGCGTGCCTCGTGCTCTCTAGACGAACGGGCACATCCGAAATGGACATCGCGATCGTTACGGCGGAGCCTTTCAATCGCTGGCGGATCCCAATGTCGCTTATACGCGACACTGGGCCCACCGTCTGTATCTCGGGCGCTGCTGTTCAGCTTGCGGACGCGAGTTCGCCTATCTCGACGGTGAAACCGTCTTCGACACCCGGGCAACCGTTCGCCAGCGAAACAGCTTCGGGGAGGTCGTCGGCGACGATCACTGAGTACCCGGCCAGAGTGGAATCAGCCACAACTGGGCCGACCGCGTCCCGCACGAACACCTGGTCGCCGGGGTCGACGATGTTCGAGCCGATGGCGACGAACCACGAGCCCCACGCATCCGGCGTTCCAGCATTGGGTGCATAGCCCTTCGGGGCTCGATAGATCAGCAAAAACTTCGACATGGTAGATCAGCTCCTTGCTTCTGTGCCCTGCGGATGTGCGGGCATCAGAGATAAGACGAATCGCATAGACCGTCGATGGACACCCGTGTTGGGAAACTTATTGACAACCCGCTGAGTCGGAGTCGAAGCGCGTCCGAGAACCCGACAGCGGCAGCCAGTCGACCTTGCGTGTGCCCTTTGGCAGAGACGATCGAGCCGTGGAGGGCATGGGTGAAGGCAGCGGTCACGGCAAGGGGCCGGTCTAATTTCGCTTGGTAGATCTGACGGGTGTGCCGGTCGTCGACGGGTGGATCATGCGCTACTCGGGCGAGCTCAACTCGACCAGCCGGTCGCTGAGAAATCGCCGCTCGGCCTCGGTTTGGGCGAGGTCGAGTGCGCGTTGGTAAGCACCGCGGGCGTCGTGATGGCGGCCGGCGCGACGCAGCAGTTCGGCCCGGGCGGAGTGGTAGTAGCGGTAGTGGTCGAGGTCGAGGCGGTCGAGCAGGGCCAGTCCCGCCGCGGGTCCCTCGAGTTCGGCGACAGCGATGGCCCGATTCAACTCGACCACCGGAGAACCGGTCTGGCGAGCGAGGGCCTCGTACAGCGCCGCGATCTGTTGCCAGTCGCGCGGCGCCTGCAGGTGCAGATCGGCGATGGCGGCCTGGACTGCGTACGGGCCGGTGTTGCCGCGGGCCATCGCTCGCTGCAGCATCCGCCGGCCTTCCTCGATCTGTTGGTCGTCCCACAGGGCACGGTCCTGGTCGTCGAGCAGGACGATCTGGCCGTCACTGTGCCGGGCCTCCCGGCGGGCGTCGTGCAGCAGCATCAGCGCTGTCAGGGCTAGTACCTCGCCTTCGTCCGGCATCAAGTCTGCGAGCGCGCGACCGAGCTGAATCGCCTCGGCCGCAAGGTCAACGCGACCGTCTCCCCAGCCCTCGTTGAACACGAGGTACACCACCGCCAGGACGGCCGCAAGCCGGTCTGGCAGCTGATGGTCGGGCGGGACGGCGAACGGGATGCCTGCGTCGCGGATCTTGTGCTTGGCGCGGGTCAGCCGTTTGCTCATCGTTTCGAACGGGACGAGGAACGCGAGCGCGATCTCTTCGGTCGACAGGCCGCCGAGGGTGCGCAGGGTCAGCGCGACCTGCGCCTCCAGCGCGAGGGCGGGGTGGCAACAGGTGAAGATCAGTTCCAGCCGCTCGTCGGGGAACGTGCTCGACTCGTGCATCGGTGTCTCCGTCCCGAGCTCTCGCGCGAGCAGCGTGGTCTTCTCCGCCAGGACGCGCTGCCGGCGGATGCGGTCGATCGCGCGGTTCCGGCCGGTCGAGATCAACCAGCCGACCGGGTTGTCCGGCTCGCCGTCGCGCGGCCACCGCTCGGCGGCGATAGCAAATGCTTCCTGGGCTACGTCCTCGGCCAGTTCGATATCGCGAAGGGTCCCGACGAGTGTGGCCAGCACTTGGCCCCAGTGCTCACGGAAGACGGCGTCAAGCGCCACGGAACAGCGCCTCGAATATGGGTCGTACCTCGATGGCGCCGGCGGTCCTCGTGTCCTGCAGTTCCTGCGCGATGGCGAGCGCGCCGTCGAGGTTCTCGGCTTCTACCAGGATCAGGCCGGCGAGGTACTCCTTGGTCTCGATGAACGGCCCGTCGGTGAGCAGCATCTGCCCTTCGGCCGTGCGCATCGTCGTCGCCGACGAGTCCGCGTGCAAGCGAGCCCAGCCGATCACGTCGGGCCGGTCGAGTACGGCGGCAATCGCCTTGTCCATGGGGCGCGTCGCGTCCCGCGCGCTCTGGCTGCCGAAAGCGAGCAATGCGTACTGCATCGGTCCTCCACTCATCGATAGGAATCGGTTCGAGTATGAGACGAACGGCCCGAGCGCCGACGGACACCTGGCAGGACGAAGTTCTGGTGCCGGTGTCCGTCCGGGCTCAGGTGGTTCGTCACACCTGCGAATCCGCCCGAACGGCGGCCCGTTGCTAAGGGAGTCGTCATGACTGCAACCACCAAGCACCGATTTCCTGGTCTCACGCTGGCCGTCGCCTCGATCGCCGCCTTCATGACCAGCATCGACATGATGGTCGTGACCACCGCCCTGCCCGCCATGCGGCGCTCGCTCGGCGGCGACGTAGGCGACTTGGAGTGGACGCTCAACGCGTACCTTCTCGCTTTCGCCTGCTTGCTGCTCACCGCATCCGGACTCGGCGATCTATACGGACGCCGGCGCATCTTCACCGGCGGGCTGGTCGGCTTCGGCGCGTCCTCGGCGGCCGCCGCGCTGGCCCCGAGCATCGCCGTCCTGGTCGCGGCACGGGCGGCCCAGGGTGCGGCCGCGGCCTTGGTGTTGCCGCTGACCCTCACGATGATCAGTGAGGCCTACCCGCCGGAGTCGCGGGGGAAGGCAATCGGCATCTGGGGCGGCGTGACCGGCCTGGGTGGCGTGCTCGGGCCGATCCTCGGCGGTGCCGCCGTCCAGGCGTTGGGTTGGCAGTGGATCTTCTGGATCAACGTGCCTATCGCGCTCGCGCTCATCCCGGCCGCCCGTCAGTTCGTCGCCGAGACCTTCGGCGCCCGGCAGCCCCTCGACATCGTCGGACTGGCGCTCGAAAGCCTCGGCTTCCTGGCGATCTGCTGGGGCCTCGTCCAGGCGACCAAACACGCCCTCGGATCAGGTGCCGTGCTGGCCCCCATCGCCGGCGGGGTGGTGCTCGTCGCCGGCTTCGCGTCCTGGGAGCGCACGACGCCGCACCCGATGCTGCCCCTCACGATCTTCCGCGACCCCCGGTTCAACGTGGCCAACGTTGTCAGTTTCAGCATCTACGGCAGCCTGTGCGGCGCGGTATTCCTCACATCGCAGTACTTCCAGATCGCGCAGCACCTCAATCCCCTGCAGGCCGCGCTGCGGTTCGTCCCGTGGCCCCTGCCGACGATTCTCGTCGCCCCACTCGCCGGGTCGCTGGCCACCAAGTACGGCAACCGACGCTTCATGGCTGCGGGCATGACGATCCAAGCCGTGTCCTTGGGGTGGTTCGCCACGGCCGCCGACGTCCACGCGCCCTACGCCGAGCTGTGCGTGCCGCTCGTGCTCAGCGGAATCGGGATCGGGATGGTGTTCCCCGCGATGTCCGGCGAGGTCGTCTCGTCCGCACGTTCCGACCAGATGGGGATCGCATCCGGAACCAACGCGACCATCCGTGAGCTGGGTGGCGTGTTCGGGGTCGCGCTCGTGGCCCTCGTCTTCACCGGCCGATCGGCGTACGCCACGACCGACGGGTTCGTCACTGGCTACGTCCACGCGCTGTGGGCCTGCGTAGCCTTCGCCGCTTGCGGCGCCGTCGTCGCCGCGTGCGGATTGCGCATCCCGAGCCGAGCGACCGCGGTCGCCGAACCGGCGATGCCGATCCCTGTCGGCGTGTGAGTCTCAGACCCCGAGCGTCTCGAGGAGACGGTCGAAGGCAGTGCGCCACGGGCGGGCCGGGAGCACCGGCACGCCCGTGGCGTTCGCCTGCCCCGTGAGCCATCGGCCGTAGGCGAGGCTGGCGCGGGCGCGATCGACCTGCTCGCCCGACTCCGGTTCGCGAGCCTGGTAGTTGCAGACCAGCTGGTCGAGATCGTCCTCGTGAACCAGAACCGTGCGGACCGCCGCGTTGTCCATCCGGCGCGCGACGATGTAGTCGCCCTCGATGACGACCGGTGTGTTCGTCTCCAGATGGTTGTGGACGACGGCGGTCACCGCTGGTTCCATCGCAACCGCGAACCTGATCTGCGCGTCAACGACCTCATCGACAGACCTGGTCGTGCCGTCTTGCCGCAGCCACTGGTGCAGAACCGGATGCTCGGACGCGTCGGTGAGGGACTGAACGGCCACCACCAGATCATCCACCTCGACCACCGCGCTGCCGAGATGGCGGGCCAGCGCATAGCTCAGCTGGGACTTGCCCACCCCCGACGCGCCGCCGAGAAGCACCACGGTCGGCCAGTCACCGCTGCGTCGCCCGTCCAGAGCCATCTCCGGTTTCTGTGTCGGCTTCTCCGGATAACTGAGGGTACGACCCGGACCTCACGGTGTCCGTCTGGCGTTCGGCCGTTCGTCATCCAGTCAGATCCGCGCCTCAGCGGACCACCCACTCGCACCGACCGGTGCGCACCGCGATGAAGGGATCCACCCATGACCAACGACGAGCTCCAGACGACCGACTACCAGAAGGCGCTCCGCCTGAAGGCCTCGGCGAACGCGGTGTTCGACGCCGTCACGACCGTCGCCAGCCTGAGCGCATGGTGGACACGGGCCACCGGGTCCGGTGACGCCGGCGGCGAGCTGCGCTTCTACTTCGACTCGCCGGTCGATGCGTGTGTGATGCAGGTCGATGAGGCCACCCGCCCGGAGCGAGTGCGATGGACGGTCACCGAGTGCGCCTTTCTGCCGGACTGGGTCGGCACGCAGCCGACTTTCACCATCACCCGCGACGGCAGCGACGCCTGCGAACTCCACTTTCGCCACCACGGACTGACCAGCGACCTGGAGTGCATCGACATGTGCACGGTCGGGTGGGATACCTACCTGGCCAGCCTCAGCGGCTACGTCGAGACCAGTAAGGGCAGCCCGTTCGGCGGCGCCTGACCCGCTTCGGTCCGCCCAAGTAGTGCGGGACGTGCATCCCGAGAGCGCGTCCCGCACCTCGTTTCCGCGCTGAGTGCGAGTGCGGAGCGGTTGCAGCCGACGTGGAAACAGGAGCTGACCGGTGGTGCGGGTTCCCGCCCAGCCCAACCGACCACGAGTGAGCTATCTAATCGAAAGCGACTCCGGGTGCTGGCCGACTGCCAGAGGGCCGGCGGTGAACGCCCAACCGTGGGTCACGATCACCGCGCGCGTAGAGGCAAGCTTCAAGGACGGCGCCGCTCGTTGCCGGGTGCGCCATTGCGCTACGTGTCGGTCCTGACACCGCTCCAAGAATCTCTCCGACCGCAGGACAGCGGCTTCGCGAACCATCGGCGGTTGGTGCCCACAGACTTGTCCGTTCACGCCGATGCCGTTCGTCAAGAGGCTGATGGCGTGCATTGGGCGCGTCGGTGCTCGAAAGGACGATCGACATGGCGAAGTTCATCTACCTCTACCGCGGCCCCGCGCCATTGGCGGAGCCCACGCCACAGCAGAGCGCGGAACGTATGGTCGCGTTCGGCGCCTGGATGGAAAAGGTCGGCACTGCGCTCGTCGACGTCGGCAGCCCATTCGGGACGAGCGGAGCAGTCCGCGATGACGGAACCGCAGGCCCAGCGAGCGACCTGATCGGATACTCGATCGTCGAGGCCGACAACCTCGCGGCGGCGAAGGCATTCACCGAAGGGCTCCCCTTCCTGTCCAGCCACGACGGGACCTGCACGGTTGACATATTCGAGCTGCTATCTATGTAGCAGAAACGGCCCGCCGCGCCTCCTGTCGGGGGTGCGGCGAATCGTGGGCGCCTTCGGATAACTCCGGCACGGGTAAGCGGCTGGACGCGTCGCTTTCAAAGAGCTTCCCTCTGTTTGCCAGGTCGCTGCGCCAAGCTTGTTGTCGGCGTCGGTTGAAACCTGCCGCCGCGGGCTAAGTTTCGATGCGCTGGACGCTGAAACGGGGTAAGTCATCCGCGCTGTTCGAGGACGGCGAGGTCGCGTTCGGCGTAGAGGCGGTGCAGCCACTCCTCGTTGACGATGGCGCGCAGGCAGCGGCGTACCGGGTAGCTGCCGGCCGGTGGATAGCCCGGCGGGGGCGCTGAAATCTACCTGCTCGAATCGCGCGTTGGACAGATCCTGCTTCACAAACTCGGCCATGCGTTCAGCCTGCCACCGGGAACCGACATCACGATGCTGTGGAGAATGCGACGCCACCAGGATTGCGGTGAGTCGCTGAGCCCGAGTCGAGACCATGAGTCTCGGCCGATCCTGTGCGGTCCGGCGTCGGGTGACGGCGTGGCGCGGGACGAGCACGATCACTCCGTTACCAAGCCCGGCTAGTGCCGACTCACGGGCCGTTGTCGAGCCGGCTATCGGGATGGTGTAGGGCGCTGAGCTGGTGCACGGCGGCGTAGCCTTCCGCTCCTGCCGCTGTCCGTGGAGCCGAGCACAGCACGATTGCAGTACGGCGTCACGACGCTGGCTCCGTGCGGAGCACGATCACGGGACTGTCGGGCCACATCCCCGCTTTCGGAAAGCGCTCCAGGTAGGCCCGGGTAGCCCGTTCCTCGTCGTCCGTGCCGGGAGTGAGACGTTGCGCCGCCATCGAGGCGGCTCGGCCACGGAGATGCACTGTCACGTGCTGAGGCCGGGTGTCGAAGTGACGCCACCACGTCTTCGTACGGTGTTGACCGGCGATGACGATAACGTCGTCGCCCCTGAGCGCGTACTGGACGGGGAACACACAGCGCTGCCCGGAACGGCGGCTGCTGTAATCGAGTAGCAGTAGCGAACCGGACAGCACGCGGTGGGCGGGCGAGCGCAACAGCGTGCGCAGGACGGGGTTAGCCACCTGCGCCCGGACCCAGCCCGCGATCGACGGGTCAGCCATGACGGACTTCTCGATGGCCGCGTGTCTGACGGTGCAAGCGCCACCCGATGAGAGCAGCGCCCAACATGACGCCGGTGCTCACGACGGCGGCAACCGTGTCGTGCGCTCCGTCTGTGGCCGAAGTGAGGTTCAAGGTGGCGTGCCATACCGCCGCGATCAGCACACTCCAGGCTGCCGGCTCAACCCGTGCGTCCGCGGGAACGCACCAGCCCGGGCCCCCTCCCGCCGTGACGAGCGGGGCCGCCGGGCGACGTGCGCCGCCTAAACTTTCGCCGGCGTCCGTGTTCATACGTCCAGCGTCGACTCTGGCGAGGCCCGACAATAGGGTCCGAAGGTCTCTTTTTTACCCCGCGATGGCGACACGCGCGGCCCAAGCCGCCCAATGCTCCGATCCTTCTCTCGAGCTTGGTCCGGTGGGGACGCCCGCGCATTCGACGGCGTCATGAACAGCGCGCAACACCACGTCCGCACGGTAACCCTGGCTGCGACCTGTCTGCGCCGGAGGAACCGGCGGGTGGGTTGCTGCGAGAACTGCCGGGCTTGCCGAGGTGAAGATTGACGCGTTGCCTGACGCAATAATACCTGGTATATATACTGGGTATACAACAGATGGCGAGAGGTAGACACGAATGAGCGTCCGGCATGCGTTATTGGCCCTGTTGAGCGAGGGGCCGAAGTACGGGCTGCAGTTGCGGCAGGAGTTCGAGCAACGGACGGGCGAGGTCTGGCCGCTCAATGTCGGTCAGGTGTACACCACTCTTCAGCGGCTCGAACGTGACGGCCTGATCGAGTCGGACGGAGAGGGCGAGGTCGGGCCGCAGAAGTCGTTCCGCCTCACTAATGATGGCGGCGCGGAGCTGGACGCGTGGCTG
>JALYVG010000001.1 GCA_030853345.1 Actinomycetota bacterium | reverse complement strand
GGCTCGGTCACCTTCGAGACACCGATGCTGTTCTCGGTGGGTTTCCTCGTCACCTTCCTGTTCGGCGGCCTCACCGGGGTCCTGCTGGCCAGCCCACCGGTGGACTTCCACGTGTCCGACACCTACTTCGTGGTGGCCCACTTCCACTACGTGCTGTTCGGCACCATCGTGTTCGCCGTCTTCGCAGGCATCTACTTCTGGTTCCCGAAGTACACCGGCCGCTACCTCGACGAACGCCTGGGCAAGCTGCACTTCTGGTTGACGTTCTTCGGCTTCCACCTGACGTTCCTGGTGCAGCACTGGCTCGGAGCCGAAGGCATGCCGCGGCGCTACGCGGACTACCTGCCGACCGACGGGTTCACCACCCTGAACACGGTCTCGACGATCGGGTCGTTCGTGCTCGGGTTCTCGATGGTCCCGTTCGCGTACAACATGTACAAGTCCTACCGGTTCGGCGAGATCGTGACGTCGGATGACCCGTGGGGCCACGGCAACTCGCTCGAGTGGGCGACCTCGTCGCCGCCCCCGCGGCACAACTTCACCTCGATCCCGCGGATCCGTTCCGAGCGCCCGGCCTTCGAGTACCACTACCCGCACCTGTTGGACCGGCTCGAGGGGGAGGCGCACGCGGGCAAGCGCCATGGACATGCGCCAGCCCTGGCCAACGCCACCGTCGGTTCCGAGGGGTCTCGCCAGGGACACCGGGACCCCGACCCCGGTAACTGATCGCAACCGGCCCCGCCCGCCTGAAATCTTCCGGGGGAATTCGAGTTCATGCAGCCGACGTCCGTGCTGGCCACCATCACCGGACGCGACCGTCCCGGAGTCACCGCGGCCTTCTTCGCCGCCCTGGCCGCCCACGACGTCGACATCCGTGACGTGGAACAGGTCGTCATCCGCGACCGACTCATACTGGCCGTCCTGTTCGACCTTCGGGGCGACCCGGCGGCGTTGCGCAGTTCGGTGACTCGTACTGCCCATGCGCTCGGCATGGCGGCCGAGGTCACGATCGCCGAAGGTCCAGCGCGCCCGCCGGTGAAGGGCCAACACAGCCACGTGATCGTGCTGGGCCGTCCGCTGCGGGCCGGTGCGCTCGGCCACGTCGCCCAGCGCATCGCCGACATGGGCGCCAACATCGAATCAGTGACCCAGCTGGCCAACGAGCCCGTCAGCAGCGTCGAGATGATCGTGCAGGCGAAGAACCCGGTCGAGCTGCGTGCAGTGCTGGTGCAGGCAGCCGAGGACATCGGTGTCGACATCGCCGTCGAGCGGGCCGGTCTGCGCAGGCGGGCCAAGCGCCTCGTCGTGCTCGACGTCGATACCACGTTGGTGCGCGACAAGGCCATCGATCTTTTGGCCGAGCGCGCGGGTGTGGGCGCGCAGGTCAGCGCGATCACCGAGCGGACGATGGCCGGCCAGGTGGAGTTCCAGAAGTCGCTGCGCATGCGGGCGGCGCTATTGGCCGGGCTCACCGTGGCCGAGGTCGAGTCGGTGCGAGACGGTCTTCGGCTCACGCCCGGTGCCGCCCCGTTCGTGCGCACGCTGCGGCACTTGGGCTACCAGGTCGGCGTGGTGAGTGGCGGGTTCACCATCTTCACGGACCGGTTCGTCGCCGAGTTGGGCCTCGACTTCGCGGCCGCGAACAGCCTGGAGATCGTCGACGGCAAGGTCTCCGGGAAGGTGCTGGACCCGATCATCGACGGGCCGGGCAAGGCGACGGCCCTCGTCGGCTTCGCCGAGCAGTTCGGGGTGCCCTTGACGCAGACCGTTGCCGTCGGTGACGGCGCCGACGACGTCGACATGATCAAGGCAGCCGGGTTGGGCATCGCGTTCAACGCCAAGTCGGCACTGCGCGCGGCGGCGGACACGTCAGCCAACCTGCCGTTCCTCGACACTGTGCTGTTCGTCCTCGGCATCCCTCGCGAAGAGATCGACGAACTCGACTATTGAGTGGCGGTATAGCGCTCGGCTCAACCCACCGCCCACCAGTCAGCGGGCCTAGCGGCGGCTGCGTGACGGGCCGATGGCGGCGCCCACGCCCATGAGGACGAAGCCGGCGACGGCGGTGTAGAACCCCGTTCGGGCGTGCTTGAGCCAGGCCGAATAACCGCGCAGATCGCCCGGAACCTGGCCGTTGTTCTTGAGCAGCTGGATCGCCAGGAACGTCAGCACGATCGCCGCCACCGCGACCAGGACGCCGATCACCCGGAACGGCGCGCCCAGCGTGGGCAGCGCAGCGAGCAACGCGGTGAGCGCGGCCGCGGCGAGCAGCGCCCAGCCCAGCCAGCCGAAGTAGAGCCTGGCTGGCCCCTGGGTGAGGTCCTTCAGCCCGCTGATCCCGAGCACCTTGTGAATGTCGCTGAACTTCGACTTCGATCCGGACACGTCGCCGCTGCCGAACCAGTCGAGCGCGGTGAAAGCGAGGATCACCAACAGGGCGCCCAGTCCCGTCAGCACCGCGCTGACGACACCGAAACCGTGGCTCGGGCCGGGATCCAGACGCGCCATCCGCGTGGTCTCCGGTCCCATCGCGCCCGGCTGTCCGTACCCGGGTTGCTGCCCGTATGCCGGTTGTTGCTCGTAGGACTGCTGGCCGTAAGGCTGTTGCTGCCCGTAGGACTGCTGGCCGTAAGGCTGTTGCTGGCCGTACGGAGGCGGCTGGCCCTGCGTGGGATCGGGTCCGTAGCCGGGCGGCGGGGGTGCGCTCATGGCGCGAACCTAGCTCATCGGCTCGCAGGCGAGCTATCCCAGCAGGGGCGCGCCGGTCAGCGTCACGCCGCGATCCTGCATCTCGGCCAGGGCACTCTCGACGGTTGACGCTGCCACGCCGGCGGTCAGGTCCAGACGCACGCTCGTGGCAAAGCCCAGCCGGGCGGAGTCGAGGGCGGTCGCCCGCACGCAGTGGTCGGTAGCAATGCCCACCACCTCGACCGTGTCGACGTCGCGCGCACGCAGCCAATCCGCCAGGGGCACCCCGTCGGCAACGGCCTCGAAGCCGGAGTACGCGGCGACGTATTCACCCTTGTCGAACACCGCCGCGATGTGTTCGGTGTCCAGGTCGGGATGCAGGTCGACGCCGCCGGTGCCCACGACGCAATGCGGTGGCCAGCTGGTCCGGAAGTCGGGATTGGGGGAGAAGTGCGCGCCCGGGTCGATGTGGTGGTCGCGGGTAGCGACGGCGTGGTCGAATCCGCCCTCGCCGAGCCGGGCGCTGACTGCCCGCGCCACGTTCGTTCCGCCGGCCACGGCCAGCGACCCGCCCTCGCAGAAGTCGTTCTGCACGTCCACGACTATCACCGCATGGCCCATCTCGTCACGGTAGCCAACCGCGGGCAGGCTCAGACGATGCGGGTGGGGATGGCCGGCTCGCCGCGCGAGAGCTTGAGTCCGTCCCACGGCAGGCTGACCGTCGCTGTCCGCAGGTGCGCTCGTGACTCCTCGAGCGTGGGCAGGTCGGCCGCTGGCAGACCGGCGCGGAGGAACGGGCGTTGCAGCAACTGATCACCGGCGGCGAGATCCGGCGTGGCCCCGCGGTAGACGATCTCCTCGACCGCGGTACCCGTCGGCTTGTGCGCCCGCACGGCCGTCTTGCGCCCGCCGTTGCTCGCCTTCTGTTCCGAGCGCTTCGCCACCGGCCGCCCCTCGACCTCGACCAGCTTGTAGACCAGGCCGGCCGTCGGCGCGCCGGACCCGGTCACCACGGCGGTGCCGGCGCCGTAGGCGTCCACGGGAGCAGCGGCGAGTGCGGCGATCGCGTACTCGTCCAGGTCGCCGCTGAGCACGATCTTGGTGCCTGTCGCCCCGAGCCGGTCGAGCTGGGCCCGGGCCTGGCGGGCCAGCACGCCCAGATCGCCGGAGTCGATGCGCACCGCGCCGAGTCCCGGTCCAGCCACCTCGACGGCCAGGTCGATGCCCCGGGTGATGTCGTAGGTGTCGACGAGCAGGGTGGTGGCTGCCCCGAGCGCGGCCACCTGCGCCTGGAACGCAGTGCGTTCGTCGTCGTGCAGCAGGGTGAACGAGTGCGCGGCGGTCCCGGCCGTGGGCACGCCGTAGCGTTCGCCGGCGGCCAAGTTCGACGTCGAGGCGAAGCCGGCGAGATACGCGGCCCGCGATGCCGCGATGGCAGCCTGCTCGTGCGTGCGCCGCGACCCCATCTCGATGATCGGCCGCCCGGCAGCCGCCGTGACTATGCGGGCCGCGGCCGCGGCCACCGCGCAATCGTGGTTCAGGATTGACAGGGCCAGCGTCTCGAGGACCACCGCCTCGGCGAACGTGCCGGACACGGTCAGGATCGGGGACTGCGGGAAGAACAGCTCGCCCTCGGGGTACCCCTCGACGTCCCCACCGAACCGGTAGCCGTCCAGGTGCTCCGCGGTAGCGGCGTCCACGATGCCGGAATCCTGCAGCCACGCGATCGTGTGGGCGTCGAAGGTGAATTCGGCTATCGCCTCGACCAGCCGGCCAGTGCCACCGACCACGCCGTAGCGGCGTCCGTCGGGCAGTCGGCGTGCGAACACCTCGAAGACGCAGTGCCGCTGCGCCGTTCCGTCGCGCAGTGCCGATCCCAACATTGTCAGCTCGTACCGGTCGGTGAGCAGCGCGGTCGTCATGAGCCGATCGTGTCAGACCGCTGACGGCCTCACCGCGCGCGCATCGGGCCGGTCGCCGCACCCGCGCGGGAGGTGCCTGGCGTTGCCCTGGCTGAGGATCGGCCCGTGTTCATGCCACGATAGAGAGATGGCTGGGACACTCACGCCGCAGCGCGAGGCGACGCAGCAGACCGACGAGCGTCCTCAGTCCGAGCCTGACCTGCCATGGATCACCATCGTCTGGAACGACCCGATCAACCTGATGAGCTACGTGACCCACGTATTCATGACGGTGTTCGGCTACCCGAAGGCCAAGGCCGAGAAACTGATGCTCGACGTGCACCGCCGCGGCAAGGCCGTCGTCTCATCAGGCACCCGCGAGCGGATGGAACTCGACGTGGCCACCCTGCACGGCTACGGGCTGTGGGCCACCCTGCAGCACGATTCGTGAAGGTCCGCCGTCGTGGTGGGCAGATCCGGCTGCGCTTCGACGGGATCGAACCCGTCCTGCTGTACAACCTCCTCGACGATCTGACCGAGATCCTGCGGGAGGATGGCAGCGACGTCCGCGACGACCCTGTCCAGCAGCGGCTGTTCCCATCCGGCTACCGAGACGACCACGCGGCCGAGGACGAGTTCCGGTCGCTGACGGAGCTGTCGCTGCGCACCGAACGCAGCGAACGCGCGAGGCGATGCCAGGCCGAGGTGGCCGACGAACCGGGCGAGTTGAAACTGACTGACGAGGACGGGCAGCGCTGGATCCAGGTACTCAACGACCTGCGGCTCACGCTCGGCACCACACTCGACGTCACGGAGGACTCCGAACCCGACGTCGACCTCGATGACCCCAACGCCCAGGAGTGGGCCGTCTACTACTGGCTCACCGGTGCCCAGGACTCGATCGTCCGCGCGCTGATGCGGTGACCGGTAACTTGAACCCGTGCTGAGGATCGAGCGGGCGACGCGTGAGGCGATCCTGGCTCATGCGCGCCGCGATCACCCGGACGAGGCGTGCGGTGTGGTGGCCGGCCCCGAGGGCAGCGACCGCCCGGCGCGCTTCATCCCGATGCTGAACGCCGCCCGCTCGCCCACGTTTTACGAGTTCGACTCGGCCGACCTACTGCAGCTCTACAAGGAGATGGCAGCCAACGACGAAGAGCCGGTCGTCATCTATCACTCGCACACGGCCACCGACGCCTACCCGTCTCGTACTGACATCGCTTACGCCTCCGAGCCCAACGCCCACTACGTGCTGGTCTCGACCCGCACGGCCGACACCGCCGAGTTCCGCTCCTTCCGGATCGTCGACAGCGTCGTGACCGAGGAACCCGTAGACGTGGTCGAGTCTTATGAATGAGGCCCGGGTGGGACGATTACGGCGATGACCGGCGTTGGTGCCTACAGCCAGACCGATCCCTGAGAAGGAGCAACTACTTCATGGCCATCGAGGTCAAGATCCCCACCATTCTGCGTACCTACACCGGCGGTGCGAAAGCCGTCGACGGCAGCGGCAACACGTTGTCGGCGCTCATCGACAACCTGGACGGCAGCCACCCGGGCATCAAGGGCCGGCTCATCACCGATGACGGCGGACTGCACCGCTTCGTCAACGTCTACGTCAACGACGAGGATGTGCGCTTCACCGGCTCCCTCGACACGGCGCTCAAGGACGGCGACGCGGTGACGATCCTGCCGGCGGTTGCCGGGGGCTGAGGCCGTGACCCGCTACGACTCGCTGCTCGAGGCCACCGGCGACACCCCGCTCGTCGGCCTGCCGCACCTGTCCCCGCGCTGGACGGGCGAGCACCCGGTGCGGTTGTGGGCCAAGCTCGAGGACCGTAACCCGACCGGCTCGATCAAGGACCGCGCCGCACTGGCCATGGTGCGCGCGGCCGAAGCCGACGGACGGCTGACCCCGGGCTGCACGATCCTGGAGCCGACGTCCGGAAACACCGGCATCTCGCTGGCCATGGTCGCCAAGCTGCACGGCTACGGGCTGGTCTGCGTGATGCCCGAGAACACCTCGATCGAGCGGCGCCAACTGCTCGAGATGTTCGGCGCGCGCATCATCTCCTCGCCAGCCGCCGGCGGGTCGAACCAGGCCGTGGCCACCGCGAAGCAGCTCGCCGCGCAGTACCCGGACTGGGTGATGCTCTACCAGTACGGCAACCCGGCCAACGCCCAGGCGCATTACGACGGCACCGGCCCCGAGATCCTGCGCGACCTGCCGACGATCACCCACTTCGTCGCCGGGCTCGGCACGACCGGCACCCTGATGGGCGTGGGACGTTACCTGCGGGAGAAGGTCCCCGACATCTCGATCATCGCCGCCGAGCCCCGCTACGGTGACCTGGTCTACGGCCTGCGCAACATCGACGAGGGCTTCGTGCCCGAGCTCTACGACGACTCGGTGCTCAGCACCCGGTTCTCGGTGACGTCCTACGACGCGCTGCGGCGCACCCGGGACCTCATCGAGCACGAGGGGATCTTCGCCGGCATCTCGACGGGCGCGATCCTGCACGCGGCGCTGTCGATCGCCGAGCGGGTCGCCGACACCGGTGCCCGCGGCGACGTCGCGTTCGTCGTCGCCGACGGAGGGTGGAAGTACCTGTCCACCGGCGCCTACGCCGGATCGCTGCAGCAGGCGGCCGAGCAGCTCGAGGGCCAGCTCTGGGCGTGAGCCCCGGCAGGACCTCTTACCGAATGCGTAACGCGCGCCCCAGGGTCGGCCGGCCGGTGCGATACGCGCGATCATGGACCGGTGAGGGTGAATCCCGGCCGGCTCGGCGCGGGGGCGGCGATCGGCGTGCTGTCCGCCGCCGTCGCACTGGGGGTCGGCGAGGTCGTGGCCGCGTTCGTGCGCCCCGCTGCATCGCCGGTGATCGCCGTCGGGAACCGATTCATCCTGCTGACGCCCGAGTCGGTGAAGCGCTGGGCCATCCGGACCTTCGGCACCAACGACAAGACCGTGCTGCTCAGCGGCATCTACCTCGTCATCGCCGCCCTCGCTGTCGTCGTCGGAGTGCTGGCCCTGCACCGGCTCGCATACGGACTGGCCGGTCTCGCGCTCTTCGGGGGCGTGGGCGCCTACGCCGCGCTGACTGCCAACGCCCACCACGGCTCGGACGTCATGCCGACGATCATCGGGACGGCCGCCGCACTGGCCACCCTGGTCGTGCTCACCCGCGCTGCGGCGCCTGATGAATCCGTCGGGTCCGCCCGCTCAGCCGAGCCGGACGGCGCGCCTGCGCCGCGGTTCGTCGCGAACCGCCGCGGCTTCCTGACCGGCAGCGCGGCCGCGGCGGGGCTGGCCGCGGTAACCGGCTTCGGCGGCCGCGCGGCCCAGCACGCCCGTTTCGACGTAACGCAGGCGCGTGCGGCCCTCACCTTGCCCACGCCGGTCTCGCCGGCCGTGCCGCCGGCGCCCGTCGCGGCGCTCGCCAACGGCCCGGACCTGGGCAAGAGCGCAGAGCCCTGGAACACGCCGAACGGCAGGTTCTACCGGATCGACACGGCTATCGTGCCACCCCAGATCGACCCGAAGGACTGGGCGCTGCGCATCCACGGGATGGTGGACCACGAGATCCGGCTGACCTATTCCGACCTGCTCGCCCGCCCGATGATCGAACGCTGGATCACGTTGTCGTGTGTCTCCAACGAGATCGGCGGCAATCTGGTCGGCAATGCCCGCTTCCTGGGCGCCAAGCTGGCGGATCTGCTGCGCGAGGCCGGGGTGCAGGACGGAGCCGACCAGCTCATCCTGACCTCCGTCGACGGCATGACGATCGGCGCACCCACCGCGGCAGTCATGGACGGTCGTGACTCGATGATCGCCGTCGGCATGAACGGCGAGCCGCTGCCGATCAAGCACGGCTTCCCGGCCCGCATCGTGGTGCCCGGCCTGTACGGCTATGTGTCCGCGAGCAAATGGGTGATCGACATCGAGGCGAGCACGTTCGCGGCCCGGCAGGCCTACTGGGTGCAGGGTGGCTGGGCCGCCCAGACCGACATCAAGATCGCGTCGCGCATCGACACCCCGCACAACGGGGCGACGGTCAAGGTCGGACAGCCCGTCGCAATCGCCGGCGTGGCCTGGGACCAGCATGTCGGGATCAAGCGCGTCGAGGTCCAGGTGGACGGCGGCGGGTGGATGTCCGCGCGACTGGCGCCCGTTCCGTCGACAGACACCTGGCGGCAGTGGGTGCTGCCGTGGACACCGCCCCAGGCGGGCTCGTACACGCTGCGGGTGCGTGCGGTCGACGACGCGGGGACGGTGCAGCCGGCCGAATACCGCGACGTTTTCCCCTCAGGCGCCACTGGTCACCACACGATCATGGTCCGAGCCCGATAGCGCCCGGAAGTGAACCGGTTCGCCGCAGGGGCACGAACACAGGACATGAACCTCGTTGCCCGGTGGGGCCTGGTCGTCGTCATCGTCGTCGGCCTCGGCATCGACGCCTACACGCACCTGGACCTCGCCGACATCTACGCCGGTGTCAAGACGAGCACGGTCAGCCAGGCGACCCTGTTCCGCATCGAGGCCATCGCGGCGATTCTCGCCGCCGTGGCCGTCGTCGTGCGGGCCAACCGGTGGACCGCCGCCATCGTGGCCGCGGTGGCCGGTGGGGGAGCGTTCGTCCTGCTGCTCTACCGCTTCGCCAGCGTCGGCAAGATCGGGCCGCTGCCGGACATGTCCGAGCCGTTCTGGTACACCAAGAAATCCCTTTCGCTCACCGGTGAACTCATCGCGCTGCTCGGCTCGCTCGCGCTGCTCGCTCAGAGCGCACGCCGCCGTCGCGTCGCGGCGTGAGGCTGCCCGGTTAGGCTTGGTCGGTGACCAACCCGCGTCCGCGCAACTGGCTGCCCACGCGTCTCGCGGGCAGCGGTGGGGGCGTGGCCAGACCAGCCCGCACCGAGCCGGCGTTCCAGCCGAACAGCTGGACCGTCTCGCTGATCATCATGCTCGGCGTCGCCGCCGTGCTGTGGGTCATCCAGATCGTCAACGCGGCCAACAGGTACACCCTCGACCGGTTCGGCCTGCGGCCGCGCCGCATAGACGGGCTGTGGGGCGTAGCCACCGAGCCGTTCCTGCATGCCAGCTACGGGCACATTCTTTCCAACACCATCCCGTTGATCGGCATCGGTTGGGTGCTCATGCTCTCCGGGCTCCGCACCTGGCTCACCGTCAGCGGGTTGGTGTTGGTGCTCGGTGGGCTGGCCAGCTGGCTGGTCGCGCCGTCGGGGGTCATCGTCGGCGCGAGCGCGCTGGTCTTCGGCTGGCTGGGTTACCTGATCGCCCGGGCATATTTCTCCCGCAAGCTGCGCTGGATCCTCGTCGCCGTCGTCGTCCTGCTGTTCTTCGGCACCCTGCTGAACGGGCTGCTTCCGTCGTTTCACTCCAATGTCTCTTGGCAGGCGCACGTTTGCGGGTTCGCCGCCGGCATCGTCGCCGGTGCGGTGCTGCACCCCCGACGGGCCGTCCCCGCCAAGCGACCGCGCGGTCCGAGGCCGGCCGTATCCTGACGCGGTGCCCATTCGCGATGTCGACGCGCCGATCGGCATGGTCGATTCCGGCGTCGGCGGCCTGACGGTAGCGCGGGCCGTTCTCGACCAGTTGCCGCACGAGTCGCTGCACTACGTCGGGGACACCGCCAACGGTCCGTACGGGCCGAAACCCATCGCCGAGGTGCGCGCTCACGCCCTGCGGCTCATGGACGATCTGGTCAGTTCGGGGGTGAAGGCACTCGTCATCGCCTGCAACAGTGCCAGCGCCGCCTGCCTGCGTGACGCGCGCGAACGTTACGACGTGCCGGTGATCGAGGTGATCCTGCCCGCGGTCCGCCGCGCTGTGGCGGGTACCCGCAGCGGCCGGGTGGGTGTCATCGGCACAGTCGCCACCGTGACCAGCGGCGCGTATGAGGATGCCTTTGCCGCGGCGCCGGGCATCGAGGTGACCAGCGCGGCCTGCCCGCGCTTCGCCGAGTTCGTGGAGCGGGGGGTGACCAGCGGGCGGCAGTTGCTGGGGTTGGCCGAGTCCTACCTGTCCCCGCTCAACGCGGCCGGTGTCGACACACTGGTACTGGGATGTACGCACTACCCGCTGCTGACCGGGTTGCTGTCGGTCGTCATGGGCGATTCGGTGACGCTGGTGTCCAGCGCCGAGGAGACCGCCAAGGACGTCTACCGCGTGCTCACCGAGTGCGACCTGCTGCGCCCCGACGACGCCGCCGAGCCGATCCACACGTTCCGGGCCACCGGCCCGGCGGAGTCCTTCGCCCGGTTGCGGCATCGTTTCCTGGGTCCGGATCTCGCCGCGGTGGCGCCGGCCTACGGAGGTGTTCGGTGAAGCTGACCGTCCTGGGGTGCTCGGGCAGCATGCCTGGACCGGATTCGCCCGCGTCGGGTTACCTGATCGAGGCCGACGGATACAAGCTCGTGCTCGATCTCGGGCACGGTGCGTTCGGTGCTCTGCAGCGCTACGTCGACCCGGGATCAGTCGATGCCATCGTGGTTTCCCACCTGCACGCCGATCACTGCATCGACCTCACCGCCTACATCGTCGCCCTGCGCTACGGCGCAGCGCGTTACCGGGTGCGTACGCCCGAAGGACGCATCCCGCTCATCGGCCCGGCCGGAACCCGCGACCGGATCGAGGCCGCCTATGACCCCTACGCCCGCAAGCTGGGCCTGCACGAACTGTTCGGCTTCTCGACTCCGGCCAGCGGCGAACTCGGCCCGTTTGCGCTGTCGTTCGCCCCGATGAACCATCCGGTGCCGACCAATGCGGTGCGCATCACGCACGGCGACCGCACCTTGGTGTACTCGGGTGACACGGGGGAGTCCCAGGCGCTGGTGTCGCTCGCGCACGGGGCCGATGTGCTGCTGTGCGAAGCGTCGTTCGGACCCGATGAGGAGTTGATCCCAGACCTGCACCTCACCGGCAAGCAGGCCGGCCAGCACGCTGACCGCGCCGGCGTCGACCGGCTGATCGTCACGCACGTCCCGCCGTGGGGATCGCGGCAGGTGGCCGCCGACCAAGCGGCCAGCGCGTTCGCGGGGTCCGTCGAGATCGCCCAGCCCGATGCGGAGTTCTGGATCTGACGGTCGTGCCCCGAGCACAACACGTCGGCCGAGGCCTCATCGCCGCGGCACTGGACCGGACTGGAGCGGCTCAGCCGGGGAGGAAGGACAGGCGCACGTCGCGCTCGGCGTTGTCGACGTTGGTGTCGACCAGACAGATCGACTGCCAGGTGCCGAGCTGCAGGCGCCCGCCGACCACCGGGACGGTGATCGACGGCGAGATGAACGCGGGCAGCACATGATCGCGGCCATGCCCGGGCGAGCCGTGCCCATGCTGCCACCGCCCGTCGCGGGGGAGCAGGTCATCGATCGCGACGAGCAGGTCGTCGTCGCTCCCGGCCCCGGTCTCGATGATCGCGATCCCGGCCGTGGCGTGCGGGACGAAGACGTTGAGCAGCCCGTCGCTCTCGGCGCCGACGAACTCGCCGCAGTCCCGGGTCAGGTCGTGCACCCGCGCTCGGTCGCCGGTCCGGATCGTCAATGTGGTGCTGCGCATGGGCTCCATCCTGCCGCGTCGATGACACCGCGTCAGCCCGGGTCGAGGGCGTACGTCGGGGGCAGACTGTGCCGTCGATAAACTGGGCTCTATGTCCCGTCTTGACGGCCGTGCGGCCGACGACCTTCGCCCGGTCACGATCACCCGCAACTGGCAGAAGTACGCCGAGGGGTCGGCGCTGATCGAGTTCGGCGACACCACGGTGCTGTGTGCCGCGTCGGTGGTGCAGGGCGTCCCTCGCTGGCGCAAGGGCAGCGGCTTGGGGTGGGTGACGGCCGAGTACTCGATGCTGCCGCGCGCCACGCTGACCCGCAACGATCGCGAGTCCGTGAAGGGCCGCATCGGTGGGCGCACTCACGAGATATCCCGGCTCATCGGCCGCTCCCTGCGCGCGGCGATCGACCTCGCCGCCCTCGGCGAGAACTCCATCTCGATCGACTGCGACGTCATCCAGGCCGACGGCGGCACCCGCACCGCTGCCATCACCGGCGCCTACGTCGCGCTGGCCGACGCCGTGAGCTGGCTCGGCGCGAAGGGAGCGCTCGCCCAGGCCAAACCGCTGGTCAACTCCATCTCGGCGGTGTCGGTCGGCATCGTCGACGGCCAGCCGCGGCTGGATCTGATGTATGACGAGGACGTCCGCGCCGAGACCGACATGAACGTCGTCGTCACCGGCGCCGGGGAGTTCGTCGAGGTGCAGGGCACGGCCGAGGGTGTGCCGTTCAGGCGCAACGAACTCGACGCCCTGCTCGACCTGGCCGTCAGCGGCTGCGCCCGGCTCACCAAGATCCAGCAGGAGGCACTGGGCGCGTGAGTGCGCCTGACGGCAAGATCCTGCTCGCGAGTCGCAACCCCAAGAAGCTGGCCGAGCTTCGTCGCATCCTCGGCCCCGCACTGCCGCATCTCGAGGTGCTGGGCCTCGACGACGTGGCCCCCTACGACGAGGCCCCCGAGACGGGCGCCACGTTCGCCGAGAACGCGCTGGCCAAAGCGCGTGATGGCTTCTCCCGCACCAACCTCCGCACCGTGGCGGACGACTCCGGGTTGTCCGTCGACGCGCTCAACGGCATGCCTGGCGTGCTCTCGGCGCGCTGGGCCGGGCAGCACGGCGACGACGAGGCGAACCTGCGTCTGGTCCTCGCCCAGCTCGGCGACACCCCGGACGAGCGGCTCGGGGCGGCGTTCGTCTGCGCCGCCGCGCTGGTCGGACCCGATGGCGAGAAAGTTTTCGAAGGCCGGATGCCGGGCAGACTCGTACGCGAACCGCGCGGGGACAACGGGTTCGGGTATGACCCGATCTTCGTCGCCGACGGGTTCGCGCAGACCAACGGCGAAGTCGCGCCTGACCGCAAGGACGCGATCAGCCACCGCGGCAAGGCAATTCGCGCCCTTGCCCGATATCTCGCCAAGACCGAAGGAGCTCAACTGTGACAGCCGCCTGGGCCGCCTCCGACGCGAAGAGCCCGCTCGAACCCACCACGATCCCGCGCCGCGCGGTAGGCCCGACCGACGTCGCGATCGACATCAGCTACTGCGGCATCTGCCATTCCGACGTACACACCGCCCGCAACGAGTGGGGCGGCACCACGTACCCGGTCGTCCCCGGCCACGAGATCGTCGGCCAGGTCACCGCGATCGGCGCCGACGTCACCCGTCACGCAGTCGGCGACGTCGTCGGTGTCGGCTGCCTGGTCGACTCCTGCGGCGAGTGCGCCGAGTGCCGTGACGGCCTGCAGAACTACTGCCGCGCTGGCGCGACCGGCACGTACAACAGCCCGGACCCGCACGGCACCATGCCGCGCACGGCGGGCGGTTACTCGGGCAGCATCGTCGTCACCCAGGACTTCGTGGTGCGCATCCCCGATGGGCTCGACCCCGCCGCTGCCGCACCAATCCTGTGCGCCGGCATCACGATGTACTCGCCGCTGCGCCACCACGACGTCGGCGCCGGGTCCCGGGTCGGCGTGGCAGGATTCGGCGGGCTGGGCAGCATGGCGGTAAAGCTGGCCAAGGCGCTGGGCGCCGAGGTCACCGTGATCACCAGGTCCGACCGCAAGGCCGACGACGCCCGCAAGGCCGGTGCTGATCACGTCCTGGTCTCCGCCGACAGCGAGCAACTCAAGGCTGCTCACCGCTCCCTGGACATCATCCTCAGCACCATCCCGTCCAGCCACGACCTGATGCCTTACCTGCGTCTGCTCAAACGCGACGGCGCCTACGTGGTCCTCGGCGCTATCGAGCCGCTGCGCGAGCCGGTCAACGGCGGGTTGCTCGCCGGCAACCGCATCTCGGTGACCGGCTCGATGATCGGCGGAATGCCCGAGACCCAGGAGGTCCTGGACTTCTGCGCCGAGCACGGCATCGCCTCGGACGTGCAGGTGATCGGAGTCGGCGGCATCAACGCCGCGTACGACGAGCTGGCCTCGGGTGATCCGGGTTACCGCTACGTGATCGACATGAGCACCCTGGCGAAATAAGGTTCGCGGGCATGACTGATCTCGAACCGATCGACGAGGACTGGGCCAGCGCGCTGGCCATCGTCGCGCACCCGGACGACCTCGAGTACGGCACCGCTGCTGCCGTGGCCCGGTGGACCGGGCAAGGCAAGCAGGTGAGCTACTGCTTGGCCACGAGCGGTGAGGCAGGCATCGACGGCATGTCGCCCGAGCAGGCCGGGCCGCTGCGCGAGCAGGAGCAGCGCGCGTCAGCGGGAATCGTCGGCGTCGACCAGGTCGAGTTCCTCGGGTTTGCCGACGGCGTGCTCGAGTACGGCCTGGCCCTGCGGCACGACATCGCACGCGCTGTGCGTCGGCACCGGCCCGATGTCGTGATCACCGGCAACTACCACGAGACGTGGGGGCCGGGATCGCTGAACCAGGCCGACCACATCGCATTGGGCCGCGCCGTGCTCGACGGAGTGCGCGACGCCGCTAACCGCTGGGTGTTCCGCGACCTGCTCGACGAGGGTTTCCAGCCCTGGCCCGTCCGGCAGGTCCTGGTCGCGGGCGGGGCGCAGACCACCCACGCCGTCGACGTCAGCGAACATTTTGCGACAGGAGTGGCCTCGCTCGAGGCGCACGCCGCCTATCTGTCCGGCCTGGGCGACCACCCGATGGCCGATCCGCTGGAATTTCTCGAGTCCATCGCCCGAGCCACGGGCACGCGCCTGGGGGTCACGTTTGCCGTTGCGTTTGAGGTGATCAACTTCTAGTCACGAGCGACGTGCCAAGCCCCGGGGCGGCACGCGATTGGATCACACGGGGGGCATCTGGGACGATTGACCTGTGCCGGGCGAGATCGCAGTGCAGGCTACGGGAGAGGGACCGGGGGTAGCCCCGTTCGATCCGGCTGCCCGTCCCGAGCGTGCACCCGCAGACCTGACGCCCGAATCACCGTCGACCCCGGGTCAGCGCATCGATGCCGGACCCAGCACTGGGCTGTTGCCGACGCAGGGGCTGGCATCCATAGACGACGCCTTGCTCGCGGCCCGCACGAAGCTGGCCGTGGCCGAAACCCGGTTGGCCGAGTCGCACGACGAAGCCCAGTCGATCATCACCGACGCCGTGGAACAGGCCAGCCTGATCTCCAACCGAGCCGATCGGGACGCGCATGAACAGCTGGCCGAGGCCCGCCAGTACGCCGCGAAGCTGATCGCCGACGCCGAAGACACCGCCGCCGAGCTTCACCGCGAGGCCAATGTGATGATGGCCGACGCCGAGAGTGGCAGTCGCCGGCTGCGCGAGCGGATGACCGAGGACCTCAGGCAACAACTGGCCGACCACGAAAGCGAATTGCAGGTCCGACTCGCCGCGCACGAGGCGGACCTGGCCCGGACCGCTGCCGAGGCCGAAGGGCGCCTCGCGCAGCAGCAGGCGCTGGCCACCGCGGCGGCCGACTCGGTCAGGCAGTCGGCGACGCGGGAACTGGAAAACGCCCGACTGGATGCGATCACGTCGCGATCCGAGGTGGCGGCCGAGGCACGGCAGGTGCTCGAGACCGCGCGCGCCGACGCCGCCCGTGAGATAGCCGCCAGCGCCGAGCAGACCAGATGGACCCAGCAGATCATCGTCGGTCTCCTGGAGGCCGCCGACCTCGATTCGCAGCACGTCCGGCGCCGCGCGCACCTGGAGGCCGGGGCAGCCATCCGTCGCACCCACTTACGGCTGGCCGAAATCCTGGCCGCCGCGCGCCGGCGCGTTGAAGCGCGTCTGGCTGCGGCGCAGGCCAAGGCCGACAGCATCGCGCGAGAGGCTGCCGCCGACCGCGACCGGGCGGCGGTGGACGCCATCCAGCTGCGCGAGGAAGCCAACGCCGACGCACGCCGGATCGTGGCCGAGGCTCAGGACACCGCGGCAGCACGCCTGGATCGCGCCGAACGGCGCCTGCAGGAAGCCGACGCCGGCGCGCGCGCCATCCGGGAGCGGGTGGCTGACGAACTGACCAAGGCGCAGCGGGAAGCCCATGAGATCCGGCGCACCGCCAAGGCGGAGGAAAGGCAGGCGGTCGACGCGGCGCGGACCGAAGCCGACACGGTGCGTGCGACGTCGCGCCGGCTGCTGGCCGAGGCCAAGGCCGAGTTGGCCGCCCTGGCTGCCCAGCGTGACGCCATCGCCGGTGAGCTCGGTAAT
>JALYVG010000192.1 GCA_030853345.1 Actinomycetota bacterium | reverse complement strand
AGCTGACCCAGTGGTGCGACGGACCGAACGTTGCGGTCGGTGCCACCAGTTGCCCCGCGAGCGCCGCCCACATTCCCTACCAGTCCGGCGGCGTGCTGTCCGGCGTTTGGTACGACAACGCCGCCGCGTCTCCAGCCGCGGCCACCGGCCACCAGCTCGGCGTCGAAGCAGTCAAGGCTGCTTCCCACTTCGGCAACACCACGGCCGCGTCCAACCGCTACGCCTACTACGTCGTCCTTTCTCCGAAGGGCACCAACCCGGACCAGTACCAGGGTCAGTATTGTGCGTGGCACGACTACAACGGTGACACCACCCTGTCGGGTGGCGGAGCCGTCGCCTCGACCGTCGGTGACGTCGCTTTCAGCAACCAGCCCTACAACATCGATTCCGGCGCCGGCTGTGGCGTGGGCTTTGTGAACTCCCCCGGCACCTTGGACGGCTACACGATGACGTTGGGTCATGAGTGGCAGGAGATGATGTCGGACCAGAACCCAGCTGGCGGTTGGACCAACCACACCACTAGCTCCTACGCCGGCCAGGAGAACTCCGACGAGTGCGCCTGGATCGCAGCCGGCAGCACCGGCGGCGCAGCCAACATCACGTTTGCTACCGGCACATTCGCCGAGCAAGCCAGCTGGTCCAACGACACCAACAACTGCGCCATCACGCACGCAATTGTCGGGGGCACTACAGGCAACACGGTTACCGTCGCCAACCCGGGCAGCAAGACCGGCACGGTCGGCACTGCCACCAGCCTGCAGATCAGCGCGTCAGATTCGGCCACCGGCCAGACGCTGACCTACAGCGCGACCGGGCTGCCGACCGGGCTGGCGATCAATGCCAGCACCGGCCTGATCTCCGGGACGCCGTCCGCGGCCGGCACGTTCTCGGTCGTCGCCAAGGCAACCGACACCACCTCAGCCTCCGGTACCGCGTCCTTCACCTGGACGATCTCGGGCACCGGCGGCGGCGGTTGCACCGGCCAGGTGCTCACGAACCCGGGCTTCGAATCCGGTGCCACGGGCTGGACCAGCACGGCCGGCGTGATCAGCACTGACGGCGCGCACAAGCGCACGGGCGTCGGCTACGCGTGGCTGGACGGGTACGGCACCACGCACACCGATACCCTGGCTCAGTCGATCACCATCCCAGCAGGGTGCAACGCAACGCTGAGCTACTACCTGCAGATCACCAGCTCAGAGGGCACGACGACCGCCTATGACACGCTCAAGGTCACGGCGGGTACCACCACCGTGCAGACGTTGTCCAACGTGAACAAGGGCACCGCCTACGTGTTGCGCACGGTCAGTCTCACGGCGTTCGCCGGGCAGACCGTGTCGCTCAAGTGGACGGGCTCCGAGGACTCGTCGCTGGCGACCTCGTTCTTCATCGACGACACCGCGGTAACGCTGAGCTGATCGGCGTGAATGCACGGACGCGCTGAGCGCGAGGAGCGGGCCGCCGGGTGACCGGTGGCCCGCTCTGTGTCGGCGGCGGCCGTCAGCCGACGACGATGTCGAGTCGATAGCTGCCGTTGGACCCCGTGCAGCGCATCGCCTCGCCGCAGGACGTGCGGTCAGCGGTGATGACGGTGCGGCCCCCGGCCTTCGCCCGGAACGTCTGGGTGACCGTGCCGCATCCTTGGCCCGGGACGCAGCTCTGAGCACTGGCCGGCGTGACCGCTGCCGGGCCGCTGGCTTGCAGGACGGCCCCGGTCGTCGGCGCAAGTTTCCAGTAGGTGCTGTGTAGCACGACGACCACATCGTCGCCGACAGAGACGGCGATCGTGTGCCCTTTGTCGGCCTCGCCGGCCGTCACGGTCTTGTGGCCGGACGAGCTCGAAGCCCCGCTCGCGGAGTGGCCACCCGGCTGGGTGCGGTGCGCAGTCGACTGACACCCCGCCAAGACGAGAATGCTCGAACACAAGACCAGGCATGCACGGTCTGCCAATTTCACAAATGTTCCTCACGCTGCTGGATTGTTCCTCTACATACCTGACGCTGCGGACTGCTGCAGAGGTTCGCCGATGCGGCCCGGATGGCGCGTATGCGCGCGGGGCGCTACCGCCAGAATCTACTCCGGGCTCGCTCGGCGGCTGGACCGTGACCACGGCGATCTTCGCGCGACGCCCCCGCGGGCCGATCGCCCCGCCCGCCAGTGACCTTGGGCCCTTCCCCCGCACGCTCGGGCGGACGACCGTGGAGGACGACCCCACCGTCGGCGATTCGCGCCGCTCTGAGCAGGAGAATCACATGACCCTACGGATCGCCGTCAATGGCTTCGGCCGCATCGGGCGCGACTATCTTCGCTACAGCCTCACCGCAGCCGACCTCGAGGTCGTAGCCATCAATGACGTGGTCGATGCAGCGACGATGGCGCGCCTGCTGCGCTACGACAGCACCTTCGGTCCGATCGGGGTGGACATCGAGGAGCACGGCGACACGTTGGTCGTCGACGGGCACAAGATCCGGGTCACCTCTCAACGCGATCCGGCCGCGCTGGCCTGGAGCGAGGAAGCGGTCGACATCGTCATCGAGTCCACCGGCAAGTTCCGCACGCGTGACGCTGCCGCCGCCCATCTCACCGCCGGCGCCGCCAAGGTGCTGATCTCCTCACCGGGCAAGGGCGTCGATGCGACGATCGTGATGGGCGTCAACGACGAGACCTACGACCCGGCCGTGCACCACGTCGTATCCAACGCCTCCTGCAGCACCAACTGCGTCGCACCGATGGTGAAGGTGCTGCACGAGGCCTTCGGCATCGAGCGCGGCTTCATGACGACCGTGCATGCCTACACGAACGACCAGAATGTGCTTGACGGTCCGCACAAAGATCCTCGGCGGGCCCGCGCTGCCGCAGTGAACATCATCCCGACGACGACCGGCGCCGCTGTCGCGGTCGGCGAGGTGATACCGGAGGTAGCAGGACGCCTGGACGGTGTCGCACTGCGGGTGCCCGTCATCGACGGCTCACTGGTGGACCTCGCGGTGCTGCTGGACCGCGACGTCAACGCCGCCGAGATCAACGCGGCATTCGAAGCGGCCGGCTCGACTGGATCGCTCGTCGGCCGGCTTCGCTACACGACCGATCCACTCGTCTCGACCGACATCATCGGCGACTCCGCTTCGTGCGTGTTCGACTCCGCGCTGACGCAGGCGTCGGGCCGCATGGCCAAGGTGTTCGGCTGGTACGACAACGAGTGGGGCTACACCGCTCGGCTTGTCGACCTCACCCGGCTGGTGGGCGCTGGTCTCCCGTCCAAGTCATAGCGCGGACCGCAGTGCGGGCGAGGTACTAGCGCGCAGGTCTCATGGCGGTTGGTACCTCATGTGCGACTAACTGTGTGTGCAGGGCGAACCGCCCCGCAGACACAGCCAAGGAGCCCACCATGAACAGACTCACCATTGCCGCCGCGGTCGCAGTCACCGCGTGCGCCATCGGCATCCCGACCGTGGCCGCGCTCGCCAGCGGCGACTCGACGAACTCGCGTGGCCCGTCCCACTCACGCACGGTCGACGACCGCAGTGGGCCGAACCGCGGCAGCGATGACGTGACGCGCAGCCCGGCTGCCGTGACGTCCTCTGCCGTTACCGCGCCCAAGGACGACCGCGGCACGCATGTCGAGCCCGGCGACGACAGGGGCACCGGCGTCGAGCCCGGCGACGACAACGGCACCGGCGTCGAGCCCGGCGACGACAACGGCACCGACGCCCCTGGCGCCACCAGTAGCACCCGCATCGAGCCCGGCGACGACAACGGCACCGACGCCCCCGGCGCCACCAGCAGCAGCGCCGCCACGAGCGACGACAAGGGCGGCCACGACGGTTCCGCTGACGACAGCGCACACCACGGTCACGGTGGCTGAACAGGCCTGACCGCACGACGGTGCCCAGGGAGTCCCCCACTCCCTGGGCACCGTCGTGTAAATGAATATATCTACGGTCAGCGGCTGTCGCTTCCGCCCGTGCTCGGGAGCGCCGCGCGACCGGCCTCGAGACGGGCTACCGGAACCCGGAACGGCGAGCAGGACACGTAGTCCACGCCCACCTCGTCGAAGAAGTGGATCGAATCCGGGTCCCCGCCATGCTCCCCGCACACCCCGATGTGCAGCGTGGGGTTGGCCAGCCTGCCCTCATCGATTGCGAGGCGGATGAGCCGTCCGACGCCCGTGCGGTCCAAGGTCTCGAACGGCGAGACGTTGAACACCCGGGCCTTGAAATAGGCAGGGAAGAACGCGGACTCGACGTCATCACGGCTGAAACCCCAGGTCGTCTGGGTGAGGTCGTTGGTGCCGAACGAGAAGAACGCGGCGACGCCGGCGATCTCACCGGCTGTGAGCGCGGCCCGCGGCAACTCGATCATGGTGCCGATGGGAATGTCGAGCTCCTCGCCGGCATCCTGGGCCACCTTGGCTACGACCTGCGCCAGTTCGCGGCGGGTGATGTCCAGCTCGGACACGGTGGCGACCAGCGGAACCATGATCTCGGCCCGGACGTCATGACCGCGGCGGCGGACCTCGATCGCCGCCTGCGCCACCGCGCGCGCCTGCATTGCGAACAGGCCCGGTATCACGATCCCGAGCCGGACGCCGCGCAGACCCAGCATGGGGTTGACCTCGTGCAGCCGCTCCAGGGCGGCAAGCAGGCGCACGTCGTGCTCGTCAGCCGCGCCGGCCGCTCGGGCCAGCGCGACCCGTACCGCAAGCTTTGTCCGGTCAGGCAGGAATTCATGCAACGGCGGGTCGATGAGCCGGATGGTTACCGGCTGGCCGGACATCGCCTCGAGGATTTCCACGAAGTCTGCACGCTGAAGCGGCAGTAGGGCAGCGAGCGCGTCATCATGTTCGGACGGGCTATCAGCGAGCACCAGGCGTTCGACGTACTGACGGCGATCACCGAGGAACATGTGCTCGGTCCGGCACAGGCCGATGCCGGCGGCACCGAATCGGCGGGCCCGCGCCGCGTCCTGCGGCGTGTCGGCGTTGGCTCGCACGCCGAGGCGACGAGTCGCGTCAGCGTGCTGGAGCAGCCGGTGCACGGCGCGGACCAGGTCGTCGGCCTCGGCTGAGGCTGGGTCCAATTTGCCATCGAGGTAATCGACGAGCGGCGGCGGCTGTACCGGGATCCGGCCCAGGTACACCGCGCCGGACGTGCCGTCGATCGAGATCTGGTCGCCCTCCTCGATGACTGTGCCCGGGGCGAGCAGTTGACCGCGCTCGGTGTCGATGCTCAGGCCCTCGGCACCGCACACGCATGGCTTGCCCATGCCACGAGCCACGACCGCCGCGTGGGCGGTCTTACCACCGTGCGTGGTCAGCACTCCGGCGGCGGCGACGATCCCGGCGAGGTCGTCCGGCGTCGTTTCGCGTCGCACGAGGATCACGTCCTCGCCTTCCTCGGCCCGCTTTACCGCGGTGGCAGAATCGAAGACGGCGGTGCCAACCGCAGCCCCCGGTGAGGCATTGACGCCGGTGGTGAGCCGGACGTCGTCCGGTCCCGGGTTGAACTGCGGGAACATGAGCTGCGCAAGGTCACGGCCGCTCACCCGTCGCAGTGCCTCGTCGAGATCGATCACACCTTCGTCAACCAACTGGCAGGCAATGCGGAATGCGGCGGCCGGCGTGCGCTTGCCGACACGGGTCTGCAACATCCACAGCTTGCCGCATTCCACGGTGAACTCGATGTCGCACAGATCGCGGTAGTGCCGCTCCAGGACGTCGGCGTTGTGGAGCAGCTGTCCGTAGGAATGCGGGTCGAGCCGCTGCAGTTCGGCGACGGGTAGCGCGTTGCGGACGCCGGACACGACGTCCTCACCCTGCGCGTCGGCCAGGTAGTCGCCATAGAGCCCGCGCTGCCCGGACGCGGGGTCGCGGGTGAACGCCACTCCGGTGCCGGAGTTCTTACCCTTGTTGCCGAACACCATCGCCATGACGTTGACCGCGGTGCCGAGGTCGTCGGCGATCCCCTCGCGGCGCCGGTACAGCGCGGCACGCTCGGTGTGCCACGAACCGAAGACCGCGCGGACCGCCAGCCTCAGCTGCTCGCGCGGGTCTTGGGGAAACTCCCGCCCGGTTTCTTCGAGCACGATGCCTTTGAACTCGGCGACGACAGCACGCAGCGCAGGCACCGACAGGTGCGCGTCGTCCTCGGCAGAGCTGGCTCGAGCAACACTCAGGACGTCGGCGAAGCGGTGGTCGTCGATGCCCAGCACGGTACGGCCGAACATCTGGATCAGGCGGCGGTAGGAGTCCAACGCGAAGTGATCATCATGCAGCTGACCGGCGAGGCCGAGGACCGAGCGGTCGGTGAGACCGATGTCCAGAACCGTCTCCATCATCCCGGGCATGGAGAACTTCGCGCCGGAGCGCACCGACACGAGCAGCGGGTCGTCGTCCTGTCCAAGGCTGCGCCCGAGCAACTCCTCGAGCGCGGACAGGTGTTCGTCGATCTCCCCGGCGAGCTCGGCCGGCTCGGCACCGCTGCGTAGAAAGTGGCGGCAGGCCTCGGTGGTAATGGTGAATCCCGGCGGTACCGGCAGGCCGAGCCTGCTCATCTCCGCTAGACCGGCCCCCTTGCCGCCGAGCAGGTCGACGAGTTCACGCCCACCCTCGGCGAAGTCGAAGACGTACTTGGTCGCGGCCGGAGCCGGCTCAACGCTCTGCACGGATAACACGTCGTCCCTTGCCTTTCGGGTCGGTCGAGGTCAACAGCGCTCTGCCGGCTGGCACCGACAAAGCACGCGCCGACACCGCGGGGGCGGTGCCGGCGCGGGCATGTGAGCCGTCGGTCAGGAGGAAGCACCGATGAACTCGGGGTGCAACGGAGGGATCTCGACGGTCGGTGAGACCCGGCGCGAGTGCCACAACCCGAGGCCGGCCAGCACCAGCAACACTCCGGCCGCGATGAATGCACACAGCGCGGCAATCCCGGCGATGGTGCCCATGGTGCCGAAGGCGTACGCGTTGAGCAGCAGGCCGCGCAGCGTCTCGCCCTTGAACATCGTCGCGACCTTGCCAGCCAACTCCTGGTCATTCGGACTGGCCTGCGCCTTGGTGCTGAGCTGCGCGTAGGTCAGACCGCCACCGGACTTCTTCAGGTGGTTGCCGATGAAGGTGTCGGCGTAGACCTTGGCTTGAGCGCCTGTGGTCAACTGCTGGCCGGCGTACTTCTGCATCGGTGCGAACTCCTTCTCGGCAATGGCCGGGCTGCCCTTGGCCGGGAAGTAGATCTGTTGCGCGGCCAGTTGGCTGTGCACCTCGTCGGAGACGAAGTTGTGCGCCCAGGTCAGCAGCGACCCGGCGACGACCAGTACTCCCGCCAGGAACAGGCCGACGATGCTGACCATCGAGTCAAAGGTTCTGCGCTTCATTGTGGATCTCCTCTGTTGCCTGCACGAATGTCGAGGTGTGCCCCGCTTGGTGTCCATGTTGTGGTGCGCGGGGGTGCCATCGACTGAGGCCTAGGTCCCGGTCTAGCCCCCGCCAGGCCGTCGATCACCGGGACCAAAGTCACAACTACGAGCCAGGCAGCCGAACCGGGACGTCTGACCCTGACGTGACTCGAGCGGGACCGCGCATGGTCAACGCATGACAACGCGCGTACTTCCGCTACAGGCTGACGACGCCGACACGAGGGCGGCTGCAGACCGCACGCGGGCTCTTCGCTGGGCTGCCGTGCGGGCCACGCTGGCCCCGTCGGTACACAACTCCCAGCCGTGGCGACTCGTGCTCGGTCACGATCACTTGGACATCCGCGCCGACTGGGATCGCCAACTCCGCGTCCTCGATCCCAGGGGACGTCAACTGCAGATCAGCTGTGGCTGCGCAGTGTTCAACGCCCGGGTCGCCTTAGCCGCCGCCGGATACCAGGTTGACGTGCATCGCTGCGACGACGGCGCCCGCCTGACCTTGCTCGGCAAGGCGAGGCGGGACCAGCCCATCAGTCTGCTCGACCGTGCGATTGAGCGGCGTCGGACGAACCGACGCCGCTTCGCCGACGTCGATGTTCCGGAGCATGTGGTGGGCCAGCTGGTCCAGGCGGCCAATGCCGAAGGCGCCGTGCTCGTGCCGATTACCAGGCCCGAGGACCGCGAGTTGGTGGCCAGACTGAACCAGCGGGCCGACCAGGCCGAGGTGCAGGATCCGGCCTACCGTGCGGAGTTGCGGGCGTGGACGAGCAACGACCCCCGCCGTCTCGACGGCGTGCCTGCCTCCGCGGTCGCCTACGCCGGCGTGGGTGCGCGCAACACCGAGGCAGTGCCGATCCGGGTGTTCGATACCGATGGGTCGGGATGGCTGCCCGAAGACAACGGGGCCGGCCAGGATCAGTGCCTCCTGCTGCTCGGCACGATGCAGGACGGGCCGGCCGGTTGGCTGGCGGTCGGCGAGGCGTTGGAGCACGTACTGCTCGAGATCGCCGACCTGGGCTATGCCGCCAGTCCGCTGACCCAACTCATCGAGGTCGCCGAGACCCACAAGCTGCTGCGTCAACACCTGCGGCTGGCAATGCATCCCAGTGTGCTGCTGCGCGTCGGGTTGGCACCGGAGACACTGCCCACTCGCCGTCGGCGGCTGGTGGACGTGCTCACCGACACGGCCTAGAGCTGCGGCCGCCCTCACCAATGGCGCGGCGATACGCTCGGCCGGTGCCCATAGTGACGATCTTGGACGACTATCAGGGTGTCGCGCTGACCAGCACTGACTGGTCGCGCGTCCGCGATCGCTACACAGTCGAGGTGGTGCGTGAGCACATCGCCGAGGAGTCCGATCTGCTACGCCGGCTCCAGCACACTGAGATCGTCGTGGTGATGCGCGAACGCACCGCGTTTCCCGCGTCGGTGTTGGGGGGATTGCCTACCCTGCGGCTGCTCGTCACCCCAGGGATGACGAACGCGGCCATCGACCTGGACGCCGCACGTGAGCGGGGCATCGTCGTCTCCGGCACGGGGGGCACCAGCACGGCGGTGCCGGAGCTCACGATGGGGATGATCATCGCGCTGACCCGGAACTTTGCGGTCGAAGACGCACACGTGCGGGCAGGTGGGTGGCAACACACCATCGGCCCGGGACTGGCCGGGGCCACGCTAGGCATCGTTGGGCTGGGTCGGCTCGGCGTGCCGGTCGCCGGTCTGGCGCAGGCGTTTGGGATGTCGGTCCTGGCCTGGTCGCCGAACCTGACTGCGGAACAGGCCCTGGTGCACGGTGTGCGGGCCGTCGACAAACAGACCCTGTTTGCCGAGTCCGACGTCGTCACCATCCACATGCCGCTGTCCGAACGCAGTCGTGGACTGATCGGCGCCGACGATCTCGCGCGCATGAAGGCGACCGCCTACTTGATCAACACCTCGCGCGGCCCGATCGTCGACGAAGCTGCCCTCGTCGATGCGCTGCAAGGGGGGCGCATTGCCGGCGCCGGCCTCGACGTCTACGACATCGAGCCGCTGCCGGGCGACCATCCCCTCCGCCGCCTGCCGAACACGTTGCTGCTGCCGCATATCGGCTACGTGACCACCGACACGTACCGAACCTGGTACCGCGAAATCGTCGAGGATATCCTCGCCTGGACCGCCGGCGCCGCGATCCGCACTCTCTGACCGTCATACTCTGGGATCTGTACGACTCCCCGCCCTCGTAGCTCAGGGGATAGAGCGCCGGACTCCTAAGCCGGGCGTCGCCGGTTCGAATCCGGCCGGGGGCACCAATATTTGTATTGCTTCGGTTGATTGGTGACACTCCCGGTTTATGAGGGAGATGTCTGTGGCTGAGCAGCAGTATGAGGCCGTGCGGGCAGTGATCGCCGACGGCGAGACGGTGACGGATGTGGCGGCCCGGTTCGGGGTGGCCCGCAAGACCGTGCACCGGTGGTTGGCCAAGTACGAGGCCGGTGGGCTCGACGGG
>JALYVG010000177.1 GCA_030853345.1 Actinomycetota bacterium | reverse complement strand
GCGCAGACCTCAGCCTGTCGCGCCGACCCGCGCGGCGGTCCAGCGGGCCACGGCGCGGCGGCGCAGGCGGCGGGCCCTGCGGCTGGGGGCCTTGCACCCGCGGCTGCGCTACGGCTTCGCCGCCGTGTGCACGCTGCTGCTCATCATCGGCGGGCGGCTCATCCAACTGCAGGGACTCGACCAGGGCAACTACGCCGGTGCAGCCACCGCCCAGCGCGTCGACGCCGTGACGCTGCACGCAATGCGCGGCCAGATCCTCGACCGCTTCGGCACGCCGCTGGCCTACACCTCGAGCGCCCAGGACATCACCGTCGACCCGAAGCAGATCCCGGCCCCGCAGCGTGATGCCTACGCCTTGCAACTGGCGCCGCTGCTCGGGATGAAGCACGCCGACGTCGTCACGGTGCTGGCCAAACCGGGCCAGTACGCGGTGCTGGCCAAGGCGCTCTCCCCCGTCGACGCCCAGCGGGTGGAAAGCCTGGACCTGGCCGGCGTCTACACCCAGGCGACCACGCAACGGCAATACCCCGGGCAGACAACTGCGGCCAACATTCTCGGCACGGTGCACTCTGATGGCACCGGCGCTGCGGGGATCGAGGACAGGTACAACACGATCCTGGCCGGAACCGACGGCAAGCTGACCTACGCAGTCGACAACCTCGGCAATGTCAACCCGAGCAGTCGCACCACCCGCAAGCCGCCACTCAACGGCGGCACGGTGAAGCTCACCATCGACCAGAACCTGCAGTACATCGCGCAGCACTACCTCGACGCGGCCGTGCTCGCCTCCGGCGCCCGCAATGCCGAGATGGCGATCCTCGACGCCCGGACCGGTCAGGTACTCACGCTCGCGGCATCCGGGACGTTCGACGCCGCCAACCCCGACACCATCAACCCCAACGCGCCGATCAACCCGCCGGTCATGTCGGCTTTCGAGCCGGGCTCGGTGCAGAAGGCCCTCACCTTCTCCGCTGCTCTGGAGGCGGGCGTGATCACGCCGAAGACGACCCTCGCCGTCCCGGACAGCATCGACATGGGCGGCGTGACGGTCAGTGACGCCTGGTGGCACCCGAGCCAGCAGTTCACCGCGACCGGCGTATTGGCCCAGTCGTCCAACGTCGGCACCCTGAAGATCGCCCAGAAGCTGGGCCCGAACCGGTGGACGGCCGTCGAGAAACGCTTCGGGGTCGGACAGCGGACCGGCATCGAACTGCCGGGCGAGAGCAGCGGCTACCTGCCCCCCATGGACCAGTGGTCGGCCTCGACGTTCGCCAACCTGCCGTTCGGGCAGGGCGAGAGCATGACGGTGCTGCAGTTGGCGTCCATCTACCAGACGATCGCCAACGACGGGGTGCGCATCCCACCGCGCATCGTCGAATCGGTGACGACGCCGACGGGTTCGACGAGCACCACCCGGCAACCGGGCGGCGTCACCGTCATCACTCCGACGACCGCGCGTACGGTGCGCACGATGCTCGAGTCGGTGACGATGCCCGGCGGGACCGGCGTGAAGGCGGCCATACCCGGCTACCGGGTGGCGGGCAAGACCGGCACCGCGCAGCAACCCGACCCCGCGCACGGGGGGGCGTACTCGGGGTCGATGAACTGGGACACCTTCGCCGGCATGGTTCCCGCCGACGCCCCGCAGTTCGTCGTCGCGATCATGGTCGACAATCCGGCACACGGGCTCGAAGGCGGCGACGTCGCGGCGCCGGTTTTCAAGGAGATCGCGAGCTACGAACTGCAGCACGCGCACATCCCACCCACCGGGTCGCTGTCCCGGCACGTGCCCCTGATGGTGTGCGACGCGCTCACCCGCCAGTCGGCACCCAGTACCGTCTGCTGACGTGCCGTCCGCTGCGATTCCGCTTGTCGCGCTGCCCCGGCCGAAGCACGTCGCGCCCGTCGCGCTGCGTGATCTGGCCGCGGCGTGCGGTGGGACGGTCGTCGGCGCAGACGTCGCGGTCAGCGGCGTCACCGCCAGCAGTAGCCAGGTTCGTCCCGGCGATCTGTTCGCCGGCGTCCCTGGCCACCTCGCCCACGGCGCCCGCTTCTCCGACGCTGCCGCGACGGCCGGAGCGCTCGCCGTGCTCACCGATGCGGCCGGCCGGGCGAGCATCCCCGCCGGACTGCCGGTCGTGCTCGTCGACGGGGTGCGCGCCGCGCTGGGACCCGTGGCCGCGCAGGTCTACGGCTGGCCCAGCCACGACCTGCCCGTGCTCGGCGTCACGGGGACCAGTGGCAAGACCACCACGACGTTCCTCGTCCGCGCCGGCTTGCACGCGGCGGGTCGGGCGTCCGGGCTGATCGGCACGATCGCCACGCTCATCGGCGACGAGGTGGTCAAGACCGGCTTCACGACGCCTGAGGCACCCGACATCCAGGCGCTGCTGGCGGTGATGCGTGAGGCCGGCGCCACGGCGGTCGCGGCCGAGGTGTCCAGCCACGCCCTGACGATGGGCCGGGCCGACGGAATCGAATTCGCCGTGGCCGCGTTCACCAACCTGTCCCAGGACCACCTGGACTTCCACGCCGACATGGCCGAGTACTTTGCGGCCAAGGCACGGCTGTTCGACGGCCGGGCGCGCAGGGCGGTCGTCACCACCGACGACGAGTGGGGCCTCCGGATGGCCTCGATCGCCGGGCGGGACGCGGTGACCGTCAGCACGACGGGGGACCGCTCGGCGACGTGGCAGGCGCACGACATAGCTGTTACACCGGGCGGTGGTACGACGTTCCGGGTGCTCGGGCCCGAGACCGACATCGAGACCGGTTGCTCGCTGCCTGGGCGCTACAACGTGGCGAATGCGGTGCTGGCACTGGCCATTCTTGCCGAGGCGGCCGTGGCACCGGGCATCGCCGCGCCGGCGATCGCTGTCGCATCGGTCCCGGGCCGCATGGAGCGTATCGACGCCGGCCAGCCCTACCTCGCGGTCGTCGACTACAGCCACAAGCCGGCCGCCGTCGACGGCGCGCTGCGCACCCTGCGGCCATTGACTCGCGGCCGGCTGATCATCGTCCTGGGCTGTGGCGGTGACCGTGATCGGGGCAAGCGGGCGCTGATGGGCGAGATCGCGGCACAAGGTGCCGACTTGCTCATCGTCACCGACGACAACCCGCGTTCGGAGGATCCTGCGGTGATCCGCCGGGCGATGATCGACGGCGCGCGCGGGGTATCGGCAGCCGACCGAGGCGAACTGCTCGAGGTGGCAGACCGCGCCGAAGCCATTGCCGCAGCGGTCGGCCGGGCGGAGGCCGGTGACACCATCCTGGTCGCCGGCAAGGGCCACGAGCCCGGCCAGGAGGTCGGTGGGGTCACCCACCCGTTCGACGATCGCGACGTCCTGCGCGAGGCGTTGCGCCGGGGCTCCCCATGATCGCTATGACGCTGGGGGAGATCGCCGGGATTGTGAGCGGTCGGCTGCACGGTGCTGATCCGGACACCGTCGTCACCGGCCGCGTCGAGTTCGACTCGCGCACCGTGACAGTCGGTGGATTGTTCTTGGCGTTGCCGGGTGAACACGTCGACGGGCACGACTACGTGGGCGAGGCGATCGCCCACGGGGCGGCCGCGGCGTTGGTCAGTCGTCCGGTGGAGGGCCCGCACATCGAAGTCGCCGACGGGTTTGCCGCCCTCGCCGCACTCGCCGGTGCCGTCGCGCGGCGGCTGAGCGACACCACGGTCGTGGCCATTACCGGGTCGTCAGGCAAGACCTCGACCAAGGATGTGCTCGCTCAACTGCTGCGCCGGCTCGGTCCGACCGTCGCACCGCCAGGTTCGTTCAACAACGAACTGGGCCACCCGTACACGGTGTTGCTCGCCGGTGCAGACACCCGCTTCCTCGTGCTCGAGGCGAGTGCTCGCGGTCTGGGCCACATCGCCTTCCTGGCCTCGATCGCACCGCCGCGCATCGGCGTCGTGCTCAATGTCGGCACCGCCCACTTGGGCGAATTCGGCAGCCGCGAGGCGATCGCGGCGGCCAAGGGCGAACTCGTCGAAGCGCTGCCCGAGGCGCGCGACGGCGGAGTGGCCGTGCTCAACGCCGACGATCCGCTGGTGCTCGCGATGGCGGCTCGCACTGTGGCTCGGGTGGTGACCGTCGGGACCGCGGCAGGCGCCGACGTGCGCGCCGTCGACATCACCCACGACGACCTCGGGCGGCCCGGCTTCGCCTTGCAGGCCGCGGGCGGCAGCGCTCCGGTGCGCTTACAACTGGTCGGGGCCCATCATGTGGGCAATGCGCTCGCGGCGGCGGCGGTCGCTCTGGAGTGCGGCATGACCCTGGCCGAGGTCGCCGACGCACTGGGTCAGGTCGTCGCGGCGTCCCGGTGGCGGATGGAGCTGACCGAACGCGCCGACGGTGTGTTGGTGATCAACGACGCGTACAACGCCAACCCCGAATCCATGCAGGCCGCGTTGGCCGCGCTCGCCTCGATCGCCGGCCACCGCGCCGGGGCCGGCGGGCGGTCCTTCGCGGTGCTCGGCCCGATGGCCGAGCTCGGTGACGACGGGCCGGCCGCGCACGAGGACCTCGGCCGGCTGGCCGTGCGCACTGGTGTAGACCGGATCGTCGCGGTCGGGGAGCAGGCCCGCTCCATCGAACTCGGTGCGGCTCTGGAAGGCTCGGGGAACGGCAGCACGAAATGGGTGCCCGATGCCGATGGTGCAATCGCCGTGTTGCGCAACGAGTTGCGGGCCGGCGACGTGGTTCTGGTGAAGGCTTCGCGGTCGGCGAGCCTAGAACGGGTGGCGCTGGCCATCGCGGACGATTCGTGCGCGGGCACCGTGCCGGGCGCTGACGCGGACACGACGGGAGGGACCGCTGCGTGAAGACGATTCTGCTCGCCGCTGTCGTCTCGTTGATGACCTCCATCCTGTGTACCCCGCTGGTGGTCGCATACTTCCGCCGGCGCGGCTTCGGACAGGAGATCCGCACCGACGGCCCGCAGACCCACTTGATCAAACGCGGCACCCCCACGATGGGCGGTGTCGCCATCATCGGCTCGACCGTGTTCGGCTACGCGGTCGCGCACATCGTCATCGCCGTGCGCGGGGGCGGTGGCCCGAATGCCTCCGGCTTGCTGCTGCTCTTCCTGCTCGTAGGCCTGGGCCTGGTCGGCTTCCTCGACGACCTGATCAAACTGCGCCGTCAGCGCAGCCTCGGCCTGCGGGCCCGGGCCAAGTTCGGCGGACAGCTCGTGGTCGGGCTGACCTTCGCGATCTTGGCCATGCAGTACAAGAACAAGCTCGGGCTCACCCCTGCCTCGACTCATCTGTCCTACGTGCGCGACATCAGTCAGATCGGCGTCGGCATGATCGGCTTCGTCGTGCTGGCCTATGTGATCATCGCGGCGACATCTAACGCGGTGAACCTCGCCGACGGCCTGGACGGTCTCGCGGCAGGCGCATCGGCGATGGTGTTCGGGGCGTTCACGCTCATCTCGTTCCTGCAGTACCGCAACACCTGCGGCAGCGACCCGATCTTCGGGTGCTACGAGGTTCGCGACCCGCTCGATGTCGCGCTCGTGGCGGCGGCGGCGATGGCTGCCTGCTTCGGGTTCCTGTGGTGGAACGCCTCGCCGGCTCAGATCTTCATGGGCGACACCGGTTCGATGTCGCTCGGCGGGCTCATGGCGGGGCTGGCCATCCTGACCCGCACGGAGTTGCTGCTCGTCGTGCTCGGCGGCCTGTTCGCCGCGGTGACGCTGTCGAGCATCATCCAGACCGGCTGGTTCAAGTTCACCCGGGTAAAGAGCGGACGGGGCAAACGGGTTTTCAGGATGGCGCCGTTGCACCACCACTTCGAGCTCGGCGGCTGGGAAGAAATCACGATCATCGTCCGCTTCTGGATCGTCGCCGGCATCGCGGTGGCGTTCGGGATGGGCCTGTTCTACGCGGACTTCATCGGCAATGGCTAGCAGGGCGCCGCTCGGCGCCGGCTCTACGGTGCTGGTCTGCGGCGCGGGCCTGGCCGGTCAGTCGATCGCCAATGCGCTGCTCGGCCGTGGCGCGACGGTGCTGCTTTCCGACCGGGCCGAGTCAGCGTCCGTGGCATCGCTCGTCGCGTCGGGCGCACGGTTTGTGGGCTCGCCGGCCACTGTCCCCGACGGCGTCGAGCAGGTCGTCACCTCACCGGGCTGGCGGCCAGATCACGCACTGCTCGTCGACGCCGTGTCGCGTGGCATCGAGGTGATCGGCGAGGTCGAATTCGCCTGGCGGCTGCGCGGTCCGAACGCTGCCGCGTGGCTGGCGGTGACCGGGACGAACGGCAAGACCACCACGGTGCGAATGCTCGAGTCCATCCTGCGCGCTGCGGGTCACCGGGCCCTGGCTGTGGGCAACGTCGGGGTGTCGGTAATAGACGCGGTCCTGCACATCGAGCCTTACGACGTATTGGCCGTCGAGCTGTCCAGCTTTCAACTGCACTGGTCCTCGACGCTCGCGCCCGCGGCCGCGGCGCTGCTGAACCTCGCGCCCGACCACCTCGACTGGCACGGCTCGATGGATGCCTACACCGAAACCAAAACCCGTTTGTGGAACACCGCAGTCGCGATCGGCAATGCCGACGACCCGGTGGTGGCCGGGCTGCTCGCGATCTCGGCCGCACCAACCAGGGTCGGCTTCACGCTGGGTAGTCCGGCCCCCGGACAGCTCGGCATCCAGGACGGCGTGCTCGTCGATGATGCCTTCGGTGACCGGCGCATGGCGCTGGTTCCTGCCGCCGATGTCCGTCCGCCCGGCCCGCACAACGTCGCCAACGCGCTCGCCGCCGCAGCTCTGGCCCGCGCCCACGGTGTGTCCGCCGGCGACATCGCGGCCGGGTTGCGCGTCTTCGTCCCCGACCCGCACCGCAATCAGTTTCTGCTCGAGCGTGGCGGCGTCGCCTATGTCGACGACAGCAAGGCCACCAACCCGCACGCGGCCCTCGCCTCGCTCACCGCATACGACCGGGTCGTGTGGATCGCCGGTGGTCAGCTCAAGGACGCCCCGGTCGAGGAACTGGTCGCTGCAGTGGCCGACCGGCTGGCCGGGGTGGTGCTGCTCGGCCAGGACCGAGCTGTGATCGCGGCGGCATTGCGACGACACGCGCCGGATGTGCCGGTGATCGACGTGTCCAGCGCCGACGATGGTGCCATGACCGAGGTGGCACGCACCGCGGCCGGACTCGCGCGTCCGGGCGACACCGTGCTGCTGGCTCCCGCCGCGGCCTCCTACGACATGTTCGCCGGCTACGTGGCCCGGGGCGCCGCCTTCGCCGCCGCGGTGCGCGCTCTCGATGCGCGATGACCGCCGTCGGCGCCAACGCACGGCTCGTCGAACGACTGCGTGCCCGGATCCTGCCCGAGCGCGCGGGCACCCGTTTCGTCGACCGGCCCTACGCCTCGGTCCAGCTCCTACTGCTCGCCGGGGTGGGTCTGCTCGGCTTCGGCGTGCTGATGGCCGTGTCGACGACGATCGCCGTCTCTCACAGTGCGGGCGGCACCGCGTCGATGTGGGCCCAGATGATCAAGGAGGCAGAGTTCGTCGCCATCGGACTGCCCTTGTTCTGGATGGCGATGCGACTGCCGCCCCGGGCCTACCGACTGCTGGCCTATCCCTCGCTCGTGCTCGCGGTCGTCGCCCTGGTCGCGGTGCTCCTCCCCGGGATCGGTGTGGTGTTCTTCGGAGCACGGCGCTGGATCGACGTCGGTCCGCTGCAGGTCCAGCCGTCGGAGTTCGCCAAGGTCGCGATCCTGCTTTGGGGCGGCGATCTGCTTGCCCGCAAACAACAATTGGGCACGCTGCGGCGCGCCCGGCATCTGTTCATTCCACTGTTGCCCGGCGTCGTGCTCGTCGCGGGTCTGGTGATGCTCGAACCCGACCTCGGCACGACGCTGTGTTTCATGCTCATCCTGCTCGGCCTGCTGTGGATGGTTGGCATGCCGTTGCGGTACTTCCTTGTTGTCGTCACGTTCGTGGCCGGATGCGTTACCGCGCTCGCATTCGCGGCGCCGTACCGGCTGGAGCGGCTGACGACATTCCTGCACCCGTTCAGGGATGCGCAGAACACCGGCTTCCACACGGTCGAAGGGCTTTACGCGCTGGCCTCCGGGGGAGTGTTCGGGGTCGGCCTCGGCCAAGGCACGTCGAAGTACGGCTGGGTACCCAACGCCAGCTCCGACTACGTGTTCGCGATCATCGGCGAGGAACTCGGCCTCATCGGTTGCCTGGCGGTGCTCACCCTCTTCGGGCTGCTCGCCTACACCGGCATGCGGATCGCGCGCCGCAACGCCGACCCCTTCGTGCGGATCGTCGCCGGCGGCGCAACCGTATGGCTGTGCGGCCAGGCCGTGATCAACATCGGCTACGTCACCGGCCTGCTGCCCGTCACCGGCATCCCACTGCCGTTCATCTCGGCCGGCGGCACGTCACTGCTCGCCTCCTTCTTCGTGCTCGGGATGCTCGTGTCCTTCGCCCGGCACGAGACGCCGGCGGTCGCCGCCGCCCGCAAGGCCGAACGACTCGGTGCCCGTAGCCGTCTCGAACGGCTGCTCCGGGTACCGGTACCGAAGGCCTACGTCGCCCCGAAGCGCCGCTCGGCGCAACGATCGGCGCCGGTGCAGCGCGTGGCCCCGCCCGCTGCCCGCCAGAGCGCGGCCCGACGGCC
>JALYVG010000172.1 GCA_030853345.1 Actinomycetota bacterium | reverse complement strand
CGTTCCGCCCGTCCGGCGGAATCCTGCCGGCCGACAGCGACCCTGCTTTGCACGCGGGGACCCCCGCGGTCACGCAGCAGTACCAGATTGCCGCCGGAGCGTTGACAACGGCGCCGTGGATGCCCTCGCTCTACCGGCCGCAGCAGGTCACCGGGGCGACCGTGAATATCGACGCGAGCAGCGGGATGGTCGTACCGTCCGCCGGGCTGCACGGCGGCCAGCGGTACTCGGTGCGCTCGGACCCGCCGACGGCGTCCTTCGACGACGTCGCAGCCACTGCGCTGCCGGCCACCTCGGCGCCACCGACCGACACCCAGGTTCCCGGTGCGTTGCGCGCCGCCCTCGGCACCGTCGTCGCGTCTCTGACCGACGAGACGAAGACACCAGCCACGCCGGCGCTGCCGTTCTTGCAGGCGCTGGCGGCACAGCTCAAGAGCAAGTACTCGCTGGCCGGCTCACCCACTACGACGCCGTCCGCGGCGCCGTCGCCGTCGCCGAGGACGCGCAAGCGGCAGCCGAGGAGGAGCCCGACGCCGCCGGCCGGCTCGTCGGCCAGCCCGCACACCGGTGGGGTCAGCTTCGCCGACGTGCTGGCTTCGATCATCGGTCCGCAGCGCTCCGCGACGCCCGAGCAATACGCGACGTTGTATGCGCTGGTGGCTCGCCAGCTCGGCATCCCGGCCCGGCTGGTCACCGGTTTTCGGGTGCCGGCTCCCCTGGGCGGGCAGACGCTTCCCGCCGGCAGCTACGACGTGACGACAGCCGATGCGTGGACCTGGGTCGAGATCCCGATCCGCGGCCGCGGCTGGGTGGTCGTCGACCCCACGCCCGCGAAGGTGTCCGGCGTGCAGCGCACCCCGAGCGCGGGCTCACAGCCGTCGCAGACCCCGAGTGCCAGCCCCACCCGCAACGCGTTGATCACCCAGTCCAACGGCGGGCACGCAGTGGCGCCGAAGAGCACCGTGCCGCACAGACACAGGGCCTCGATCCGGCCGCTGATCGTGGCGGGACTTCTCGGATTGGGCGCGCTGCTCGTGTTCGCGTTGCTGGCGCTGGTGCTGCGCAAACGGCTGCGGGTGCGCCGGCGCAGGCGGCCCGGTGATCCGCGCCGTCGCTTGCTCGGGGCGTGGTTGGAGAGCCTGGACGTCCTCACCGAATCGGGGCTGGCCGACCTGACGTCGCTCACCAGCACCGAGATTGCTACGGCCACCAACGCGATGTTCGGTCCGGAGCCGGCAGCGCACGCCGCCTATCTCGGTCGGGCCGCCGACGCCGCGCTCTACTTCTCCAGCTCGTCGGTTGCTCCGGACGAGGCCGAGGCGGCCTGGACCGCGCACCGCTCGATGCGCCGGTTGGTGCGCCGTCGACTGGGCATCGGTGCTCGGATGGCCGCCGGTCTGCGCTATCACCGGGCCACCACCCCCCGGACCGCCGCGGGGCCGCTCTCGTGGGCCGACGGGGCGCCGGTGCCCAGACGCCGACGCATCGTCCGTGGCATCGGCTCCCACCATGCGCGCCGCACGCATTGAGGGATCGCTGTGCCCACTCGATCGTTCCCCCGAAAGGGGTGCGAAACCGTTCAGGGATGAGCTATACCGCACCACTGAACGCGCACCGCGCGGCTCAACGAGAATTCCGGTAGAGCTGGGCGCGGAGGCGGTAGGCATCGAGCATGGCGTGTGCGTAGCGCACCTCGGCGAGCGATCCTCGGGTGGCAGGCAACTGGACCGGACCGAGTGTGGTCAGCGCGATGAGCGATCCGCTCGGCACTCCCTCGTCGTCGACAGTCTCCACCCGCGGTTCGAAACCCAACACGTCGGTCCACTGGATCCGGCTGCGCTTGGCGCCCACCCGCATAGAGACGCGACGATCGTCCACGGTCAGCGCACTCATCCCCGCGTGCAGGCGCAGCCGGCGCCGCAGTGACATCGGGTCGATGTGGATGTCGCCGCCGAACTGCTGCATCTGTCCAGGCCGCGGCACCCGCAAGGCTGCCGCGGGTGCACCGAAGGCACCCTGGTCCGGTCCTGGCGCCACGCCGGCCGGCGGGATGGGGTAGTTCACCTCGGCGTCCGGGGCCGGGCTCGACGGTGCGGCCGATTCCGGCGCTCGCTCGCCTTCGGCATCCGCTGCCGCGGTATCTGTCCACAGCGCGTCCGGCCACGGCAGCAAGTCCGGCGGCTCGACGGGTCCGGGTGGTGCGGCGGGTGGCGGGGCCAGGTCGATGCGTGGCGGCAGCACATCCTGCGCCGGTGGCTGCTGCGCCGGCGGTGGTGCGGGTGGCGGCGGTGGGGGTGGCGCCGTCCAGGCGCTTCGACCTGGCAGGCCGGCCACCGGCATGGGCGGCCGCGGCGCGCGCAGCGGGTACGGCCCGCTCGGCGGGGTGGGCATGACCAAGGGCGGATCAGGCGCCGGAGCCGGCTCAGCAGCAGAAGTGTCGGCGGGCGGCGGCGCCCAGCCACCACCGAGCGGCCGGTCTGGGCCCGCTGGTTGCCCGGCAGAGACCTCGGCCGGCTGGCGGCCAGACGCGGCCGATGCCGCGGCGTGCGCAGGTGGCTCGGCAACCGACCCGACCGGGGACGGCGCCCGCGCTGTGGCCGGCGTCGGGGCCGCGGGCAGGCTGGCTGCCGGTTCCTCCGGCGCAGGGTCCGGATGCGCCTCGGGCTCAGGCTGGGCGGTGTGAGCGGGCACCGCCGAGTCCGTCTCGACCTGAACTGGACCGTCGGACGGAGCGGCATGGGCCGGCGACGGACCCTGCCGACGTGCCGCACCATCCCGCCAGTCCTGCTCGAGGACCTCCGGCACGACCGGGACGTCGGGCTGGGCGAGCACGGGCTGGACGGGCACAACCGGGATCCCGGGCTGGGCGAGCAGGGGCTGGACGGGCACGACCGGGACGTCGGGCTGGGCGAGCACGGGCTGGGCGAGCACCGGCTGCGGTCCGGTCGGGTTGGACAAGGTCGGCTCGGACCACGTCGGTACGGACCACGCCGACTCCGTCGAGGCCGGCCCGGCCGAAGTCTGATCGCCCGAGGTCGGCCCGGTCGGGGTCCACGTCGGATCGGCCACCGCCGGCTGGATCCAGGGCAACACCGGCGGCGCGGGCGCGGCGGGTGCCTGCCCCGTCTGGGGCAGCGCGGCAGGTCCGGGTGGCGGCGCGGCGTCCGGCGCGGCCGGGCCCGCAGGAGAGACCGCGCCCCGCTCCGGCATCCGGGTGATGGTCGCCGGCCCGCCGGACATCCCGGTCCCGGTCTCCCGGATCAGGAACTGGGTGCGCGGCCAGCCCTGCTCGGTCTCGACCGCCGACAACTCGGCCGCGAACTCCGCGGCCGTCGGCGGCCGGTGATCCTTGTCCTTCGACATCGCCCAGATCAGCAGGTCCGACAGCACCACCGGCACCCCCTCGGCGACGACCGGCTGCACCGGGTCGCGCAGGATGCGCAGGATCACAGACGCCGGCGACTCCCCGTCATAGGAGCGGAACGCCGACTGGCCGACGATCAGCTGGTAAAGCGTCGACGCGAGCTCGTACACATCGGTGGCGGCCGACGTCGCACCACCCTCGAGCAGTTCCGGTGCGGCGTGCAGGGTGGTGAAGTCGAACAACCCGGCCGTCGTCTGGGTCGAGGACTGCAACATCGCGACGCCGAAGTCGGCCAGCGCCGGTTCGCCGAACTCGGTCACCAGGATGTTCTGTGGCTTCACGTCTCGGTGCAGGATCTGGGCCCGGTGGGCGGTTTCCAGCGCACCGGCGATCTTGATCGCGATCGAGACCGCCTCCTGCACCGGCAGCTGAGCGCCACCGCGCAGCCGGTCGGACACCGCGTAGGAGCACAGCTCCAACACCAGTACCGGGCGGCCGTCCGGGAGCGAGAACGTCCGGAACAGCGTGACGATGTTCGGGTGCGCGCTCAGCGCGCCGAGTGCGATCGACTCGCGCTGAAAGGACTCCAGCGCCCGCGGCGAGGCGTCGCGCACGTTGAGCAGCTTGAGCGCCACCTGCCGGTTGGTGTCGATCTCGCGGGCCCGATACACCGTGGCCAGACTGCCGGTGCCGATCTCGAAGACGTCAGTGAACCCGGGGAAGGCCTCCGTGTTCGCGGCGCGCAGCTTGCGTCGCAGCGCCACAACCACCTCCGGCGATACAAGCATGCACGGCAGGGCCGGCGCTCACGCGGCCCGCTCGGACCAGCCACGCGAGACTACCAACGAACCGACGTCGATCATCCTTCGATCGCGCTGTCAGGTCCGGGCGCCCGCCGGATGGATGGCCGCCTCGTCGGGGTCCTCGGCGAACAGGTGGGCGGTGCGTTCGACCGTGCTCACCGCCCAGCGTCCTGAGGTGATGGTGCCCAGCGTCAGCACGGCCAGTCCGCAGCCGGCCAGGATCCACCACGCCGGCCGGCTGGCGACGCTGAACCCAGCCCGGATCGGTCCGTGCAGCCCCGAGTTCAACACCGAGCCGACCACTGCCACGCCGAGGGCCGCACCGACCTGGCGGCTGGTCGAGGCGATCGCGGCGGCGACGCCGGCCTGGCTGCGAGGCATCCCCGACACTGTCGTGTTCGCGATCGGCGAGTTGACCATGCCGACACCGATGCCGAACAAGGCATAGCTGGCCAGCACCCACGCGAGCGACGTGTCGACGTCGAGCGCCAGGAGCATCAGGGCACCACCGCACATCGCGGTGCCGGCCACGATCAATGAAATGCGGGGGCCGCGCGCCGCGACCAGGCGGCCGGACAGCGGGCCGAAGACCAGCATCATCAGCGCCAGCGGCGCGGTGCACAGGCCCGCCTGCAACGCCGACAGGTCACGCACCTCCTGCAGGTACAGCGTGTTGAGGAACAGGAATCCCGCGAACGCCGCGAACGCGCACACCGCGATGACGGTGACACCGGCGAACGGGACGCTGCGGAAGAAGCGCAGTTCCAGGAGTGGATCGCCGCGCCGCGGCTCGTAGGCAAGAACACCGGCAACAGCCACCACCGACAGGACCACCAGGGCCACGGTCGTGACGGACGTCCAGCCGGCGTGCGGTGCCTCGATGATCGCGTAGGTGAGGCTGGCCAGGGCGATCAGCACCAGCAGTTGGCCGATCGGATCAGGTCGCCGCGGCCGGTCGGCCTTGGACTCCGGCACGAACCGCGCGGCCAGGACAAAGGCAACGGCGCCGATCGGGACGTTGATCCAGAAGATCGCCCGCCAGCCCACCGTCTCGATGAGCACACCGCCAATGACCGGCCCGAGGCCCAGGCTGATGCCCGCGACGCCCGCCCAGATCCCGAGCGCTCTCGCCCGTTCGCGCCGCTCGGTGAAGACGTTGGTGATGATGGACAGCGCGACCGGGTTGAGCATCGAACCGCCGACGGCCTGCACCATCCGGAAGGCGATGAGCCAGCCCAGGCCGGGCGCCACGCTGCACAGCAACGAGCCGATCGTGAATAGTACGAGGCCGGCTTGAAACGTCCGCCGACGGCCGATGCGGTCGCCGGTCGAACCCGACAGCATGAGCAGACTGGCCAGTACCAGCACGTAGGCGTCGATCGTCCATTGCAGTCCGGACACCGACGCCGTCAAACTCGAGCGGATCGAGGGCAGCGCGACGTTGACGATGGTCACGTCCATCGAGACGATCAGCAGGCTCAGGCAGCAGATCCCGAGCACGAGCAGGCGGCGACGCTGCGTCAACTCGGGCACACACCCAAGACTAGTTAGCCAAACGAAGCACTCGCCACGTGGGGCCCCGGGCCGGATCACACCGAGCCCGAGTCCGCCTCCGACGTCGCGATGATCGCCGAGGTGCGCTCGCGGGTCGGCGCCGCCCGCGCCCCGCCTGAGCACACGCGGCATTATCTAGTGGCGTGACAGCCCTACGCGGCCACGGCCCCGCAGCCCCGCACGACCTGCTCGACCGGCACGTACGCGCCGGTCTGGCCGGCCTGGCCGAACACGTTGACAGGCCCGCGTCGGACCCGGTGCTGCTGAGCACCTTCGACGCGATGGCCGGCAGCCGGTTACTCGACATTCAGGCCCGGCGGATGCGCGAGCGGGGCGAGGGCTACTACACGATCAGCTCAGCCGGGCACGAATCAAATGCCTTTGTCGCGCAGGCACTTCGGCCGACAGATCCGGCGCTGCTGCACTACCGCTCCGGTGGCTTCTTCCTGGCCCGGGCGCTGCAGGCCGGGCGCTCGATCGAAGACGCTCTGCGTGCGGTGCTGCTCGGCCTGGCTGCGGCCGTCGCCGACCCGGCCTCGGGCGGACGGCACAAGGTGTGGGGGGACGCGTCACTCGCGGTCATCCCGCAGACCTCGACCATCGCCTCGCACCTGCCCCGCGCAGTCGGGGTCGCGTTCGCGATAGGCCGGGCCAGGCGGCTGGGGCTGGCGACGGCGTGGGCGCCCGGCTCGGTCGCGGTGTGCAGTTTCGGCGACGCCAGCCTGAACCACTCCACGGCGGTCGGTGCGCTGAACACCGCGGGTTACTGCGTCGCGCAGGGGTTGCCGCTGCCGATGCTGTTCGTCTGCGAGGACAACGGGATCGGCATCTCGGTGCCGACGCCACTGGGGTGGGTGCGCCAGGCTGCCCAGCGGCCCGGTATCCGCTACCTCGCAGCCGACGGCGACGACCCCGCCGCAGTGCGTGCCGCGGCCCGGGAGGCGGTCGACACGGCTCGGCTGGATCGGCGCCCCGCGCTACTGCACCTGTTCACCGTGCGCTATCTCGCCCACGCCGGCTCTGACGTCGAGTCCGGGTACCGCACCCCTGCCGCGATCGCGGCCGACCTCGACCGCGATCCGCTGCTGGCGCTGGCGGCGACGATCCGCGGCACCGATCTCGCCGCGCGCTACGCCGCGATCACGCGCTGCGTCGAAGAGTTGGCGGCCGAGGTCGCCACCGCGGCCAAGCTCACCAGCGCGGCGGCAGTCATGGCTCCGCTGGCGCCACGCGATCCCGCCGCGATCGCCGTCGCGTCCAATCGTCGTGCGCACGAAGCCTTACGGCATAAGGCGTTCGACGGCAGGTTGCCCGAGCATGCTGGTGCGCTCACGCTCGCGCAATGCATCAACGCCGCGCTCACCGACGCCTTGGCCGGCCGCCCCGAAACGTTCGTCTTCGGCGAGGACGTCGCCCGCAAGGGCGGCGTGTACGGGCTCACCCGTGGGCTGCAGCATCAGTTCGGAGCACCGCGCGTCTTCGACACCTTGCTCGACGAGCAAGCGATCCTGGGGCTCGGCCTGGGGTTCGGGGTCAGTGGCCTCCTGCCGATCCCGGAGATCCAGTACCTGGCCTACCTGCACAACGCCGAGGACCAGTTGCGCGGCGAGGCGGCCAGCCTGCGCTTCTTCGCCAACGGCACCTATCGCAACCCGATGGTCGTGCGGGTCGCCGGCCTCGGCTACCAGAAGGGCTTCGGCGGGCACTTCCACAACGACGACGCGGTCGCGGTGCTGCGCGACATCCCCGGCCTGGTGGTGGCTGTCCCGTCCCGACCGGAGGACGCCGCGCCGATGCTCAACACCTGCCTGGCGGCGGCCAGCGCCGAGGGGCAGGTCTCGGTGTTCCTCGAGCCGATCGCGCTCTACCACGAACGCGACCTGCATGCTCCGGGCGACCGCGGCTGGCTCGGGCCCTACTCCCCCGACGAGCACGTGCCGATCGGGTCGGCGCGCACCCACGGCCAGGGTGCCGACCTGACGATCGTGACATTCGGTAATGGCGTGCGGATGAGTCTGCGTGTTGCACAACGCCTTGTGACACAAGGGATTCACGCGCGGGTGCTCGATCTGCGCTGGCTCTGTCCGCTGCCGGTCGACGACCTGCTGCGTGCGGCCGCGGCCACGGGTCGGGTGCTCGTCGCCGACGAAACCCGGCACTCTGGTGGCGTCGGCGAGGGCGTGATCACGGCGCTGGTCGAACACGGATTCGCCGGACGGATCGCGCGGGTGGCCAGCCGCGACAGCTTCGTGCCGCTGGCCGACGCCGCCAACCTGGTGCTGTTGAGCGAGGCCGAGATCGAGGAAGCGGCCCGTCGCCTGCTGGCCACGCCGTGACCACGCTCGGCGTCGTGTTCCGGCCGCAGCTACCGCCGGAGCGGTTGCGTGCGGTCGTGACGAGGGCCGATGCGGCCGGTCTCGACGAGCTGTGGCTGTGGGAGGACTGCTTCTACGCCGCGGGCATCGCCAGCGCCGCTGCGGCGCTCGCCTGGACCGCTCGGATGCGCGTCGGTATCGGTCTGCTGCCCGCCCCGCTGCGCAATCTAGCTCTCACCGCGATGGAGGTTGCCACGCTGGCCCGGCTGTTCCCGGACCGCATCGAGATCGGCATCGGGCACGGGGTACAGGACTGGATGGCGCAGGTGGGCGAGCGGGTCGATTCACCGATGACCCTGCTGCGCGAGCACATCACTGCGCTGCGCGCGCTGCTGGCCGGGGAACGGATCACCACGCACGGCCGCTACGTCCACCTCGACGACGTCGCACTGGACTGGCCGCCGCTCAAGGCGCCGCGAATCGTCGTCGGCGCGGTCGGTCCGCGCACGATCGCGCTGAGCGGCGAACTCGCCGACGGCACCTTGCTCACCGGCGGGACGACGCCGGAAACCGTCCGACGAGTACGCGCCCAGCTGGACGAGGCGCGTGCGGCCGCCGGCGTCACGGGCCCGCATCGGATCACCGTCTACCTCGTCGCGGTCACCGGCCCGGACGCCCCCGACCGGCTGGCAGCAGAGTTGCGTTCGTGGTCGCTCGACCCGATGCAGGACGTCGCGATCTCCGGTGGGGCCGAGCAGCTGGCCGAAGGCATCCGGCGCTGGTCATCAGCCGGCGCCGACGCCGTGATCCTGCAGCCGACCGCCGAGGAATCCGACCTGGAAGCGTTCATCGAGTTCGTAGCCCGCGAGGTCCGCCCCCTCGTGTGAGCATGCGCGCGACCTCCGACCGCCGGTTGAGCCTGACCCGGGCGGCCAGTATCACCACCGGATCACGCGGACTCCTCAGTTCAGGTGATCGGCGAACTCGGCCACCGTAGCCACGCTCACGCGACCAGGGAGGCCCACATGTTGCCTGCGAGCCCGAACTCCGCCGGAACGAGCCGTCGCACGCTGCTGAAAGCGGGGGCGACCGGGCTCGGCGTGGCTGCCGTGAGCGGTCTCGGCATCGCGCAGGCCGGGCCGGCCAGCGCAGAACAACCAAGCAGCGGCTGCCCGATGGGCGGCACGGCCGACCACACCCCGTCCTCGACTTTCGGCCGCATCTTCAACCTGCCACCGTTCGCCAGCAATAGCCCGCAGCTCCGCACGGCTCTGCTGAAGATCGGCGAACCAGGCGGCATGCTCGACGCGAACGACAACCTCTTCGGCCCTGGCGGCGGTCCGATCAACCTCATCACCGACCCGACGCTGAGTCTGGTGAACCGCAACAACCCGCACGACACCGCCGGCGCCACGTTCGTCGGCCAGTTCATCGACCACGACCTGACCTTCGACGCCACCTCGAAGTTGGGGGTGCCCACCGACCCGGGCCGCTCACCGAATTCGCGCACAGCTCGCTTCGACCTTGACTCCGTCTACGGCGCAGGGCCGGTTACGCAGTCAGAGCTGTACGACCCGCAGCACCCGATCAAGCTGCTGGTCGAGTCAGGCGGACTGTTCGAGGACGTGCCTCGACGTCCTGATCACTCGGCGATAATCGGCGACCCTCGCAACGACAGCAACCTGATCATCTCCGGTTTGCACGCCGCGTTCCTGAGGTTTCACAACCAGGCAGTCGACGCCGTCTCCGTAGCCGGCGCGGAGCCGATCGACACGTTCCACGAGGCGCGGCGCCTGACCACCTGGCACTACCAGTGGCTCGTGGTTAACCGCGTGCTGCCCAACTTCGTCGGCCAACCGCTCGTGGACGAGCTGCTGCGCACTGGGCCGCGTCACTTCCGGGCCGACCGCCAGCCCTTCATCCCGGTCGAGTTCTCCGGCGCCGCGTACCGCTTCGGACACAGCATGGTCCGCCCGTCCTACCGGGCCAATCTCGCCGGCGACGGCGGCAACCCGTTCTTCGGCCTGATTTTCGACTCGCGTGTCCAGGTGCCGGATGGGCAGAATCCTCAATCCGATCCTGGGGACCTGCGCGGCGGCTTCCGATCACCGCGCCGCTTCATCGGCTGGCAGACATTCTTCGACTTCGGCGGCACCTTCAGTGCGCAGACCAAGCCGAACAAGGTCATCGACACCGTGCTCTCCACGCCGTTGTTTGCGCTGCCGACGAGTGCGATCGCCCACATAACCGGCGCACCCGGCCCGATCTCCCTGCCGCAACGCACCTTGCTGCGCCATGTGACGTGGTCGCTGCCGTCCGGGCAGTCGATCGCGCGCGCGATGCGCCAACCGGTCCTGCACCGGCGCGACCTCGTCGACTTCGAGCCGTTCGACGTTGGCCTGGACACCTCGACGCCGTTGTGGCTCTACGTCCTGAGGGAGGCACAGTTGGTCAACGACGGGCAGTTCCTGGGACCGGTCGGCGGTCGCATCGTGGCCGAGGTGATGCTCGGCCTGCTCCGCGCCGATCCGGCGAGCTACCTCACCGTCGCGCCGCGGTGGCAACCACACTTCGGAGCAACTGGCGGCGAGTACCACATCGCTGATTTCCTGCGCTTCGCCGGTGTCGATCCCGCCAGCCGGGGCCAGTGAGCGGGCTAGTTAATCTGCTGCGCGAAGGCAGCGCGCAGCTCGCAGGCGGTCGGGGTTCGCATCTGCGTCAGGCGAGCGCGGACAGCACGCGGTCGATCGCCGCGAGGCCGCGGTCAAGCTCGGCGGCCGAGACGATCAGCGCCGGGCGGAACCGCAGGCTCGACGCACCACAGCCGAGCACCAGCACCCGCTCGTCTTCGCGCAGCCGGGTGATCACCGCGTTGCGCAGCTCGGCAGAGGGCAGCGTGAACGCGCACATCAGCCCGCGCCCGCGCACGTCGGAGATCACGTCCTGCCTGGCCGCCAGGGCGTGCAGCCCGTCGATCAGGTGCGCGCCGAGCACGGCCGCCCGCTCGATCAGACCGTCGGCCTCGATCACCTCGAAAATACGCTGTGCTCGCACCATGTCAGTGAGGTTGCCGCCCCACGTGGAATTGATCCGCGAGGACACCGCGAACACGTTCTGCGGCACCTCGTCCACACGCCCGCCGGCCATGATGCCGCAGACCTGGGTCTTCTTGCCGAACGCGACGACGTCGGGCGTGACGCCGAGCTGCTGGTAGGCCCAGGCCGTGCCCGTCATGCCCACGCCGGTCTGCACCTCGTCCATGATGAAGAGTGCGTCGAACTCGCGGCACAGCGACTGCATGCCCTGCAGGAACTGCGGGCGGAAGTGATTGTCGCCGCCTTCGCCCTGGATCGGCTCCATGATGAAGCAGGCGATATCGCCCGGGTGAGCCTCGAAGGCGGCCCGGGCCGCGGCGAGCGCTGTGGCCTCGGCGACTGCGACGTCGGCCGTAGCGTTGATCGACGGCGCTGGGATGCGCGGCCAGTCGAACTTGGGGTACCGGGCGACCTTGATCGGATCGGTGTTGGTCAGCGACATGGTGTAGCCGGTGCGGCCGTGGAACGCGTTTTCCAGGTGCAGCACCCTGGTGCCCAGGGCCGGGTCGATGCCGTGCGCCTCATTCCAGCGGCTCTTCCAGTCGAAGGCGACCTTCAGCGCGTTCTCGACGGCCAGGCCGCCCCCGTCGACGAAGAACAGGTGCGGCAGCGCCGGGTCGCCCAGGACTCGCGCGAACGTCTCGACGAAGCGCGCCAGCGGCACCGTGTAGATGTCGGAGTTGCTCGGCTTGTTGACGGCGACGTTGGCCAGTTCGTGCAGGAAATCGGTGTCCTCGGTCAGGCCGGGATGATTCATGCCAAGCGCCGATGAGGCGAAGAAGGTGAACAGGTCGAGATACCGGGTGCCGTCGCGGGCATCAACCAGGTCGCAACCCTGCGAGGCCTGCAGGTCGAGTACCAGTTCGAAGCCGTCGGCCAGCATGTGCCGGGCGATGGTCTCGTGGACGTGGTTGGCGGTGATGTCGGCGGTGGTAGCCGAACGCAGCATCGTCATTCCCCCATTCTACAGGAACTTTTCCGGTTTATCAGCCGTTTAGCCGACTATTTTCCGGTCACTCGACGACACGGATCGGATGCGGCCGTCCCTCGAAGGAGGTGTGCAGCACCACCGTAGTGCGGCTGGAGACATTGGCCCGCTTGCGAATCTCGCGGATCAGGGACTCGAGCTCCTTGGGCGACGCCACCCGCACGAACAGCACGTAACTGTCCTCTCCAGCCACGGAATGGCAGGCCTCGATCGCGGTCAATTCGACGAGCCGCTCGGGAATGTCGTACTCGTGTGCCGGGTCCAACGGCGTGATTGATACCAGCGCCGACAGCGGCAGGCCGATCGCGTCGGGGTCGATGAGGGCCGTGTACCCGCGAATCACCCCGTCGGTCTCCAGGCGCCGCACCCGAGCCTGCACTGCCGACACCGACAACCCCGTGGCCTCCGCGAGGCTCTTCAGGGTGCTGCGGCCGTCTGCGATGAGTGCAGCGGCGATCAACCGGTCCGTCGCATCCTCGAGGGGTTGCGTCACGCGGGTGAGGTTATCCCCAATTTCACCCCTTTGATCGGGTGACGGGGGCGCTCGGGGGTGCAATGCTTCCGCGGTGATGGCCGCGGGAGTAGGCGCCCACGATGCCCGGCTGGCTCAACTGGGCACAGTCACCGCCGAACTGGCGGCGGCTCCCGACTTCAACTCAGTCATCGAGATCGTCGTCTCACATGTTGCCGACGCGGTCAGCGCGGCGGTCTCGACACTCTCGGTTCTCACCGATGACCACACGCTGACTCTGGTAGGCATCCGGGGTGGGCAGCCCCACACCGAGACGCTGTGGGCGACCTATCCACTCACGGCCAATCTGCCCGCGTGTGAGGCCGTGCGTACCGGCCAGATTGTCGTCGCTTCGGGCCGAGCCGAGCTCGAAGACCGCTACCCCCTGTTGTCCGGCCAGCTGCCGGAAGAACGTTCGCTGCTATGCCTGCCCTTGGCCGTGAGTGGGAACCCGATCGGTGTGATCGGCCTGGTCTTCGCCGGGCCGTGGGTTCCCAACCCTCGGGAGCTGGTCTTCCTGCGGATCTTCGCCGACACGTGCGCCCAGGCGGTGCTGCGGGTGCGGGCGGTCGACGAGGCAGCGCTGCGCGCGACCCAGCTCGCCTTCCTGGCCGACGCCTCGGCCGAGCTGGCCAGCAGCCTTGACTATCGCTCGACGTTGGCCAATGTCGCCCGCCTCGCCGTGCCGCGGCTGGCTGACTGGTGCGGCGTCGACATCGTCCAGGACGGTGTTCTGCAGACGCTCGCCGTCGCCCACGTCGACCCGGACAAGGTGGCGTGGGCGCGCGAGCTGCAGCAGCGTTATCCACCGGACATGAACGCACACACCGGCGTACCCGAAGTTGTGCGCACCGGGGTCAGCGAGCTCTATTCCGAAGTCACCGACGCCATGCTGGTCGCGGGCGCGGTCGACGAGGAGCATCTGCGCCTGGCGCGGGACCTGAACCTGCGCAGCGTCCTGATCGTCGCACTGCGGGCTCGCGGCCGGGTCCTCGGCGCCATCACTCTCGTCCGGGCCGAGACCCCGCAGCGTTACGGGCCGGCCGACCTGGCCATTGCCGAGGATCTCGGCCGGCGCGCCGCAGTCGCGATCGACAACGCCGAGCTGCACAGCCAGACCCGCGATGTCGCGCTGCAGTTGCAGCGGGCAGTCCTGCCCGAGCGGTTGGACGACATCCCCGGCTGGGACGTCGCCACCTACTCCACCGCGGCCGCCCGCAGTGAAGTCGGCGGCGACTTCTACGACGCGCTGCGCCTGCCCGACGGCCGGCTGGTGGTGTTCATCGGCGACGTCATGGGTCACGGCGTCGCGGCGGCCGCAGCCATGGCGCAGATGCGTGCGGCGGTGCGCGCCTACATCGCGAGCGACCCCGATCCGTCGAGCGTCGTGTCGCGGCTGGACGGAATGGCGGCGATGTTTGCCATCTCTGAGCTGGTCACTCTGATCTTGCTGGTGATCGACCCAGCCGAGGAATCCCTGGCCGTCGTCAATGCCGGGCACTGCCCCCCGCTGGTGGTCACCCCACGGGGCAGCGCAGAGTACGTCAAGGTGCCTGCCACCCGTCCCGTCGGCGCTGGACACGACGACCGCACCGCGACGAACTGGCCGTTTCCTACCGGGTCGACGCTACTGCTCTACACCGACGGTCTGGTCGAACGGCGCGGCGAGGACATCGACGCCAGCCTGCGCCGCCTGGCGAAAGGCGCATGCGGGCTCACCACCGGGCTGCTGGCCGACGGGCTCGGTCAGCTCGTCGAGGCCCAGCACGAGGGGCGGTGGGAGGACGACGTCACCGCGCTGGCGATCCGGCCGACCCAGCGCGACTGACTCAGCCGTGCCCCGCCTGACCGACCGGCGGCCGGCGGCAGTGCAACAACGTGGTGAGCTCAGCCGCCACGGCCAGGACGACCCGCACCCGCTTGCCTCCGGACTCGATCGGCTCGACCTGCCAATGATCGGCAAGGGCGTCGACCAGGATGAGACCGCGGCCGTTGGCTTGGTGCATGTCCACCGACGCCAGAGTCGGCCAGCCGGGCCCGTCATCGGCCACGTCGAGCTCGAGTTCGCCGTGATGGAGTTCAACACCGACGCGCACCGCCGCGGCACCAGATCGCACCGAGTTCGTGACCAGCTCGCTGACGACCAGTTCGGCGTCGGCGAGGGTATCGGTCTGACCCAATGGAGCCAGCAGACCCACCAAGGCAGTCCCCACGAAGTGGCGCGCGGCGCTGGGTGCGCGGGCTTCGCTGGCGAAGCCGCGCTCAATCGCCCAGCACACGTGAATGCCCCTCCCCGGCGCCGCTGCCCACCGCATCCCCAACACGTGGAGGCGTGCCTACCAGATGGCTGTCTCGTACCCAAAGTGGATCGGTGTGACACAGTGGCGCCGTGACGGACTTTTCCATCCGTGCGACGAGCACCGACTCCGAGTGCACTGTGCTGGCCCTGGCCGGTGACCTGGACCTGGCCGGTGCGGCGGCGATGCGGGCAACCGCGTCGAGCGCCGTGCAGGATCCGGCATGCTCGACAGTGGTCCTCGACGTCACGGAACTGACCTTCGTGGATTCAACCGGGATCGGGACCTGGGTCGAGTTGCGCAATCAGGCCGACCAGTTGGGCAAGCGGGTGGAGCTGCGCGGGGTTTCTCAGAACCTGTCTCGCGTGCTCACCATCGCCGGCCTGCTTTCCCTGTTCGGCCTGGAGCCCGGCCCGCCCGCCCCGGATCCGGCGTGAGCTCCAGGCGGAGCCGAGGCCTTCCGGTGATGCCCGGGACTGTACAGAATGGCGGATGTGGCGCAGCGCTACCTCGAACGTGAGGTGAAACTGGCGGTTGACGACAGCTTCCGCATGCCCGATCTCGGTGCGCTGGTCCCGGCCGGGGGCATCCTGCAGACGGCGCTGATCCACCTTGACAGCACCTACTTCGACACTGCCGGCCATGATCTGTTGAACGCGAAGGTGACGCTGCGCAGGCGCGCTGGCGGCCCTTCCGACACCGGGTGGCAGCTCAAGGTGCCCGCCGGGGTCGACCGGACCGAGTTCCGCCTGCCTCCCGGGGGGAGCCCTGGGGTGCCCAGGGAGCTGCGGGACCTCACTGCCGGCTTGCGCCGTGGCCGCAGCCTGCGCCAGGTCGCCCGGATCCGCACGGAACGCACCACCTATCAGCTGTGCGCCGTCGACGGGGAACTGCTCGTCGAGGTCGCTGACGACCAGGTGCGCGCGACTACCCTGGGCGGCACCGCGGTGATCAGCACCTGGCGCGAGATCGAGGTCGAACTCGGCACGGGCGACAAGAAGCTCGTCGCGGCGATCGTGAAACGGCTGCGCGCAGTCGGGGCCCTCCCGTCGGGGGTCTCCTCGAAGCTGGCCCGGGCCATCGGGACGGCCCGGACGGGCGGCGGCGCACCTGCCGCACCGCGGCCGACCGCCGGGCGGCCCACCGTCGGCGCCCTGGCCATGGCCTACCTTGTCGAACAGCACCAGGCTTTGCTCGACGGTGACGTGGCCCTGCGGGGCGGCTTCGACGCGATCCACCGCACTCGGGTTGCCTCCCGCCGGATGCGCAGCACCCTGCGCACGTACCGGGCCCTGTTCGACGCGGAGCCGGCGGCCGCCCTGGACGCCGAGCTGCGGTGGTACGCCGGTTTGCTCGGTGCGGTCCGCGACCCCGACGTGTTACGTGCGCACCTGCGCGACACCATCGCCCAGCTGCCCGATCACCTGGTGCTCGGCCCGGTCGCAAGCCGAGTGGAGCAGGACCTGCTTCACGAACAGGCACAGCAGCACCGGGCACTGCTGAAGGCGCTCACCAGTCGCCGGTACTACGCACTGCTCGACGCGGTCGAGGCATGGATCGCCGACCCGCCCTTCACCTCAGCGGCGGAGGGGCCGGAAACGCAGGCGGTGGAATGGGCCGAGCACGCCCACCGCAAACTGTCCCGACGCCTGAAGAACGCCGCGAACAACCCCGACGACCCCGAACTGGTGCACCGTGCCCGCAAGGCAGCCAAGCGTGCCCGGTACGCGACGGAGCTCGCGACCCCCGCTCTGAAGCCTAAGGCGGCCAGGCAAACGATCAAGAGGACCCGCGCCGTCCAAGACACCCTGGGCGAGTTCCAGGACAGTGTGGTCGCTTACGAGGCACTCCTGCTCATGGGCATCCGGGCCGGCGCTGCCGCGAACGAGAACGGGTTCACCTATGGCCTGCTCTACGCCCTCGAACAGCGCCGGGCCGACGAATCGCGCCGCGCGGTCCTGGCCACCCGTCGCTGAGGCGACAACAACTGCCAAGCCGGCCGACCCCGATTGTTCAATTTTGCGCTGTTGTAGTCATCCGGCAGGTAGGACAGGCTGGAGACGGTGCGACATCGACGTTGGAGGAGCACATGCGCAGAATGAGATTGCTGGGGGCGGCCGCCGCCGCCATCCTCGCCGTGGGCGTGGTCACGGCCGCGGCCAGCCCGTCACCGGACCATCATGGGGACCGGGGTCCGACCGTCGTCGGGCATTACAAGCACATCGTGGTGATCTATGAGGAGAACCACAGCTTCGACAACCTGTACGGAACGTGGGGCTCGGTGAACGGCCAGCGGGTCGACGGCCTGCGCGCCGCGGACCAGGTGCACACCACCCAGGTCGCCCAGAACGGTGACGCGTACGGTTGCCTGCTCCAGAACGACGTGAATCTCTCCACCCCGCTCAACGCCCCGCCCGGCCCGCTGTCCAACACGTGTGTCGACTCCGCGCATGGCGTCGTGGCCAGTCACTTCACCAACGACCCCTTCACCATCGACAACTACATCAAGCCGACGGACAAGACCTGCCCCGCGCCCGGCGTCTTCGCGGGCAACGGAGTGCTCAAGGACAGCACTGGTGCGCAGCCGGGCGGCTGCACCCGCGACCTGGTGCACCGCTTCTACCAGGAGCAGTACCAGCTCAACGGCGGCCTGCAGAACCGCTACGTCACCGGCAGCGACGCGGTTGGCCTGACCATGGGCCAGTACGACACGAAGAACCTGCCGATCTATGACTACCTGCACGGCCGGCACGCCCCCAACTACGTGATCGCCGACCATTTCTTCCAGGCGGCGTTCGGCGGATCGTTCCTCAACCACCAGTGGCTGGTGGCGGCGCGTTCGCCGGTCGACACGGCCGCCGGTCCCGGTGGTGCCGATGCCGGACTGCATTCGGTCGTGGACAGCAATGGGTTCCCGACTGCCTACCCGCTCTACCACCCGACCCCGACCACCACCACGGTGAACGACGCACAGCTCACCCAGGCCTGCGGGCAGTCGAGCACCAACCCGAACGTCGCGTGCGGTGACTACGCCGTCAACACCATTCAGCCGTCCAACGCGCCGTTCGGCGGTGGCCGACAGCTGCCGTTGATCGATGACACGGTCTACCCGAACATCGGTGACCGGCTCAGCGCCAAGAAGGTGCCGTGGAACTGGTACGCCGGCGGCTGGAACGACGCGAACGCCGGGCATCCCGGCAAGCTGTTCCAGTTCCACCACCAGCCGCTGAACTACTTCGCGAACTACGCGCCTGGTAAGCCGGGCCGCACGCACCTCAAGGACGAGACGGACTTCATCGCCGCGGCCAAGCACGGCACGCTGCCGGCGGTCAGCTTCGTCAAGCCCTACGGTGCCGAGAACGAGCACCCTGGCTATGCCAGCGAGCCCGACGGCAGCGACCACCTCGTCACCCTGCTGAAGACGATCCTGTCCGGTCCGCAGGCCAAGGACACCCTGGTGGTGGTGACCTATGACGAGTTCGGCGGCCAGTGGGACCACGTCTCGCCACCCGGACAAGGCAGCGCGACACCCGGCGTGCACGACCAGATGGGGCCGGGTACCCGTATTCCGGCGCTGGTCATCAGCACGTCGCTGAAGCGCTCCGGTGTCGACCACACGTCCTACGACACCACGTCGATCCTGGCCACCATCGAACACGGGCTGGGCTTGGCGCCGCTGAGCTCCCGCGACGCCGCGGTGGCGGATCTGCACAATGCATTGCGAGTCGGTCGAGACTCCTGATCGGCTTTGCGGTGGGGCGGCTC
>JALYVG010000062.1 GCA_030853345.1 Actinomycetota bacterium | reverse complement strand
GCGCAGCAGCCGGGCGACCCGCTTGCGCCCGACCCGAATCCCGAGCCCGAGCCGCAGCTCGGCATGCACCCGCGGTGCGCCATAACAGCCGCGCGAGAGCCGGTGGATGTCCACGACCTGGTTGGCCGGCTCTGTTGCGTTGGTCTGATGCGGCTGCCGGACAATGGCCAGATGATCAGCTCCGGTTCGACATTGTCGTCCGCGCCAGCTGGCTATCGGTTCCCGCGGGAAGTGATCGCCGTCGCGGTGCGCTGGTACCTGCGTTACGGCCTGTCTTACCGCGACGTGGAGGAGCTGCTGGCCGAACGCGGCATCGATGTCGATCACGTGACCATCTACCGCTGGGTGCAGACCTTCACATCGGAGTTCATCGAGTCCGCCCGTCCGGCCCGGCATGCGACCGGGGATCGGTGGTTCGTCGACGAGACCTACGTCAAGGTCGCCGGCCGCTGGACGTACCTGTACCGAGCGGTCGACCAGTATGGCCAGGTCATCGACGTCCTTGTCGCCGACCGCCGTGACAGGGCAGCAGCGCGGGCGTTCTTCGCCCGAGCGCTGACCTACGGTCCGGCACCGGTCGAAGTCACGACCGACCGTGCGCCGGTGTACCCACGCGTCATCGACGACCTCGTCCCGAGTGCACGGCACGTTGCTCGAGCAGTATGCGAACAACGCCGTCGAGACCGACCACGGCCGCCTCAGGCGAGGCTGCGGCCGATGCGTGGCGTGAAGACGATCAGCTCGCTGCGCGTCCTCGCCGCCGGTCACGCATTCGTGCAGAACCTGCGCCGCGGACACTACGAACTCACCGTCGAGCTGCGCATCGATGACCGCGTCCGCGTCGCGTTCACCGAGCTCGCTCACTGCCTATAGGCCCGGACCTCAAGCCACGCGGGGCCGCGGCGCTGCCCGGATCGATCAACGCAACAGCGCCTTGTGCAGTGGTCCGCTCAGGCGGGGTGCCGTCTGACAGAAGCCGGCGTATGAAGAGACGCATTGACGGCGGCCTCAACGTGCAGGCGGGTCGTCGGGAAGACCGGAACCGAGCTGTCCGCCGCAGAGATCAACAACTCGATCTCGGTACAGCCAAGCACGACGCCCTCGGCGCCCGCCAGGACCAGGCGCGTTATGACTTCGCGATAGGCCTGCCGTGACTCCTCGCGCAGTACACCCAGGCACAGCTCGTCATAGATGATGCGGTGCACCTCCGATCGATCCTCCGCAGCTGGAACGATCACCTTGAAGCCGTGGTTGGCGAGTCGGTCACGGCAGAAGTCCTGCTCCATGGTGAAGGCGGTCCCCAGCAGCCCGACCGTGCTCAGCCCGGCCTTGGTGATCGCCTGCGCCGTGGCGTCGGCTAGGTGCAGCAGTGGGATATCGATAGCGGCCTGAACTTGATCGGCGACTTTGTGCATCGTGTTGGTGCAGATCAGCAGAAGCTCCGCGCCACCGGCTTCCAACCGCTTGGCGGTCTCAGCCAGCAGCTCGCCGGCTTCATCCCAACGGCCGCTGGCCTGTAGTTGCTCTATGTCGGCGAAGTCCACCGACGCGAGCAACACTCGTGCCGAGTGCAGCCCACCCAGCCGTTCCCGCACGAGCTCATTGGCAAGCCGGTAGTACTGCGCGCTGGACTCCCAGCTCATCCCGCCCAGCATCCCGATCACAAGTGGGCCGTCGGTCGTCACGACCCCATCGTGCCAGCGAGACGGCTGAGCGCATACGGACTGATCTGCGCAAGCCGTGCGGTTCGGCTGCGTGCTCGAGATCGACGGATATTTCGCGCTGCGAACCGCCGTCGTGGCGTTTCTGGTCGAGGAGGAACCTTTGGAGCTGCGGCGCCCTCGTTGCAGACCGAGATCCACGTCGGCTCGGCCGACCAGAGCATCTCCAGCACGATGGAAGGGCGACGACTCCTCATGGCAGAGGCGCCAGCTTGGCACCAAGGCGGCAGACAAGCCCGCGGCGGCGCCGCCGATCACCACCACGTCGTATTTGCTGTCGTATTGACTCATGCCCCATAGGCTGCAAGGGCGCGGGCGGTTCTCCTAGAATTGTTGCCGTTTCTGGGAATCACAAGTCAGGATTGAGCCTATGCAGGACACGTCGACGGCAGCCATCGCGGCTTCGCTCGACCAGGTCGGCGCCCGGCTCAAGCGACAGCGCAACAGCGTGGGATGACTCTGACCGGGGTTGCGATGGCGACGGGTATCTCCAAGAGCACGTTGTCGCGGCTCGAGACCGGGCTGCGGCGGCCCACCCTGGAACTGCTTCTTGCGCTGTCGCATGCCTATCGGGTGCCGCTCGACGATCTTGTCGGAGCGCCTGCGGACGGCGATCCGCGCATCCGACTCAAGCCTGGCCGCGTCAAGGGCAGGACGGTAATTCCCCTCACCGGGCAGCCCGATGGGATGCAAGCCTGGAAGATCGTCATCCCGACCACCAAGGTCACCCCAGAACCACGGGCGCACGACGGCTACGAATGGATCTACGTCCTGTCCGGGCACATGCGCTTCGTCCTCGGCGACCAGGACTAGGTACTCGGCCCAGGTGAGGTCGCCTCGTTCGACACCAAAGTGCCGCACTCGTTCGGCAGCACCGGCAACGAACCCGCCGAGATCCTCAGCATCTTCGGGCGACCCGGCGAAAGAATGACCGTCCGAACACCCCCGGTGTAGCCATTACGCATAAACCACCACTTGCACGGCAGGCGGCGACAACAGTCCCGACTGGCGCCGGCATCACGTCCGCATCTAACAACGCTTTCCGGATGCTGCTAGCGACCCGCGGCGGAGAATGTCTGGAGGTCGGCGATCCCGATAGCGACGGTCGGCGATCTCGATCTTGGCGTCCCGCCGAAGGGCCCGCTTCGAAGGGCGAGGCAGTCCGTGACCACACATATTGACCGACAGATGTGACGTGTCGTGGCCCCACGGAGACCATTGAATCCTGGCCATACATGCCGATGCGCCGCGGACAGCGCGCATAGCGGCGGGTACCTAACGGCTCGAAGATGCACCGTATACGGCGATCTCGCGCCCAACGTCGTCATTGGCGAATGGTCGAACTGATCCTGATCTCCTCGCCGGTCGTCTTGGAACACGTCCCTTGAGCACTACACATTCGATGCAGTGCTCACTCGGTGCCGACGCGCAGATGACCGTCCGGAACCGGTCGGCATCGGGAATCTGGACCCTACGTCGGCGCCTGAATCGGCGAGCGGCATCGTGCGTTAACCTCCGCGTCGCCAGCGTCAGCGTTGACGCCGGGCCACATCGGGGCCACACCCGAACTCACGGTAACCAACGTGACCAACGCTCACATGGCCACACAACGGCCCGAGAAGATCCGAAAATGACTGGAGGCCCCGGAATACGGGGCCTCCAAGGGTGGGCGATACTGGGATTGAACCAGTGACCCCTACCGTGTCAATGCTTTCCCCGGACGGTTGGTTACTCCCACTGCCGTTGGATATCCCGGAATTCCTCGACCTCCGAAGTTGGTTGCCGCCACTTGCG
>JALYVG010000034.1 GCA_030853345.1 Actinomycetota bacterium | reverse complement strand
CCGCAACCACATCGTGCGCCGGCTGATGGCCGAGGTCGGGCACCCGGTACAGCGGCTGGTGCGTACTGCTGTCGGACCGGTGCGGCTCGGTGGGCAGCGGGCGGGCAGCCTGCGCGAACTCACTCGGCGGGAGCTGTCCGAGCTTCATCGCCTTGTCGATAAGGCTCTCTAGTCGTTAGACGTTTCAGCGAGGTAGCGCAGAAACAATTCGTAGCTATGTATCTTTATTGCGAAGGTCGCCATCGTTGATTTCCGCCGCTATTAGAGACAAGGCGACTTGTCGATTATCTGGAGGCCCCGGCCGGAGGGTCGCCGGTTCAGCAGCACGCGCCCGGACACGCGGTGCCCGTGACACGGCCCATCCCGACATGTCGGGGAGTTGATATAGACACAGCCGCGGCGTGTCGGCACTCACGGCTTAGCACTTGGTCAATGAAACGCTAAACAGTGGTAGTACTACATCGACATATCGGTAGAGGAGTTCACTGTGGCGGTCCGGGCGATACGTGGTGCGATCCAGGTCGCGGCGAACGAACGAGAGGTCATCCTCACCGGCACGGCCGCACTCGTCAGCGAGGTGCTGCACCGCAACGACGTCGACCGCATGGACCTGATCAGCATCGTTTTCACGGCGACGCCGGACCTCACCGCGGAGTTCCCTGCCTACGCCGCCCGGCTGTTAGGGCTCAGCGACGTCCCACTGCTGTGCACGACCGAGATTGCGGTGCCCGGTGCGATGCCCCGGGTGTTGCGACTGCTGGCCCATGTCGAGACGGGCCGGCAACGGGCGCAGATCCGCCATGTCTACTTGGGCGGTGCCGCTGCGCTGCGGACCGATCTGCCGCAATGAGTCGATCTGCTGCAATGAGTACCGCGCCGCCTACGTGTGCGGCCGAATTCGGCTTACCGTGAGCCATATGGTGAGACCCGTCCACCGCGGCGGATCAGGTCTCAGCCTGAGCGTGAATCGCGCGGTGGTCAGAACGGGATGGACCCGCTGCGCCGCGACGCGTCCCGCGGTCCGTATTCTTCGCAGTGGCTGCGGTGACCCGTCGCAGCGAGCCCGACGCGCCGCGCCCGCCTGCGTGCCGAGGCCGCAACCAGCCAGCCGCCAGTCGGCTCGCATCCGAGGAGTCGTGGCCTGTGACGCAGCGCGACTCGGCGGCCTTCGCCCCGTCCCCCAACCAGCCCGGCCCACGGTTCGTGGTGGCTATGGACGGTCCGAGCGGAACCGGCAAGTCCACGGTGTCGCGGCTGGTTGCGCTGCGGCTCGGCGCACGGTACCTGGACACTGGCGCGATGTACCGGGCCGCCACCCTGGCCGTGCTGAACCGGGGCGTGGACCTTACCGACGACGCCGCGGTCGCCGCGGCAGCCCGTCGGTCGCGAATCGAGATATCGACAGATCCACATCACGTGGCGGTGTCACTTGACGAGGTGCCGGTCGACGGCGAGATCAGGTCCGCCCGGGTGACTGCCGCGGTGAGTGCGGTGTCGGCCGTGCCTGCGATCCGGGCCTACCTTGTCCGGGCCCAACGTGTGCTGATCGACGCGAGTGGGAGTGGCGGCATCGTCGTCGAGGGCCGCGACATCGGTTCGGTGGTGTGGCCGAACGCCGTCCCTAAGATCTACCTGAGCGCCAGCGCAGCCGTCCGGGCCCGCCGCCGGGCCGGTGAGCTGGGGGCCGGCGCGGACTTGGCCGCCGTCGCCGAGGACATCGAGCGGCGCGATCGGCTGGACAGTACTCGCGCAGCCAGCCCGCTGGCGCAGGTCGCCGAGGCCATCGAAATCGACACCACCGATCTTGACATCGATGAAGTAGTAAATCGTCTTGTCGACATAGTTCACGAGAGCGTCGGCCATGTCTGAACCCACCCTGACCGCGCGTACCGCTGGCTCGGCAGCACTGCGGCGGCGTCAAGCGCTCGCCCGGGCCATTGCGCTGACCCTCGGCCAGGTCCACGTGGCCGGCCTCGGCGCGATCCCGGCCACCGGACCGGTGCTCTTCGCGGTCAACCACCGCTCGCTGCTCGACGGCCCCTTGCTGTTCGGCGCAGTGCGTCGTCCGGTCAGCTGTCTGGTCAAAGCCGAGGCGTTCACCCCCTGGCTGGGGCCGCTGCTGCGCAGTGCGGGGCAGATCCCGGTGCGCCGGGACGGCGGCGACGCCCCCGCTGTCCGCCTGTGCCTCCGGATCCTGCACCGCGGGGGGATCGTGGGCATCTTCCCCGAGGGCACCCGCGGCCACGGCCTGGCCGAAAGCGCGCGACCCGGAGTGGGCTATCTCGGGCTGCGCAGCGGTGCCACCGTCATTCCGGTGGCCTGCTCGGGGACGTCGGAAATGGCACACCGCCGCAGTTGGCGCCGCCCGCCCTCGGTGCTGTTGTTCGGTGAGCCGATCGCGATGGACCGGTGGCCCGACGGGCAGGTGCTCACGGTCGGTGTCGCGGCCGCGGCGACCGAAGGCATCCGGGTCGCCCTGGCCGCACTGGTCGCGATCGCTGACGAACTGCAGGCCAGTCGCGGGCGGGCCACGACGACACTGACGGAGCGAGCGCGTGACTGATTACGACGAACCAGAGGGCGCCAACCAGGCGCGGGGCGACACCCGGGTGGCACCTGTCGTCGCTGTGGTCGGGCGGCCCAACGTCGGCAAGTCGACGCTGGTGAACCGGATCCTCGGCCGTCGCGAAGCCGTTGTCCAGGACATCCCCGGCGTCACTCGGGACCGGGTCGCCTATGACGCGCTGTGGGGCGGACGGCGCTTCACCCTCGTCGACACCGGCGGCTGGGAACCCGACGCGCGCGGTCTTCAGGCGATGGTCTCCGCCCAGGCGCAGCGGGCCGTCGCCACTGCGGACCTGGTGCTGTTCGTCATCGACGGACGCACCGGTGCGACCGAAACTGATCTCACCGTCGCCAGGACACTGAGACGGGGTGGCCGCCCGGTGATCCTCACCGTGACCAAGATCGACGACGAGCGGGCCGAACCGGAGACCGCCGAACTGTGGTCCTTGGGTCTGGGCCAGCCGTACCCGGTGAGCGGGCTGCACGGGCGGGGCAGCGGAGACCTGCTTGACGCCGTGCTGGAGGCATTGCCGGACGCCCCGCCGGAGAACCTCGAGGAGGGCGGCCCGCGCCGGGTGGCTCTGATCGGGCGCCCGAACGTCGGCAAATCCAGTCTGCTCAACCGGCTCAGCGGCGAGGAGCGTTCCGTCGTGGACTCCGTCGCCGGGACCACCATCGACCCGGTGGACAGCCTGCTCGAACTGGGCGGACAGACTTGGCGATTTGTCGACACCGCTGGGCTTCGCCGTCGGGTCAACCAGGCGAGCGGCATGGAGTATTTCGCGAGCCTGCGCACGTCCGCGGCGATCGAGGCTGCCGAAGTGGCCGTCGTGTTGCTGGACGCCTCAGAGCCGATCGCGGAACAGGACCAGCGGGTGATCGCCGAGGTGATCGAGGCAGGCCGAGCGCTGGTGCTGGCCTTCAACAAGTGGGACCTCGTCGACGAGGACCGCCGCGACCTGCTCGAACGCGAGATCGATCGCGACTTCGCCCGCGTCGCATGGGCGCCGCGCATCAACGTCTCGGCAGTCACCGGCCGGGCCGTTGACAAGCTGGCCACCCATCTACGGGTGAGTCTCGAGTCGTGGGACCGGCGCATCTCCACCGGCCGGCTCAACAGCTGGCTCACCGAGGTTGTGGCCGCCACCCCGCCGCCGCCGCGCGGTGGGAAGGCGCCCCGAGTCCTGTTCGCCACCCAGGCCGACACCAGACCACCCAGGTTCGTGCTGTTCACCACCGGTTTTCTGGAGGGCGGATATCGCCGCTTCATAGAGCGACGGCTACGCGAGGACTTCGATTTCACCGGCACGCCGGTCGAGATCTCCGTGCGGGTGCGGGAAAAGCGCGGGGCTCCGTCGCGATAGGGTTAGCGCCGGTCGTACCCGACCGGGACGTGGCGCAGCTTGGTAGCGCACCTGACTGGGGGTCAGGGGGTCGCAGGTTCAAATCCTGTCGTCCCGACTGCACGGAGCCCTACAGATGTGGGGCTCCGTTCGCATGCCGGAGAGAACTACCGGCTGCCTGATGGGTGAAGCCAGCTTCGACGATGTCGGAGCACAGCGACACGAACGGCCCGCTCCCAATCCTGAGAGCGGACCGTTCGGTGTCGTGCCGGGGCGCGGTTTATTGCCGCCCCATGGAGAGGTCGCCCGCCTGCGTGGCGATAAGGCCCCCCGACCCCGATCGACGACGCAGGCTGGGTGGCGGGTGTTCCGCCGCGATCTCGCCTATGACCCTAAGCTTTCCATGGAAGTAGTCATCTTGCAAGCTATACGGTCTCTCCAACACCCTCCGCCGAACCTGCTGGTCAGGAAACGGGGCCGATCACGGTGCGCGTCTGGCACCGGAGCGTCGCCGTACTCGGGTAATCTGACGCCGACGAACGCAGCGGACCCGCTCCGGTGCGCCGGGGACCGTGGAATCGAATGATTCCCGTTCCCACACAAGCGTGATCTCGCACCGAGCGGTCGGTCCGACGCGCAGTGCAGGAGGCATCGTGGCGGCAGCTCCCGACGCGGCTGCTGGGGCCTCGATTGGCGGCATCGATCGGGTGCTGACCATCCCGAATGCGCTCAGCGTGCTACGCCTGTTCGGGGTGCCGTTGTTCCTGTGGCTGCTGCTGGGCCCGCATGCGGACGGCTGGGCGATCCTCGTTCTGTTTGTGTCCGGGTTCACCGACTGGGCCGACGGCGTGCTGGCGCGCCGGCTGAATCAGACGAGCAAGCTCGGCGCGTTGCTGGACCCGCTGGCCGACCGGCTCTACATCCTCGCCACCCTCGTCGGCCTGGTGCTGCGCAACATCATCCCGCTGTGGCTGGCCCTGGTGATCGTCGGCCGGGACGCGGTCCTGACCTTCGCCCTCGCGGTCATCCGGCGCTACGGCTACGCGCCGTTCGCGGTGCACTACCTGGGCAAGGCCGCCACGTTCTGCCTGCTCTATGCGTTCCCGTTCCTGCTCATCGGCGAGTACCACGGCACCGTCGCCGACCTGGCGCGTCCGGTGGCGTGGGCATTCACGATCTGGGGGACCGCCCTGTACCTGTACGCCGGCGGTGTCTACCTGATCCAGGCCGGGCAGCTCGTCCGGCAGGCGCACCGATGACGGCGCAGCGCCCGCCGAGCGGCAACCTGATCTCGGCCCAGCTCCTCGTCGACCTGGTCACGAACACGCTCGATCCGGGCTACGCGGCGGCAGCGCGCCAGCGCGGTCCTGCTGCGCCGCGCCGCTGGTACGACCGTGCGGCCGTGGCCATCGGCTGCGCCCTGATCGGATTCACGCTGGTGGTCGCCTACATCCACACCCACCGCAGCGCACCGGAGGCGGCCAGGGTGCACGGCAGCCTGGTGTCCCGCGTCCGTGCCGCACAACACCAGGTCCAGAAGCTGAGCGCGCAGGCCCAGCGCCTCGACAGCGCGCTCGCTGCGCTGCGCGACCAGGGGCTGTCCCGCGACGCGCCGTTGAGCCGCCAGCTCAACCGCGACCAACTGCTGGCCGGACAGACGGCCGCTGTCGGACCGGGGCTGCAGGTCGTGCTGAAGGAACCTCCCGCGGCCACGGCGAGCGGCGGGCCCGGCGGTGGCGCACGCCCGGGCGGTGCCACCCATATCCTCAGCGACCGTGATGTGCGCAGCGTCGTCAACGAACTGTGGGCCGACGGAGCCGAGGCGATCTCGGTGAATGACGTCCGGCTGACGCCGACCTCGGCCATCAGGTTCGCCGGCGAGGCGGTGCTGGTCGACTTCGCCCCGGTTACCTCGCCGTTCACCATCCGCGCCATCGGCAAGGCCGACGACCTGGCTACCGGCTTCGCCTCGAGCGCGGCCGCCAGTCGGTACCAGACCCTGGCCAGTGCAGACGGGATCGGCTTTCAGTTCACCGAACACAACAAGCTGACCCTGCCCGCCAGCCCGGCCACCGCCCCCCGCTTCGCGCACCAGCCGACGGCATCGCCGAGCCCGAAGGGGACAACCCGATGATCGCCGCACTGGCCCTGGTCGCCGGGATCGTGGTCGGCCTGCTGTTTCGCCCGACGGTGCCGGGCTGGTTGGAGCCGTACCTGCCGATCGCGGTCGTCGCTGCCCTGGACGCGGTGTTCGGCGGCGTGCGGGCCAGCTTGGACGGCATCTTCGACGCCAAGGTCTTCGTCGTCTCGTTCATCTCCAACGTGGTCGTCGCCGCGCTGATCGTCTTCCTCGGCGACAAGCTCGGCGTCGGCGCTCAGTTGTCGACAGCTGTCGTCGTGGTGCTGGGCATCCGCATTTTCGGCAACGCGGCCGCCATCCGTCGACACGTCTTCCGGGCCTGACATGGCTGAGGACGACGACACCGCGATGCCGCCCGCGGAAGCGTCGGAGAAGACCACGCCGGCCAAGCCCCGCCCGGCCGCGCGGTACCGGGCCGCGGCGCTCATCGGCGTGCTCACCGCGGCGCTCGGGTTCGCCATCGCCGTCCAGGTCAGGGCGAACTCGCAGTCGGACAGCCTGTCCAATCTGCGCGAGGATGACCTGATCGGCATCCTCGACAACCAGAATGCACGCGGTGAGCGACTTCGCCAGCAAATCACCGACCTCGACCAGACCCTGCGCCGGCTGCAGGACAGCGGGGACCGCAACGCCGCCGCCAGGCAACAGGCCGGGAAGGACGCAGCAGCCCTCGGCGTGCTGCTCGGGACGCTCCCGGCGACCGGACCGGGGGTCATGATCACGATCACCGACCCCGCCCACAAGCTCACCGCTGAGGACCTCCTCGACGTTGTCGAAGAGCTGCGCGGTGCCGGCGGCGAGGCGATCCAGTTCGGGCCGGTGCGGGTCAGCACCTCGACATCGTTCACGACCGCAGGCGGCACCGTCGCGATCGACGGCAACGTGTTGAGCGCGCCGTACACGGTCCTGGCCATCGGCGACCCGAAGACGCTGGACACGGCGCTGAACATCCCCGGCGGTGTCGCAGCCGCCACCCGGGCAGCCGGCGGCGACCTGGCCGTAGACGAGCGTGACGTCGTGACGATCACCGCGATTCGCTCGCTGACCGCGCCGAAGTATGCCTCGCCTGCCCCGCACTGAGACTCCGGAGCCGCTGAGTAGGGTCGCATCCGATCCACCTGAACGCGCCCGCTCGAACGAGGAAAAGAGGCCCGCCGATGTCAGACGTTCCCGACCAGCTGCAGTACACCGCCGATCACGAATGGGCGCTGATCAGCGAAGCGGACGGCAAGCAGACCGCGCGAGTGGGAATCACCGACTACGCCCAGCAGGCCCTCGGCGACGTCGTCTACGTGTCGCTGCCTGAGGTCGGCACGCAGCTCGCCCAGGGTGCCGCCTTCGGCGAGGTCGAGTCGACCAAGAGCGTCTCGGACCTGTACGCGCCGGTCGGCGGTACCGTGGCCGCGCGCAATGACGCACTCGACGAGCAGCCGGAGTTGATCAACTCTGATCCGTACGGCGAAGGTTGGATCATCGAGATCGAACTGGCTGACGGCGCCGACCAGAGCGTGTTGATCGACGCCGCGGCCTACGGGACGTTGGCCGGTTGAGCGCTGCGCAAACTGAGAACTTCCGCTACAGCTCGACCTCGGATTGACCCTCAGGACGCGCCGGGCCTAGGCTCTGCGAACCGACCGGTTCCGCTTATCGCGGTGGCGTTCATCCCGCATCGACCGTTCTCAAATCGAAGGGCTACGCCAGTGTTCTGCACCGCTTGTGGCACGGAGAACCAGCCCGGCAGCCACTTCTGCGCCAGTTGCGGCGCCGCGCTCCCGCAGGCGGTGTCTGGCGCGGACGTGACGAGCACGATCACCACGACCGGTTCGATACCTGATGTCGACACCGAGTTCTCGACCGAGGCACACCAAGGCGCCGTCGACGCGTTGACGCCGGGTTCAGCGCTGCTCGTGGTCAAACGCGGCCCGAACGCCGGCAGCCGATTTCTGCTCGATCAGGACGTGACTACGGCGGGTCGCCACCCGGACAGCGACATCTTCCTAGACGATGTCACCGTGTCCCGCCGACATGCAGAGTTCCGCCGCGAAGGCAATGGCTACACCGTGCACGACGTCGGTTCGCTCAATGGCACCTACGTCAACCGCGAGCGCATCGACGCGGTGCCGCTGTCCGGCGGCGACGAGGTGCAGATCGGCAAGTTCCGCCTCGTCTACCTCAACGCTGCGGTGCGTGCCGGGGCAGCGACGTGACTGCAGCAGGCGCCGCGGCCACCCGTGGCGGCGCCACGCTGACCATCGGCGACGTGCTCGCCCACCTCAAGGTCGACTTCCCGGACCTGACGATCAGCAAGATCCGCTTCCTGGAGCAGGAAGGTCTCGTTGCGCCCGAGCGCACTGCGTCGGGATACCGCAAGTTCTCCGCCGGTGACGTGTCGCGGCTGAACTACGTGCTGGCCCAGCAGCGCGACCACTACCTGCCGCTGCGGGTGATCAAGGACCAGCTGGACGCTGTCGACCGCGGGTTGGTGCCCTCGGGCTCTTCGGCCGGGCCCCGCGTCCCGCACGTTTCCATTGCCGCGATCGAGGACAACGCGCCCACCGCCGAGCACTTCCGGCCGGCCCAGGCAGCGTTGCGGCTCTCCCGCGACGAACTGCTCAACGCGGCCGGGTTGCGCAGCGAACAGCTCACCGAACTCGAGCAGTTCGGCTTGATCAGCACCAAGCCCGGCGGGCACTACGACGACGACGCCCTGTCCGTCGGCAAGATCGTGGCCGACCTCGCCCGGTTCGGCCTCGAGGGCAGGCACCTGCGCGCGTTCCGGACCGCTGCCGAGCGCGAGGTCGGGCTGTTCTCCCAGGTCGTCGGCCCAATGTCACGCCAGCGCGGCGGCGAGGCCCGGGCCCGCGCCGAGGAAACCGTCCGCGAGCTCGCGGCCGCCTCCGTGCGACTGCACGCCGCGCTGGTCCAGATCGGTCTGCGCGAGGTCATCGGCTCCTGAGCGGCTTCGCTCGGGCGTCACTCCCGCTACGCCGAACGTGTAGCGTCGAAAGTCGCGAGATGGTCGATCGAGCGGGTAACGGAGGTTTCGTCGTGCATCCGATGCGCGTCGTGGGGGTCCGGGTCGAGTTGCCCGCGAACCAGCCCGTCGTGCTGCTGCGCGAAGAGGACGGCATCCGTTACCTGCCCATCTGGATCGGTGCCGTCGAGGCATCGGCGATTGCCTTTCAGCAGCAGGGTGTGCAGACGGTCCGCCCGCTCACCCACGACTTGCTGCGCGATGTGATCGGGGCGCTCGGCGTTCGCCTCGAGGCCGTGCACATCACCGAGATGCGCGATGACATCTACTACGCCGAGTTGCGTTTCGCCGGCGGGGTCGCCGTCAGTGCCCGCCCCTCGGACGCCATCGCGCTGGCGCTGCGCTGCGACGTCGCGATCCTCGGCAGCGACGCGGTGCTCGACGCGGCTGGCGTCGAGATCCCGGACGAGCAGGAGGACGAGGTCGAGCGGTTCCGCGAGTTCCTCGACAACATCTCGCCCGAAGACTTCGCCTCGGAGGGCTGAGCGAACGGGCGGACCCCCCTAGCCCTAGACCTCTACATGAGGGTTAAGAAATGTCGGCGCGGCGCGTTGACCTTCCGCGGCCACCGCCCTACCGTCGGGACCAACGAATCACCAGCGTGGGATTCCGCCAATGGTTGCTTGCCCAACGTGATCATCGCATGACTAGTCAGATTCAGGAGGTGGGCAGATGGACGAGCGCCTACCAGAGCAGGGCACGCTGTTCGCCGATCCAGCCGCCGCCCCCGACGAGCTGATCGGCTACCGCGGTCCCACCGCCTGCTCGGCCGCGGGCATCACCTACCGCCAACTGGACTACTGGGCCCGTACCGAACTGGTGGTGCCCACGATCCGCTCGGCCTCGGGCTCGGGCAGCCAGCGGCTGTACTCCTTCAAGGACATCCTGGTTCTCAAGGTGGTCAAGCGGCTCCTCGACACCGGCGTCTCGCTGCAGAACATCCGCGCGGCCGTCGATGCGTTGCGCGCCCGCGGGGTCGACGATCTGGCCCGCATCACCCTGCTGTCCGACGGCACGACCGTCTATGAATGCACCTCCGCCGAGGAGGTCGTCGACCTGCTGCGCGGCGGTCAGGGCGTATTCGGCATCGCCGTCAGCGGAGCACTGCGCGAACTCGTCGGTTCGCTGGCCCTACTGCCCGGCGAGCGGGCCGACGGCGCCGAGATTACCGAGGCCATCAGCCACGCCAACGATGAACTGGCCAAGCGGCGCCAGCAGCGCAGCGCGTCGGCCTGAGCTACCCGCGCCGGGATGGGCTGGTAGCGTCGTCGCTGGTCAGCCAGCTCGTGTGGGAGAGCCTGCCGTCACGTGGCAGCGCCGAAGGGGCAACTTCCCCGGAACCTCTCAGGCAAACGAACCACGCGAGTCGACCGCTCTGAAGGACGCCGTCTGACAGAGGGGGAATTGCGCGCCGTCGGCGCGTGCCGTCGTTCCCCCGAAAGGGCGCCGAAGATGACTGATCCGATCCTGGCCGATCTCGAGCGTGGTACCCCGTTCTCCGCGCGACACATCGGCATCACTGCCGCTGCCGATGAGCAGCGCATGCTCGACGCCGTCGGCTACGCCACGATGGGCGATCTGGTCGACGACGCGATCCCGGCCAGCATCCGGGAGAAGTTGGCCCTTGCCCTGCCGGCCGCGGCGACCGAGGCCGAGGCGGCCGCGGAGTTGCGCGAATTGGCCGCGCGCAACCGGGTGCTGACGTCGATGATCGGCGTGGGCTACTACGGCACCATTACACCGGCTGTCATTCGGCGCAACGTGCTGGAGAGTCCGGCGTGGTACACCGCGTACACGCCCTACCAGCCCGAGATCAGCCAGGGTCGCCTCGAGGCGCTCATCAACTTCCAGACGATGGTCGAAGAGCTCACCGGGCTGGCCGTGGCCGGCGCGTCGATGCTCGACGAGGCGACTGCGGCCGCCGAGGCGATGGCCCTGGCCCATCGCGCCGCCCGCGCCGGCGACACCTTCGTCGTCGACCCCGACGTCCTGCCGCAGACCCTGCAGGTGGTGCGCACCCGAGCCGTCCCGCTCGGGCTGACCGTGGCCGTGCAGGACCTCACCGACCCGCTGCCCGAGGGCACCTTCGGCGTCCTCGCGCAGTACCCAGGCGCGTCCGGTGCGGTGCCCGACCTGCGCCCGCTGGTCGAGACCGCGCATGCCGCCGGCGCACTGGTCGTGGTCGCGGCCGACCTGCTCGCTCTGACCCTGCTCACCTCGCCCGGCGAGTTCGGCGCCGACATCGCGGTCGGCACGACGCAGCGCTTCGGCGTACCGCTGGGCTTTGGCGGCCCGCACGCGGGCTACCTGTCCATCCGGGCCGGACTCGAGCGGCAACTGCCTGGCCGCCTGGTCGGGGTGTCTATCGACGCCGACGGCGCGCCCGCCTACCGACTGGCCCTGCAGACCCGCGAGCAACACATCCGGCGCGAGAAGGCCACGAGCAACATCTGCACCGCGCAGGTGCTGCTGGCTGTCATGGCCGGCATGTATGCCGTGTACCACGGCCCGGACGGGTTGCGCGCGATCGCCCAGCGGGTGCACCGCTACGCCAGCATCCTGGCGGCGGGACTCCGTGAGCACGGGGTGTCGGTCGCCGACGCCGCATTCTTCGACACGATCACCGTGTCGGTACCAGGGCGGGCCCACGACATCGTGGCGGCCGCATGCCAGGCGGGAGTCAACCTGCGCCTGGTCGACGCCGACACGATCGGCATCTCATGCGACGAGGCCACCCGCCGCGAGCACCTGCTCGCGGTATGGACGGCCTTCGGCAGCACACTCGACGCCGACGACGTCGAGCGCCTCGACGGGGCGGCGCAGTTCCCCGAGCAGATCACGCGCACGACAGACTTCCTCACCCATCCGGTGTTCTCGACGCACCACTCCGAGACCTCGATGCTGCGCTACCTGCGCCGCCTGGGCGACAAGGACTACGCACTCGACCGGGGGATGATCCCGCTCGGCTCGTGCACCATGAAGCTCAACGCCACGACCGAGATGGAACCGCTGAGCAACCCCGGTTTCGCCGACCTGCACCCGTTCGCGCCGAACGGCCAGTTCGACGGCTATCTGGAACTGTTCGACGACCTGCAGAACTGGCTGGCCGAGATAACGGGCTATGAGGCGATCTCGCTGCAGCCCAACGCCGGCTCCCAAGGGGAATTCGCCGGACTGCTCGCGATCCGCGGCTTCCACCTGGCCAGCGACAACGGGCACCGTGATGTCTGCCTGATCCCGGCCAGTGCCCATGGCACCAACGCGGCCAGCGCGGTGATGGCCGGCATGCGCGTGGTCGTCGTCAAGACCGCCGGTGACCAGGGCGAGATCGATCTGGAAGACCTAGCGGCCAAGATCGCCGCGCATGCCGACGAACTCGCTGCGGTGATGGTCACCTACCCGTCCACGCACGGGGTCTTCGAGGACCACATCGGCGAGGTGTGCGCGATGGTGCACGAGGCCGGTGGTCAGGTCTACGTCGATGGGGCAAACCTCAACGCGATGGTCGGACTGGCCCGGCCGGGGAAGTTCGGCGCCGACGTGTCGCACCTGAACCTGCACAAGACGTTCTGCATCCCGCACGGCGGCGGCGGTCCGGGGGTCGGCCCGATCGGCGTCCGGGCCCACCTCGCGCCGTACCTGCCCAACCATCCGCAGCAGCCCGCGGCCGGCCCGGCGACCGGGACCGGCGCTGTCGCGGCGGCGCCGTGGGGCTCGGCCTCCATCCTGCCGATCACCTGGGCCTATATCCGGATGATGGGCGCCGACGGCCTGACCGCGGCTACCGGCGCGGCGATCCTGTCGGCCAACTACGTCGCCAAGCGACTGACCGAGCACTACCCGGTGCTCTACACCGGCCGGCACGGCCTGGTCGCGCACGAATGCATCCTCGACCTGCGGGCGATCACGCGCGAAACGGGCGTGAGCGTCGACGACGTCGCCAAGCGCTTGATCGACTACGGCTTCCACGCGCCGACGATGTCCTTCCCGGTCGCGGGAACACTGATGGTCGAGCCGACCGAATCCGAGGACCTGGCCGAATTGGACCGGTTCATCGCGGCCATGATCGCGATCAAGGTTGAGATCGACCGGGTGTCAGCGGGGGAGTGGCCGGCCGGGGACAACCCGCTGGCCAACGCGCCGCACACGGCGGCCTGCCTCACCGGCGAGTGGACGCACCCCTACCCGCGCGCTGAGGCCGCCTTCCCGGCCGGCGTCAACCCGGCCGCGAAGTACTGGCCTCCGGTGCGGCGCATCGACGGCGCGTTCGGCGACCGCAACCTGGTCTGCTCCTGCCCGCCGGTGAGCGAGTACGCCTGACCGGGCACGGACCTTCCGCTGCGTGGGCGCGGTAACGGTTGAGCCGGGGCGAGATGCCACTACCACTCAGCGCGAACCACACCACGTTACGGGGCTAACGGGAATGATTACCGGTAGGCTGGGCTTCATGGCAGCCACCCAGCACCGCGCGACCCGGCAGGGCGGGGCGGTGCGCGAGGCCCTGAGCGCCGCGGGTGGGTTCCGCAGCGCCCAGGACGTCTACGCCGCACTGCGTGCCCAGGGTGCGTCGGTTGGCCTGTCCACGGTCTACCGGCACCTGCAGTCCTTCGCAGAGGCCGGTTTGGTCGATGTCATCCACACACCCGAGGGTGAGACGACCTACCGGTACTGCGGCGAGCCCGGCCAGGGGCACCACCACCACCTGGTCTGCCGCAACTGCGGCCGGGCCGAGGAGATCGAAGGACGCGCGATCGAGCGCTGGGCCGATAGCGTCGCGGAGAAGTACGGCTACACGCAGGTCGATCACACGGTCGAACTCTTCGGCCGCTGCGCCGCCTGCTCCGCCTAGCGCATCGCCGCCCGCGTCCGGCTGCGGCCGACCAGATGGGCACCGTGGGCGTTGAGCGCGGCGAGCACTTGCCCGCCCGTTGCCACCCCGGCTTGTCTTGTCTGAAGTCATGAACCCTGGTTCACTCCTTGTGTGCCCTACCGCCGAACCCCCGGGATCCAGGCTCGCCTGGACACTCAGCGCGTGGCGATAGTCCAGGCGGCCGGCGACCTGCTCACCGTGCACGGGTACTCCGGTTGCTCGGTGGCCGCCGTCGCGGGCACCGCAGGCGTCGCCGCGGGCACCGTGTACCGCCATTTCGACGGCAAGGCCGAGCTGGTCAGTGAGGTCTTCCGTGCCGTCGCCGGGCGTGAGGTCGACGCGGTGCAGGCTGCAGTGGCCGGCACCAGTGGCGCCCTGGCCCAGATCGCAGCCGTCATCGAGACGTTCGCCGGCCGTGCCCTCAAGGCACCACGGCTGGCCTACACGCTGCTCGCCGAACCGGTCGACCCGGCCGTGGACAGGCTGCGCTTGGAGTTTCGCATCGCGTTCCGCGATGTGATCGTCCAGGTCGTCGCCGCCGGAGTCCGATGCGGCGACCTGCCGCCGCAGAACGCGGCAGTCGCCGGCGCCGCGCTGGTGGGTGCGATCGGCGAAGCGCTGGTCGGTCCGCTGGGCGCCGCAAGCCCAGACCCCGACACGGTCGCGGCCTTGATCACGTTCGCCGCCCGCGCGATAGGAGCAACCGATGCCACGCACGCATGAGGTCACCAACCAGGTGCCACCGCTCGTCGGCCGCGACACCGCCGCCCACCCGGCTCTGTTCGAAGGCCTGCACCGCGAGGGCGCCGGCTGGGCCGAGCCCGAGGTCCGCGCGCTGGGGCTGCGGGCCGGCAGCCTCCCGGCGCAGGAGTGGGGCCGGCTGGCCAACGAGCACCCGCCGGTCCTGCGCACCCATGACCGCTACGGCAACCGCGTCGACGAGGTCGAGTACCTGCCGCAGTACCACGAGCTGATGCGCATCGCGGTCGGGCACGGGCTGCACGGCGCCCCGTGGGCCGACGAGCGCACCGGCGCCCACGTGGCGCGGGCCGCGAAGGTGCTGGCCTGGGGGGTCGCCGACGCCGGTCACCTGTGCCCGATCTCGATGACGTACGCGGTCGTGCCGGCACTGCGGGCCGCTCCGGACCTGGCGACGCAGTACGAGCCGTTGCTCACCAATCGCTCCTACGACCCTGAACTGCGGGCGCCCCTGACCAAGCACGGCCTGATCGCGGGCATGTCAATGACTGAGAAGCAGGGCGGGTCGGATGTCCGGGCCAACACGACCCGGGCTGTGCCGAGCGGCGAGGGCACATACCGGCTCACCGGGCACAAGTGGTTCACCTCGGCACCGATGTCGGACCTGTTCTTGACGCTGGCTCAGGCGCCGGGTGGGCTGTCGTGCTTCCTCGTGCCGCGCATGCTGCCCGACGGCACGCGCAACGCGTTCTACTTGCAGCGGCTCAAGGACAAGCTCGGCAACAAGTCCAACGCCTCTGCCGAGGTGGAGTACGACGACGCCGACGGCTGGCTTGTCGGTGACGAGGGCCGCGGCGTGCGCACGATCATCGAGATGGTCAACATGACGCGGCTGGACTGCGCCCTCATGGCAGCGGGCGGCATGCGTACCGGGGTTGCCAACGCGATGCACCATGCCACGCACCGCTCGGTCTTCGGCGCCCGCCTGCTCGAGCAACCGGCGATGCTCAACGTGCTCGCCGACCTCGCCGTCGACTCCGAGGCGGCCACGACTGTGGTGCTGCGGCTCGCCGGCGCCGTCGACCGGGCCGTGCGCGGCGACGCGGCCGAGATCGCGTTCCGTCGGGTCGGATTGGCCGTCACCAAGTACTGGCTGTGCAAGCGGTTCTCCACCCACGCGGCGGAGTCGCTCGAATGTCTCGGCGGCAACGGCTACGTCGAGGACTCTGGGATGCCGCGGCTCTACCGCGAGGCACCACTCGTCTCGATCTGGGAGGGATCGGGCAATGTGGCCGCGCTGGACACCCTGCGGGCGATGGTGAAGGAGCCTGAGACCGTCGAGGCATTCTTCGCTGAACTGGACCTGGCCGCCGGGGCCGACCCGCGCTACGACGACGCGCTGGCCCTGCTGCGCAAGGAGTTCGCCGACCTGGAAGATCTCCAGTACCGGGCGCGGCGAATCGTCGAACGGATGGCCCTGCTGCTGCAGGGTGCGCTGCTGCAGCGCCACGGCAGCCCCGCGGTGTCCGACGCCTTCAACGCCTCCAGGCTGAGCGGAGACTGGGGTGTCGCCTACGGCACGCTGCCAACCGGCCTGGACACCGCGACGATCCTCCAGCGGGCCCGCGTCGAGTAGTACTGGGACGCCCCCGCAGAGCGGCCGGCCGCCTTTCCTGCTGGTGCCTCGTATTGGGAACGGTTGTCATATCCAGTACGCTGCGAGGCATGGACTACCCGAGCGTCCGCCGACGGCTGGTTGCCGCGCTGAGCGCCTGCTGCCTGCTCGGGCTCGCCGCGTGCGGATCGGTTACGTCGAGGTCCGGCGACAAGATCGGCGTCGTCGCGGCGGAGAACTTCTGGGGCGACATCGCGGCGCAGATCGGAGGGGATCGGGTGGCCGTCGCATCGCTCATCAGGGACGCCGTCGATCCGCACGAGTACGAGTCGACCGTCGATGACGCGGCCGCGGTCTCCGGTGCGAAAGTCGTGCTGGTCAACGGCCTGGGCTACGACGACTTCCTGCGCAAGCTCGTCGCCGCCAGCCCGAGCCGACACCGCACCATGATCACGGTCTCGGACATCGTCGATGTGCGCGGCGCGAACCAGAACCCGCACCTCTGGTACGACCCGACGTACGTGATCGAGGCGGCCCGAGCCATCGAAGCGGTGCTGGCCAAGGCGTCTCCGCGCGATGCGCGGACCTTCCGGGCCAACCTGGAGATCTGTCTGCACCGCGAGCAGCAGGTGGTCGACATCATCGACCAGATCAGGGCGAAGTACGCGGGGTACGCGGTCGCCTATACCGAGCGGGTACCTGGGTACCTGGTGTCTGCGGCGGGCCTCAAGCTCGAGACCCCCCTCTCGTTCTCGCTGTCACTCGAGGACGGCAACGACCCCAGCCCGCGGGACAACGCCACCTTCGAACGGGCGCTGACGGACCGCACGGTGCGGGTGTTGATCTACAACGACCAGGTCGCCGACTCGATGACCAAGCACCTGCGCGACCTGGCAACCCGGTCCGGTGTACCGGTGGTGAGCATGACCGAGACGATGCCGAGCACCGAGCCGAATCTGCAGACCTGGCAAGCACATCAGGCCGGCGCGCTTCTGGCGGCGCTCGGTGGCTGATACTCCGACGGTCCGGTTGCGCGATGCCGCCCTTCGCTTCGGCCGGCGTGAGTTGTGGGGAGGTCTGGATCTCGACGTCGCGCCGGGGGAGTTCCTGGCGGTGCTGGGTCCGAACGGTAGCGGCAAGACGACGCTGGTGAAGGTACTGCTCGGCCTCCAGCGGCTCTCGTCGGGCACGGTCGAGGTGTGTGGACGCAGCCCGCGCCGGGGCAGCCCGCACGTCGGCTACGTGCCGCAACAGAAAGCCTTCGACCGGGACGTGGCCCTGCGCGGCCGCGACCTGGTCCGCCTCGGGCTGGACGGGCATCGCTGGGGCACCGGCCGGCCCAGCCGCCGCGCGCGGCAGCAGGTGGCGAAGGTCATCGAGGCGGTCGGCGCCACCGGCTACGCCGACGCACCGCTGGGCAGGCTGTCCGGCGGCGAACAGCAGCGACTGCGCATCGCCCAGGCTCTGCTCGGCGACCCGAGCGTGCTGCTGTGCGACGAACCGCTGCTGAGCCTGGACCTCAGCCACCAGCAGGCGACCAGTGCGCTCATCGACGAACGGCGCCGCAGTGCCGGGACATCCGTCGTGTTCGTCACGCACGAGATCAACCCGATCCTCGGGATGGTCGACCGGGTGCTCTACCTCGCGGGCAAGAAGTGGGCGGTCGGCACCCCTGAGGAGATCATGACCAGCGAGCGGCTTTCCGTGTTGTATGACACCGACGTCGACGTCCTGCGCATCCGCGACCGCATCGTGGTGATCGGCGCACCCGACGCAGCGCACGGTGATGTCGACGGGTCGCACCACCATCACCCCATCGGCGACGACCACGAGCACGACACCCATGGAACGGGTCCGCGATCATGGGCCTAGACGTGTATCTGCAATTGCCCGCGGTGCGGCACGCACTCGTGGCGGCAACGCTCGTGGCAATCATCAGCGGACTGATCGGCCCGTTCGTGGTCACCCGCCGGGCCGCATTCGCTGTGCACGGCGTGTCGGAGCTGTCGTTCACCGGCGCCGTCGCCGGACTGGTCTGGGCGGACAACGCGGTGCTCGGCGCGCTGCTGGGCAGCCTCGTGGTGGCCACCGGCATCGGCCTGCTCGGTGTGCGCGAAAGCGAACGCGACGCCGCGATCGGCGTGACGCTGGCCTTCGGGCTCGGCGTGGGCGTCTTTCTGCTCAGCCGCTACCACGGCTCAGCCAGAACCGCGCAGAACATCCTGTTCGGGCAGATATTCGGAGTGAGCAACGGCCAGTTGATCCTTCTTCTGGCGGTCGCCGGGGCGGTGATGCTGGCGATCCTGGTGCTCTATCGGCCGCTACTGTTCGCCTCGGTCGATCCCGAAGTGGCCGCGGCGCGGGGCGTGCCGGTGAAGGCGGTCGGCCTGGTGTTCCTGTTCGTGCTCGCGGTGACGGTGACCGAGGCCGCGCAGATCGTCGGCACGCTGCTCGTGCTCAGCCTGGCGATCACGCCAGCTGCCGCGGCCCATCGCGTCTCGGCGCGGCCGGCCGTGGTGGCCGGGCTGTCGGTCTTGTTCGCCCTGCTGGCCAGCGACGGCGGGTTGATCCTCAGCCTGACCGGGCTGAATGCGACGAACGTGCCCGCGAGCGCGTTCATCACTGCGATCAGCTTCGCGGTGTACGTGCTGGCCCGCCTGTTCGGTCCCCGGTGGGTCCGGCGGCGCCGCGTCGTGGTGAAGGTCTAACTCAGCCCGCGCGGCGGTGCGGCGAGCAACTGGACAGGGCGCCGCGGCGCGCTGCACTGCTCTGCCCGTCGGGCAGCAGTTCGCCGAAGTCCTCGAACAGCACGATGCCGTTGCACAACAGGCTCCACCCCTGCTCCGGGTGCGCTGAGATCACGTGCGCGGCATCGCGATCGGAGGCATAGGCGGTTGGGCACGCGGGGACGTGTGCGCAGGTGGGGCGCGCCGGGGCTGCCGGCATCGAGTCGGTGATCATTTCACTTTCCTGTAATCGCTTCCAGTGGTTACGTACATCACAAGTGTGCGCAGATTTCTGATCTTGTCCAGCAGGCGCGCGCGGGAAACGCTCCCCGATTGCCTGTCTAGGTGACTATTTGCGTGAAAGATACGTCAATCGTTACTCAGCCGTGACAGGGATCCACAGTACCCGTCCCGGTTCACGTTCGCCCGAGCCGCTCCTGCGCATCGCGCAACGTCGAGGCCCGGGGTACCCAATCAGCCAGTACGGCCGGGAATCCGGCCGCCGTCGCTGCGCTAATGACCTCCGGGTCATCGTCAACGAAGGCGGCGACGTGGCGCCGCGCCAACTGCTGCAGCACGTCGAGCTTGAATAACCGGGCCGGGCGGTGGTCTCGGGCCGGGCGAAGGTGCAGTTCCGTCCCGGGCAGGTCACATCGGGCCAGCCACTGGGCCGTCGTCTGACGCAGCCAGGCCGGTCGCCCCGTCAGCCAGATGATCTCGTGCTCACGGGCCAGGTCCGCGACCAGGCGGGCGCCCTCGGGCAACAGCGTGTCCTGGTCGGCTGCGGCGAAGAACCCTGACCAGGATTTCGGCCGCTCGAGATGGTGCAGCCGGTGCCGGACATCGGCCACCACCCCGTCGATATCAAAGACCGCCAACACCCGCCCACCCTAGTGACGTGGTGCCCGGGTTCGTCGGCACGCCGATAAACTGCCTCGTGCGCTTCCTCGACCCCATGCCTGCGTTCGAGCTGACCTATGACGACGTGTTCATGATCCCCCGCCGGTCCGAGGTCACCTCGCGGTTCGACGTGGACCTGAGCACGTCCGACGGCAGCGGCACGACGATTCCGCTGGTGGTCGCGAACATGACCGCGGTCGCCGGGCGCCGGATGGCCGAGACGGTAGCCCGTCGCGGCGGGCTGACCGTGTTGCCGCAGGACATCCCAGTGACGGTCGTGAGCGAGGTGGTGGACTGGGTCAAACGGCGGCACCTGGTCATCGACACTGCCCTGACCCTGTCGCCACACAGCCCGGTGAGCGATGCGCTGGCGTTGCTGTCCAAGCGCGCGCATGGCGCGGTGATCGTCGTGGACGACAAGCGTCGTCCGGTAGGGGTCGTCACCGAAGCCGATTGCCTGGGCAGTGACCGCTTCGCGCAGCTGCATCAAGTGATGACGAGCGACCCGCTGACGCTGAGCGACCCGGTTGTCCCGCACGACGCCTTCGATCAGCTCGACGCCGCCCGTCGCAAGCTGGCACCGGTCGTCCGGGCCGACAGGACCCTGATCGGCGTGCTCACCCGCACCGGTGCGCTGCGGGCCACCATCTACCAGCCGGCCGTCGACGACCTGGGCAGGTTGCGGATCGCGGCAGCCGTCGGGGTCAACGGCGACGTGGGTGGCAAGGCGGCCGCGCTGCTGGAGTCCGGTGTCGACGTCCTGGTGGTAGACACCGCGCACGGGCACCAGCAACGGACGCTCGATGCGCTCGCCGCGGTACGGGCCCTGTCCCCGGCCATCCCGGTCGTGGCCGGGAACGTCGTGACGGCCGACGGCGTGCGCGACCTCGTCGCCGCAGGGGCCGACATCGTCAAGGTCGGCGTAGGGCCGGGCGCGATGTGCACCACGCGGATGATGACCGGCGTCGGCCGCCCACAGTTCTCTGCCGTGCTGGAGTGCTCGGCGGCTGCGCGGGAACTCGGTAAGCACGTCTGGGCCGACGGAGGAGTGCGGCACCCCCGCGACGTTGCGCTCGCCCTGGCCGCCGGCGCGTCGGCGGCGATGATCGGGTCGTGGTTCGCGGGCACCTATGAGTCACCCGGCGACCTGCATACCGGAGCCGACGGGCGTCAGTACAAGGACAGCTTCGGGATGGCGTCGGCCCGGGCGGTGGCGAGCCGCACCAGCGGCGAGGGCGCCTTCGAGAGGGCCCGCAAGGCGCTGTTCGAGGAGGGCATCTCCTCCGGGCGGCAATACCTCGACCCCGAGCGTCCCGGGGTCGAGGACCTCATCGACTCGATCGTGGCCGGCGTGCGTTCCTCCTGCACCTACGCCGGAGCCACCACCCTGGCCGAGTTCCACGAGCGGGCGATGATCGGCATCCAGAGCGCAGCCGGCTACGCCGAGGGCCGCCCTGTGCACTCCGGCTGGTGAGCGGCGGCCTTACGCCCGTTCCCGATCGGCAGGGGCCGGGCGCGACGCCGCCGCGTGTGTGACAGTGGACGGGTGAGTCACGAGCACGGCAGCCACCTGCGCGCGACGGCGGTGCGTGCTGACCGGCGTTGGTTACTGGCCGCGTTCGTCGTGGTCGTCGTATTCATGATCGTCGAGGCCGTCGCCGGAGTGCTCGCTCATTCGCTCGCGCTGATCACCGATGCCGGCCACATGGTCACCGATGCCGCCGCCCTGCTGGTCGCGATCATCGCCGCTCGGATCGCGCAGCGTCCCGCCCAGGGCGCCTACACCTATGGTTTCGCGCGCGTCGACGCGTTGTCCGGGCAGGCCAACGGGATCACCTTGTTGCTGCTCGCAATCTGGTTCACCGTGGAGGGCGTGCGACGGTTGTTCGTTCCTGGCGCGGTACACGGCGGCGTCGTCACCGTGGTGGCGCTCGCCGGCGTCGCGGTCAACCTGCTTGCCACCTGGCTCGCCGGCCGGGCCGATCGCGGCAGTCTGAACGTGCGCGGCGTGCTCGCACACCTGGTCACCGACATCTGGGCGTTCGCGGCCACCCTGGTGGCCGGCCTGGTCATCCTCGCCACCGGTTGGACGCGTGCTGACGCGGTCGCGTCCTTCGTCGTCGCCGGCCTCATGGCAGCCACGGGTCTGAGCCTCGTGCGCGCAGCGGGACGGGTGTTCCTCGAGGGCGCGCCGCGCGGGGTCGACCCGGACACGCTCGGCGCCGAACTCGCCGCGATCGACGGGGTTGCCGAGGTGCACGATTTGCACGTGTGGCAGATCGGGTCGGGGGAGTCGGCGATGTCGGCCCACGTGCTGGTCGCGGCGCCGCGCGACTGCCACGAGGTGAGTTCACGGCTGCGGGCGCTGCTGGCAGAGCGTTACGGGATCGGACATGTCACGCTGCAGGCCGACCACGCAGACGCGCCTTCACACGACTTCGACCGATGCATCGACTCGCACGGCCAGGTACACATCGCGCCGGAGCGCCCGGGCCTAACGCGCTGAACTCTGCGGGTCGTCGCCGTCGGGAACGAACCCCTTGATCTTGTCGAAGCCCTGCTCGATCTGGTCGTCGTGGCCGGCCACCTTGTTCTTGGCCAAGTCCTCGGCCTTGTCCAGACCGCCGTCAATCTGGTCATCATGATCGGCGGCGAGCCTTTCCGCCTTGCCCTTCAGGCTGTCGAAATCCATTCTTCCGTCCTTCCTGAGCACCCACCGCACTCACGCGGCCAGTCCCGACCGTACCCAGTTCGGTCCATCCCGGACCAGCCTGCCGAGCGGTCAGCCACGCTGCGCCGATCCCGCCCCGGGTGAAAGAATCGCGGGTAACCGGAGCCATCCCACGGTGTACGGGCCGAACCGAGAGATCCGCTGATGCTGCTGCCGATGTCACCCACCGAGTCCATGTTCCTGATGATCGAGTCTCGCGAACACCCGATGCATGTCGGCAGTCTGCAACTGTTCCAGCCCCCGGAAGGTGCCGACGCGATCGACGTCCGCACAATGTTCGACGCGGCGATCGCCTCCGACGAGGTGGCGCCACTGTTCCAGAAGCGGCCGAGCCGCTCGATCACCACGCTGGGGCAGTGGGGCTGGCAGACCGACCGCGAGTTCGACCTCGAGCACCACGTGCGGCGCAACGCGCTGCCCCGGCCGGGCCGGGTGCTCGAACTGCTCGCCCTGTGCTCGCGGTTGCACTCCACGCTGCTCGACCGCAACCGCCCGCTGTGGGAGACCCACCTGATCGAAGGTCTGGAGGACGGCCGCTACGCGCTCTACTTCAAGGTCCACCATGCGCTCGTCGACGGCGTGGCCGCCACCCGGATGCTGTCGCGGATGCTCAGCGAGGATCCCGCCCTGCGCGAGATGCCGGCGCCGTGGGCGCTGCGCGACCAGGAGCGGCCGCCCCGCAACCCCGACCACGACGCAGCGACCGGGCTGCCCTTCTCCGCCGTCCGGTCCGCGATCGAGGTCCTCGGCCAGGCTGCCGGGCTGGTGCCCGCGCTGGCCCGGAGCGTGAACCGGGGGCTGAACGAACAGGGCGGATCAATCTCGTTCTCAGCTCCCAAGACGATGCTCAACGTGCCGATCACCGGCGCGCGGCGCTTTGCCGCGCAGTCTTGGCCGATGGAGAGAATCCGCCAGGTGGGCAAGGCCGGCGAGGTGACCATCAACGATGTCGTGCTGGCGCTGTGCTCCGGCGCGCTGCGCGCCTACCTGCAGAGCCTGGACGCGCTGCCCGAGCAGCCCTTGATCGCGATGGTGCCGGTATCGCTGCACACCGAGAACACGTCGGCCGACGGCGGCGGCAATGCGGTGGGTGCCGTGCTGTGCAACCTGGGCACCCACCTCGAGGACGCCGGGCTGCGGCTGCGCGCGGTCCACGACTCGATGACCGACGGCAAGGACTCGCTCAAGGGGCTCAGCCCCGTGCAGATCCTGGCCATGAGTGCCATCGGGATGAGCCCGCTCGTGCTGCTCTCGGCGCTGCGGTTGAACGGCGTGGTGCGCCCTCCTTTCAACCTGGTGATCTCGAACGTCCCGGGACCGCGCAAGCCGATGTACTGGAACGGCGCCCGGCTCGACGGGCTGTACCCGCTGTCGATCCCGCTGGACGGGCAGGCGCTGAACATCACCTGCACGAGTTACTCCGACGAGATCGCGTTCGGCCTGACCGGGTGCCGGCGCTCGGTGCCGCACCTGCAGCGGCTGCTCGGCTATCTTGACGACGAACTCGGCGCTCTGGAGCGGGCCGTCGGGGTCGCCTGAGCCGACGGATCACGGCTTGTTCAGCTCGACCCTGGCGATCTGCCGGTGCGGTCGCGCGGTGTCGCGGCCGCGTCAGGCTCAGCTGTGCCCGCCTCGACCAGTTCGATGAACTCCGTGGTCAGGCGGGCGATCACGTCCGGCTGGTGACTGACGACCCAGTGGCCGCCGGCGATGGTGCGGGTACGCAGGTTGGTCGCGTACGGCCGCGGCGCCTCGGTCTGCATGGCCGGCGTGACGAACAGGTCTCCTGCGGGCGCGAGCACCTGCACCGGGATGGCGGTGTGCTGCGGGCGTGGTCGCCCCACGTGGCGCAGCATGTTCGCCCGGTACAGCTCGAGCCCGTTGATCTTGTTTGCTTCGGTACGGGGCGGGACGTCTCCGGATGCCCGCGCGGTGCGCCCGATGCGGCTGATCGCCGCGGACAACCTGTCGTTGCCCGCGCCGCGCAGGAGCTTCTCGGGCAGCCCGGGGACCTGGAACAGGGCGATGTAACTGGAGCCCAGCAGCTGCCTGGCCGAAGCCCAAGCGTGGTGGCGCGCATCGAGCAGCCACGCGCCGGCATGGTCGAGGGACGGGCCGGAGATCGAGGTGAACGAGGCCACCCGTTCCGCGACATCACGGTCACACACCGCCGCCCAGCTCTGGATCGAGCCCCAGTCGTGGGCCAGCAGGTGCACCGGCCGTTCCGGGCTGACCGCGTCCAGCACAGCACCGAGATCGGCCACGAGCTGTGGCATCCGATAGCCGCTGCGCGTGCTCGGCGCGTCGGATTCACCAGAGCCGCGGACGTCGTAGGTGACGACGTGGTAGCGCTGGGCCAGAATGGCCACCGCCCCGTCCCAGACTCGGTGATCGTCGGGATAACCGTGTACCGCGACGAGCGTCGGCCGGCTGGGATCGCCATGCTCATACCCCGCCAGGGTCACGCCGTCCGTGCAGACAACCCGCATGATGCTGCCAATCGTTCCGGTTGTACCCGTTACTGTGCGTTACGTATAGCCGACTATGCTGGGGCCGAACCGACGGTGTCAAGCACCGAGTGCGGTCGCCACTATCCTTGACGCCATGAATGGTTGGGCGCTCTTCACGGCCGTGTTCTTGGCGTGCGTGGTCGAGGCTGTCGAGGCGCTGACGATCATCTTGGCCGCCGGCACAGCGCACCGGCAGTGGCGCTCGGCGCTCACCGGGATGGCGGCCGGCCTGGGCGTCCTGGCGATCATCGTGGCCGCGTTGGGCCCGGCCCTGACCGCCATCCCGCTCGGCGCACTGCGTGTCGTGGTCGGAGGGTTGCTGTTGATCTTCGGGCTGCAATGGTTGCGCAAGGCCATCCTGCGGGGGAGTGGCCACAAGGCATTGCACGACGAGGCCGAGATCTACCGAACCGAATTGGCGACCGCCCAGTCCGTACCGGAACAAGGTCGTGGCGCGGTGGCCGACTGGTACGCCTTCACCCTGTCATTCAAAGGAGTTCTGCTCGAGGGGCTCGAGGTCGCATTCATCGTGATCACCTTCGGCAGCAACGCCCACGACGTGCCACTGGCCGTGCTCGGCGCCGCCTGCGCGGTGGCGCTGGTGGCCGTGCTCGGCGTCGCAGTGCGGGCGCCGCTGGCCAGAGTCCCCGAGAACAGCATGAAGTTCGTGGTCGGTGTCATGCTCACCGCCTTCGGGATGTTCTGGGGTGCCGAGGGCGCAGGTGCGACATGGCCCGGGCGCGATGGCGCGCTGCTCGTCCTGGCCCCTGCCGTGGCAGTGTTCGGGCTGGCCCTGATCGTCATGTTGCGCAGCGTCGCGCCGCCGTCGTCGGGTGCGACACGTGCGTCGGCGTCAGAGGGGGTGGCCGCATGATCGCCCGGCTGCGCGCGATCGGCGCGTTCTGGTACGACTTCGTCGTCGGCGACGACTGGCGTGTCGCGGTCGGTGTGGTGCTGGCACTTGTGTTGACCTACGTGCTGTCGGTCACGACCTCGATCGCGGTGTGGTGGGTGCTGCCGGTGGCCGTGGTGGTGCTGTTGCCCTACAGCCTGCTGCGCGTAATTCGGCGCTGACCCGCTCACCCGGCCCGAGTGAATTGCATGACGCAGTTCAGCTGCCAGGTTGCCCCCGGGTCGTCGGAGAAGTCCTCCGACCGTCCTGCTCGCCTTCCCACTGCTCTCGGGTCAGCGCGTACTCGACGTCCCCGTGCTCGTCGCCCGGTATCGGATAGGGCCAGTCCTGGTGAAACGTTCGCACGTAGCGCAGCCCGGCAGCTTCCATCACCCGGCGGGATGCGCCGTGCACCGCCATCGTCTCGGCGTGCACCCTGCGCACGCCGTATTCGGTGAACGCCTTGGCGATCAGTGCGCGGGAGCCTTCGGCGGCGTAGCCCTGCCCCCACGCCTCGCGACGGAGCCGGTAGCCGAGTTCGACCGTGTCCGCGTCGTCATCGGGGGAGGGGCGAAGGTGAAACCAGCCGACGAAGCGGCCCGCGGGCTGTTCCTCTGCCGCCCAGAATCCGAAGCCGTCGTAGCGTCGGTAGTAGTCCATGAACGCGGGCAGCACATCGTTCACGATCTCCTCGCGTGAGGTGACCAGCCCGCCCGTGATGTGGTGCATGACCTGCGGATCGCTGTCGAGTTCGACCAGAAGATCGACGTCTGCAGCGGTGAATCGCCGCAGCAGCAGCCGATGGGTGCGTAGGAACACCCCTGCCGCTTCGTTCATCCGCTCACCCCACGACCGACATTACTTCGCATCAGCAACCTGCCGACGAGCACCTGGGTCGACGACGTCAGTGGGCTGGCTCAACCCTGCTGCGTATCCGAGGAGGCGGGGTCGGTCGGGGTGTTGGCGAACACCTCGATCAGTTCCTGTCCGCGGCCGGTGCGAATAATCCACACGGACGGCCCGCGCCGTTCTCGGACGATCAGACCGGCCGATTCCAACTGCGTGCAGTGGTAGGTGACGGTGTTCGGGGCACACTGCAGCCGGCTCGCTAACCGGCCGGCAGTGATGGGGCGCCCGGTGGCTCGCAGCGTGCGGGCTCGGAGCGGGCCGAGAACGAGGGCCAGGGGATCCTCCGATTGAGCTGGGTCGGACCTCGACCGCGCATGGGTAGGAGCGCTGCGCGAGCTGTCCTCCGCCGGTGCGATCATCGCCGAATCCGATCCGCCCTTTGTCGATCAGTACGGGGTGTCCTCCTGCCGCGTCCGAATCTTCGGTCCGCTGAGAGCTGACGCTAAAGGGACCGGGCCGGGCCCGGTCGGCCCGTGATCGCATCTACATCCTCTCGTCACCAGACCGAAATTTCGGGGATCTTCGAAGCGCCTTGTCGCGACGGGCTGCCGGCGGCCACGGTGTTGTCGGGCGGGTCGATCACGCGCCCGCACTCTGATCAGCCGAGACCAGGAGGTTGCACACTAGTGAAGCTCCACAGCGGAAAGACATTCACAGCGTGCGTTGCTGTGCTCGCGCTCGCCGTGACCGGCTGCGGCAGCGGGAAAGGCGGCGGCGGCAAGGGCGGCGCCGTCGACACGTCCGGCACCAAGGGGACAGGAATGTTCGCCGAATGCGCCAAGTCACCCTTGGACTGCAACACCGCGACGGCCAAGAAGGGCGGCACGGTCACCTACACCGTGGAGAAGACGATCGCGGGCTGGGACACCAACTCCTCGAACTCATCCACGTTCGACTTGGCCGAGATCCTCGACGGAGTGTTTCCCGGCGCGTTCATCGCAACCCCGGACCTCAAGCCGGTGCTCAATCCCGACCTGATGACCTCGGCGGAGCAGACCAAGACTAACCCGCAGACCCTGGTGTACAAGATCCGCCCCGAAGCGGTGTGGAGCGACGGCCAGCCCATCGACGCCAAGGATTTCGAATACCAGGTCAAGACGTCGGACGGCATCACGTGCAAGGGTTGCACCCCGGCCGCCACGTCGGGGTATGACCAGGTCCAGTCCCTCACATCGTCGGACAACGGCAAGACCGTCACGCTGGTCATGAAGAAGCCCTACAGCGACTGGCAGAGCATGTTCGGCACGCTGTACCCGGCGCACATCGCCGCCCAGCACGGCGACCTCACCACGCCCGCGGGCCTGGCCGCCTCCTTCGCCTGGTTGGACAAGACCCAACCGACGGTCTCGGGCGGGCCGTACCTGATCCAGGCCGCCACCAGGGACACCTCGGTGACCGAGGTGCCGAACCCGAAGTGGTACGGCAAGGTCAAGCCCAGCCTGGACAAGCTGGTCTTCCGCATCATCACCGAGCAGACCCAGGAAGTCCCGGCGCTGCAGAACAACGAG
>JALYVG010000029.1 GCA_030853345.1 Actinomycetota bacterium | reverse complement strand
TCGAGCAGGATCCGGTACACGTTGTTCTCCGGCTGCGCCGCGGTCAGCCCGAGCGAGTTCACCTGCACGCCGTAGCGCAACCGCCGCTGCTTGGCATCCTGTACGCCGTAGCGCTCGGCAGTGATCTCGTCCCACAGCTCGCCGAACGCGCGCATCTTGCACATCTCCTCGACGAAGCGCACGCCGGCGTTGACGAAGAAGGAGATCCGGGCCACGACCTCGCCGAACTTCTCGTCCGGGAGCTGGCCGGAGTCGCGCACGGAGTCCAGCACCGCGATCGCCGTGCAGAGAGCGAACGCGACCTCCTGGACGGGCGTCGCCCCGGCCTCCTGCAGGTGATAGCTGCAGACGTTGATCGGGTTCCACTTCGGCACCTTGGCCACGGTGTAGGCGATCATGTCGGTGATCAGGCGCAGCGAGGGCGCGGGCGGGAACACGTAGGTCCCGCGGGAGAGGTACTCCTTGACGATGTCGTTCTGGGTGGTGCCGGCCAACCGGGCCCGGAGCTCGTCGCGGTCGATGCCCGCCGCGTCGGCGTGCTCGTCGGAGACCGTCAGGTAAAGGGCGAGCAGGTACATCGCGGTCGCGTTGATGGTCATCGACGTGTTCATCTGGTCCATCGGGATGCCGTCGAACAGCGCCCGCAGATCACCGACGTGCGAGATCGGAACGCCGACCTTGCCCACCTCGCCACGCGCCAGTTCGGCGTCGGGGTCATAGCCGGTCTGCGTGGGCAGGTCGAAGGCCACCGACAGGCCGGTCTGCCCCTTGGCCAGGTTGCCGCGGTACAGGGCGTTGGATTCGACCGCCGAGGAATGGCCGGCATAGGTCCGCATCAACCAGGCGGGATCGCGCTTGTCATCGTGCGGATAGGGCATGCCGGCACCTCCGGGCGCTCGCCCCGGAGTCTATTTCAGCCTGGGCCGGCAAACCCTACTGATCAGTAGCCACTGTGGCCCATTTCGCACCTGCGGTGGGCGGCGTGCCGACGCCGCACCCGACCCACCGTGTTGGATGAGTCCATGGCCGCCGACCACTACGTGTTCCGCTCCACGTGGCGAATCGAGGCCGACCCGGACCGGGTCTACGCGGCGCTCGCCGATGTCGCCGGCTACCCGACGTGGTGGCCACAGGTGCACGAGGCAACCCAACTCGACGACGTCTCCGGCGAGCTGCGGTGCCGCAGCCTGCTGCCCTACGACCTGGTGTTCGTCATCCACAGCGAGGTCGAGGACGCCGAACGCCGGATCCTGCGGGCGAGGCTGGACGGCGATCTGGCCGGCACCAGTCAATGGGAAATCACGGCCGACGGCACGGGCGGCACGCGGGCGGTATTCGACGAGGACGTCGTGGTCGGCAAGGCGTTGATCAGGCTGGCCGGCCCGGTGGCGCGTCCGGCCCTGCGGTACAACCATGACCGGATGATGCGCGCCGGTGAGCGCGGCCTGCGTCGGCACCTGTCCCGCCAGGCCGCGGTCGAGTGAGGGGGAGGATGGCCGCGTGGGGCCCTACGAGATCTCGGCGCAGCTCACGGCGTTGATCGCGGTCGGGGCCCTGGCGCTGGTCACCCGGTGGGTTTTCAGCTCCTCGCGTCGCCGCTCCGGCCCTCCGATCGACGCCTCGGCCTCCGCGGAGCTGGGCCTGCTCACGGTGGTCGTCAGCGGCGTCGGGCGCGGCGAGGCGCTGCGGCACCGGGCGGTGCTGGGCGAGTCGGATATCCGTTCGTCGATGTCGCGGCGGCACGACGGCACGATGGACGTGCTGGTGTTCCACGCCGATGCCGATCGGGCGCGCATCCTGCTCGGGCGACTGTGAGCCCAGGCAGCGAGCGCCTCGGGGTCCGCGCACTCGCGGTCCTCTGTGCGGCCTGTTATCTCCTCACTTCCGTCACCGTGTACGGGCAGTACCTGGGCAGCGGGTACGACCTGGGCATCTTCGACCAGGCGGTGCGCGCCTACTCCCACTTCCACGCGCCCGTCACTCCGCTGAAGGCGCCGGACTTCAACATTCTCGGTGATCACTTCCACCCGATCCTCGCCCTGATCGCACCTGCGTACTGGATCTGGGACAACCCAGGTGTCCTGCTGATCGCTCAGGACCTGCTCGTCGCGGTATCGATTCCGGTCGTCTATCGCTTCGCCCGCCGCCGGGCCGGGTTCTGGTTCTCGTTTGTGGTCGCTGCGGCCTACGGGTTGTCCTGGCCGATCCAGACGCTCATCGACGTGCAGTTCCACGAAGTCGCCGCTGCGGTGCCACTGCTCGCGCTGGCGATCGACGCCCTCGACCGCGGCGAGCACAGGGCCCTGCTGCTTTGGTGCGCTCCCCTGCTGCTCGTTCGCGAGGACATGGGGATTCTCGTTGCGCTGTTAGGCGTGCTCGCATATGCAAAGGCCCCGCGGGAGGCGGCCGCGACGTCCTGGCGCGAGCGGGTGATACACCGGCCGCCCGCCGCCGCGGTGGCGATGTTCGTGGGCGGCGTCGCCGCGTACGAAGTCACCACCGGATTGATCATTCCGGCGTTGTCGCCCAGCCACCATTTCTCGTACTGGCAATTCGACGCCATCGGCCACGACCTCCCCGACGCACTGGGCGGCCTGCTGACCCGGCCGTGGCATGCCGCGCAGGTGTTCGTCACCCCGGGGGTCAAGGTGCGCACGATGCTGTACCTGTTCGCGCCGCTGGCGTTCCTGCCGTTGTGCTCGCCGTACGTACTCATCGCCCTGCCCCTGCTGGCCGAGCGGTTCTTCAATTCCCGCCCCGAGCTGTGGACCGCGCACTTTCAATACAACGCACTGCCCTGGTTGGTGCTGGTGCTCGCATCCGTCGACGGGGCCGCCCGCGTCGGTCTGTTCCGGGCCGGCCGGGCGGCGATGCTGGCCCGCAGCGTGTTCGTGGTGATCCTCGTCGGCGCCGAGGTGTGGCTCACGGCGGTGGTCGGCACCCAGTTCCGATCGTTGGTGCCGAACGTCGCTCGGCTGGTCGAGCACCGGCGCGAGAGCGCGGCGCTCACTGCGCAGCGGGCGGGCGAACTGGTCCCGGACCACGTGTGCGTCCAGGCCACGGAGCGCGTCGCCCCGCACCTGACCCGGCGCGACCGGGTGACACTGCCGGATCTGCCGGTCGCCGGCTCGGACTTCATCGTGCTCGACCTGTCGAAGCCGAATGTCGGCCTGCGGGCCAGTCCGGCCGCTGTGCTAGCCGCCGCTCGCGCCGGCAAGTACGTCACGGTCCATGCCGAGGGCAGCGTGCTCGTGCTGCGCGCACCGGACTACACCGGACCGTCTGACGACTGCGCCCCACTCGGCCCTGGCCGAAGGAGGAACTAGCTCAGCCGCCGAAGGCGTCGGAGTCGACGCGTACGACGTCGGCACCCAATGCCCTCAGCTTTTCTTCGAAGCGCACGTAGCCGCGGTCGATGTGGTGGATCTCGGCGACCTCGGTGAAGCCGTCGGCCACCAGACCGGCGATGACGAGCCCGACGCCGGCCCGGATGTCAGTGGCCCGCACCGGCGCCCCGGAGAGCCGCTCGAGACCGCGTACGACGGCGTGGTGACCGTCGGTGCGTACGTCAGCCCCCATCCGGGCGATCTCGTCACAGAACATGAAACGCGACTCGAAGATGTTCTCGGTGATCATCGCGGTGCCGTCGGCCACCGACAGCAGCGCGATCGCCTGCGGCTGCAGGTCGCTGGCCAGCCCCGGGTAGGGCAGGGTGACCACGTCGAAGCTGCGCGGTCGGTCGGCGATCGCGATTCGGAAGCCGTCGACCCGCACGTCGACCTCTGCGCCGGCCCGGACCAGCTTGTCCAGCGCTATCTCGAGGTGTGCGGCATCGGCACCACGCACGGTCACGTCACCGCGCGTCGCCACCGCCGCGAACGCCCAGGTGCCCGCCACAATGCGGTCACCGACTGCATGGTGGGTGGTCGGGGTCAGCGTGTCGACGCCCTCGATCTCGAGGGTGGAGGAGCCGACGCCGCCGATCTGGGCGCCCATGGACATGAGCATCTGACACAGGTCGACGATCTCCGGTTCGCGCGCAGCGTTGTCGATCACCGAGCTGCCCTTGGCCAGGACGGCGGCGGTGAGCAGGTTCTCGGTGGCCCCGACACTCGGGAAGTCGAGCCAGATCGTCGCACCGCGCAGTTCAGGCGCCCCGGCCAGGATGTAGCCGTGCTCGACGCGCACTTCGGCGCCCATCCGCTCCAGTCCGGCGAAGTGCATGTCGAGGGGGCGCGAGCCGATAGCGTCGCCGCCGGGCAGGGCGACCTTGGCCCGCCCGGTACGCGCCAGCAAGGGGCCGAGCACGCAGATCGAGCCGCGGATCTTGCGCACCAGTTCGTACGGTGCCTCCGACCGGGGCAGCGCCGGGGCGAGGATGCTGACCTGATCGGTCACACCGTCGGTCGTCTCTCCCACCTCGCAGCCGAGGCGCTCCAGCAGTTCGTGCATGATCAGGACGTCGGAGATGGCCGGCAGGTTGGCGATCGTGGTCTCGCCGGTTGCCAGCAGCGCGGCTGCCATCAGTTTCAGCACACTGTTCTTCGCGCCGACGACCTCGACCTCACCGGCCAGTCGCGCGCCGCCAGTCACTCGCAGTACCTGCACCGACCCAGGCTATCGTCCGGTCATGGCCGTTCATCTGACCCGCATCTACACGCGCACCGGCGACGACGGCACGACCGCGCTGGGCGACATGTCGCGGGTCGCCAAGACCGATCCGCGGGTCGGGGCCTACGCCGACTGCGACGAGACGAATGCCGCGATCGGCGCCGCCCTGGCCCTCGGCGGGCTGCCGGAGCGGGTGGCCGCCGTGCTGAGCACGATCCAGAACGACCTGTTCGACGTGGGGGCAGACCTGTGCACCCCGGTCGTCGCAGACCCGGCGTATCCCCCGCTGCGGGTCACGGCCGCCTACGTCGCGCGGCTCGAGGGGTGGTGTGACGAGTTCAACGACGACCTGCCCACGTTGGCGAGTTTCCTCCTGCCCGGCGGCACGGCCGGCGCGGCGCTGCTGCACCAAGCCCGCACGATCTCGCGACGGGCCGAGCGCAGCGCGTGGTCTTTGATGGCGGCTGACCCGCAGCGCACCAACCGCGAGGCGCTGCTGTACCTGAACCGACTGTCGGACCTGCTGTTCATCCTGTCGCGCGTGGCCAACCCAGACGGAGACGTACTCTGGAAGCCCGGCGGCGAACGCTAACGCTCGCTCAGTCCGCTGACGACCAGTTCGGTGATGTCACCGAGCGCCGCGATCTGTTCCGGGGACAACCGGTCGACCAGGTGGGCCCGCACTGCGGCCACGTGCGCCGGGGCAGCCGCCTCGAGAGCCTGCATTCCCATGTCTGTCAGGACCACCTCAGAGCCCCGGCCGTCGGTGGCTACCTCCTCGCGGGTAACCAGGCCACGGCCCTGCATGCGGGCGATGTGGTGCGACAGCCGGCTCTGCGACCAGAGCATCCGTTCGGCCAAGGCGCTCAACCGGGCGCGCCGGCCGGAGGATTCGGACAGCGTGGAGAGCACGTCGTAGTCCGCCTCGGAGAGCCCGGAGTCGGCCGCCAGGTCGCGGGCCAGACGCGCATTGAGCAGGAGGAACATGCGCCGGTAGCCCCGCCAGGCGCGCTCCTCGGCCGGTTCGAGCCATCGGGTCTCGGTCATCGCGCCAGCCTAGCCATATTTGCTTGACGTGTCATACAACCTGGTTGTACGTTCTACATGACACGTCAAGGAGTTGTCCGCTTGTGAACCTCATGATCCGCCGCCTCGCCGCCCTCGACGTCGGCCTTATCTTGTTCGGTCTCAGCATTGCGCTGATGGTGCGCGCCGAACTCGGACTGGCGTCGTGGGATGTCCTGCACCAAGGAATCGCGCAGCGGACCGGCCTGCGGTTCGGCGTCGTCGTCATCGCTGTGGCCGCTGTGGTCATGCTGCTGTGGCTGCCGCTGCGGCAACGCCCCGGCTTCGGCACCCTGAGCAACGTCGTCGTGGTCGGGCTGGCTGCCGACGTCGCGCTTGATTTGCTGCCCTCAGCGCATGGCCTGGCTGCGCGCATCGCGCTGCTCGTGGGCGGTGTCCTCGTCAATGCGGTGGCCACCGGTCTCTACATCGGCGCTGGGCTGGGTCCGGGGCCGCGCGACGGCCTGATGATCGGGCTGGCCGCGCGGGGCTACTCCATCCGGATCGCGCGGAGCGCGATCGAGCTCACCGTGCTCGTCCTGGGCTGGCTGCTCGGTGGCTCGGTCGGGGTCGGCACCGTGCTCTACGCCGTGAGCATCGGCCCGCTTGTCCACTACCTGCTGCCCAGACTCACCCTCACCCCGACCGGCCACCCGGCCCCGGTCCCGTCAACCGCGTCGACACCCGAAGGGCGCCACTCATGAGCACCACCCGGTTCGGAGTCTCCGTATCCACCTCCGCGGGTGAGGCCGCAGACCCGGTGCGCGACGCAATTCGAGCCGAGAAGCTCGGCTTCGATTTCGTGTCCGCCTCGGACCACCCGTGCGGTGACTCCCCCAGCTTCGAGACGTGGACGATGCTGACCTGGATAGCGGCCTCGACGTCGCGCATCGGCATCGCCACCCGAGTGTTAGGCGTCCCGTACCGGGCGCCGGCCATGGTGGCGAAGATGGCCGAATCCCTCGACCGGCTGTCCGGTGGGCGCCTCATCCTTGGTCTCGGTGCCGGGTATTCCGACGACGAGTTCCGCGCGTTCGGCCTCGGCGTGCCGAGCCCACGACAGAAGATCGACGGCCTGACCGAGGCGATCACGGTGATGCGCGGGTTATGGACCGAGACGGATTTCACCTTCGCCGGGAGCATCCACCACACCGACCACGCCGATCTCGAGCCGAAGCCGGCGCGCCCGATCCCCATCTGGCTCGGCACCTTCGGCCCCCGGGCGCTGGCCGTTACCGGACGGCTGGCCGACGGCTGGATCCCGTCGCACGGCTACGTTGCCATGGATGAGGTGATCGCGATGCGGACACGCGTCCTGGACGCGGCATGCGACGCTGGTCGGGATCCGGCGGAGCTCACCTGCGCCTACAACGTCACTGTCCGCATCGACCCCGCAGCCGCTGCTGACCCCTACCGGGTGGCCGGTTCGGTCGATGCGGTCACCGACCAACTCGCCGCGTTCATCGACCTCGGCTTCACCACCCTCAACCTGATGCCCGAGGGCCCCGACGCCGACGACCAGACCGAACTGCTAGCCGCCAAGATCATCCCCGCCCTGCGCTCACATCCCCGTGGGGCGGCCGCGACGCGGTGAGCGCGCGGGCGAAGACACATCAGTGGACTAGGACGTCGGCGCGGACGCCTCGAGCCAGGAGACGAACCAGGTGTAGGCGCTCTCGCTGAAACCGAACGTGGCGGTGCCGTCGCCGTAGCGACACTCCGCAATGATCGCCGAAGCGGGCAGCGAGGCGAGTTCGGCCGGCCCGGGTGGTCGATGGCTCACGATGCTGAGCTCGCTGCGGTGCAGCACTGCCGTCGGGCGGGTGCCGATGCCGATGCCGCGATACCACCGCAGGTCTCCGTCTGCGTAGCGCGCGATACCGTAAACCCAGCGATTGCCCCGCACCCGCAAGGCAAGCGGAACGCCGCCAGCCACCCGCAGCATGTAGCGCTGCCGGGCCAGCACCGCGGCCAGCATCACCAGGATGAAGACAGCCGCGCCCCCGATGAGGAAATCGACGATGTGCACGGCGTCTCAGTAATCGCGCTAGGGCAGACGTGCCTGGTCAGACCGATTCGCCCGCGGCCCGCAGCCGCGCCATGGCGCGGTCGCGCGCGGCCACACCGTCGGGCCCGGACTCCGGGTCGGCCCGCTCCAGTGCCGCCCGAGCCCGCGCCGCGTCGATGTCCTCGGCAGCCTCGGCCATTTCGGCCAGCACGGAAACCCCGTCCTTGCGCACGGACAGGAATCCGCCGTGCACGGCCACCCGCAATTCGTCCTCGTCGGCCCGCGCGATGCGCACGATCCAGCCTGGCTCGAGCGCACCCAACAGCGGAGTGTGGCCGGGCAGGATGCCCAGCTCGCCCTCGACGGTACGGGCGAAGACAGCCGTCGCGTCGCCCGACCAGAGTGCCCGCTCGACCGAGACCAGCTCCACATGCATCGTGGCCATGAGGGTCAGGCGTCCTTGAGCTCGGACGCCTTGCGCTCGAGATCCTCGATGCCGCCGCACATGAAGAACGCCTGCTCCGGGTAGTCGTCGAAGTCACCCGCGGCGAGCCGCTTGAACGCGTCGATCGTCTCCGACACCGGGACGAACGACCCGGGGATGCCAGTGAACTGCTCGGCCACGAAGGTGTTCTGCGACAGGAACCGCTCGATCCGGCGCGCCCGGCCGACGATGATCTTGTCCTCTTCGGACAGTTCGTCGATACCGAGGATGGCGATGATGTCCTGCAGCTCCTTGTAGCGCTGCAGGATCTGCTTGGTCCGCGAGGCGACGTCGTAGTGCTCCTGGCCGATGTACTGGGCGTCCAGGATGCGCGAGGTGGAGTCGAGCGGGTCGACAGCCGGGTAGATGCCCTTCTCCGAAATCGGCCGACTCAGCGTCGTGGTGGCATCGAGGTGAGCGAACACCGTGTGCGGGGCCGGGTCGGTGATGTCATCGGCGGGCACATAGATCGCCTGCATCGAGGTGATCGAGTGGCCACGCGTGGAGGTGATCCGTTCCTGCAACTGACCCATCTCGTCGGCCAGCGTGGGCTGGTAACCCACCGCCGACGGCATCCGGCCGAGCAATGTCGACACTTCGGAGCCGGCCTGGGTGAACCGGAAGATGTTGTCGATGAACAGCAACACGTCCTGCTTCTGCACGTCACGGAAGTACTCGGCCATTGTCAGGGCCGAGAGAGCGACGCGCAGACGGGTGCCCGGCGGCTCATCCATCTGACCGAAGACGAGCGCGGTCTTCTCCAGCACTCCCGACTCCGTCATCTCGGTGATGAGGTCGTTGCCCTCGCGGGTGCGCTCGCCGACGCCGGCGAAGACCGACACACCGCCGAAGTTCTCGGCCACGCGATAGATCATCTCCTGGATGAGCACCGTCTTGCCGACCCCGGCACCCCCGAACAGGCCGATCTTGCCGCCGGTGACGTAGGGCGTCAGCAGGTCGATGACCTTGATGCCGGTCTCGAACATCTCGGTCTTGCTCTCGAGCTGATCGAACGGCGGGGGCTCACGGTGGATCGACCACCGCTCCTTGATCTCGAGCTTGTCGGCCGGCACGTCCAGCGGCTCACCCAGCGTGTTGAACACGTGACCGAGCGTGACGTTGCCGACCGGCACCGTGATCGGTGAGCCGGAGTCGAGCACCTCGGCGCCGCGGACCAGACCGTCGGTGGGCTGCAATGCGATCGCGCGAACCATGTCGTCGCCGATGTGCTGCGCCACTTCGAGGGTCAGCGTCTTGGACAGGTCACCGAGCTCGATCTCGGTGGTCAGTGCGTTGAACAGTGCGGGGATCGAGTTGCGGCCGAATTCGACGTCGACGACCGGCCCGGTCACTCGAACGACCCGACCGCTGGCGGCACCGGCCACGTCAGTGTCGGTTTCGGTATCGGTCACAGTTGTCATCGCTCGTCGCTTCCTGCTGAGGCCAGAGCGTCGGCGCCGCCGACGATCTCGCTGATTTCCTGGGTGATCTCGGCCTGGCGGGCCTGGTTGGCCAGCCGGGTGTAGGTCCTGATGAGTTCGGTGGCGTTGTCGCTGGCCGACTTCATCGCCCGCCGCCGCGCCGCCGACTCCGACGTGGCCGATTCCAGCAGCGCGGAGAAGATCCGGGCGCTGATGTAGCGAGGCAACAAGGCGGCGATCAGCTCTTCGGGCTCGGGCTCGAACTCGTAGGACACGACTTCGGGTTTGTCCGCACCCTTGGGGTCGTCGGTTTCGTCCTCGTTGGCCCCCTTGACCGGCGAGACCATGACCGCCGTGGGAGTCTGGCTCACCGAGTTCACGAACCTGGTGTAGACGACATAGAGCTCGTCGATCCCGGGCTCGCCGTTCGACTCGCCGGCCGAGGTGGCCGTCAGCGCCTTGACCACGGTCTCAGTGGAATCGCGTGCGTCGAGGAAGTTGGGCTGCTCAGAGAACCCCGTCCAACTGCCCGACAGAGCGACCTTGCGGAACTTGTAGTACGCCACACCCTTGCGGCCGATCACATACCACGCAATGTCGCGGCCTTCGCTGCGCAGCCGGGCGGCCAGGGCGTTGGCCTGTTTGATGGCGTTGGCGTTGTACCCGCCGGCCAGGCCACGGTCGCTCGTGACCAGCAGAATGCCCGCCCGCTGCGGCGACTCGACGCCGGTCAGCATCGGGTGCTCCAGCGAGGCGTTCTTCCCCAGCGCCGCGAGAGCTCTGGTGAGCTCCTCGGCGTAGGGCCGGGCAGCCTTCATCCGGGCCTGCGCCTTGGCAATGCGCGAGGCGGCGATGAGCTCCATCGCCTTGGTGATCTTCTTGGTCGACTGGACCGTACGGATACGGCGCCGGTAGACGCGAAGCTGGGCTCCCATCGGCTACTTGTCCGCCTCGGGGTCGGCCGATCCCGACTCGCTGTCGGCGGCCGGGTTGTCGGCGCTCTGCGCCTCGGCTTGCGGGGACGTCGTCTCGCCCTCGTTGGCGCCTCGGTCCGCATCGCCCTCGCTGCCCGTCGGTCCGGGCGAGCTGGTGTCGCTCGGCTGGAACTGCTTCTTGAACTTCTCGACGACGCTCTCCAGATCCGACACCATGCTGTCGTCGAGTCCTTTGGCATTGGCCAGGGTGTCGAAGAGCTCCGCTGAATTGTGCGCGATGTAGTCGAGCAGCTCGCTCTCGAACCGCCGGATGTCGGCGATGTCGACGTCATCCATCTTGCCGGTGGTGCCCGCCCAGATCGAGACGATCTCGCGGCCGACCGGGTAGGGAGAGGCAGCTGGCTGCTTGAGCAGTTCGACCATGCGCGCGCCCCGGGCCAGTTGCTGCTGGCTGGCCCTGTCCAGGTCGGAGCCAAAGGCCGCGAAAGCCTCGAGCTCGCGGTACTGGGCTAGGTCCACGCGCAACCGGCCGGCCACCGCGCGCATCGCCTTGGGCTGCGCCGCACCGCCGACACGCGACACCGAGATGCCCACGTTGATGGCCGGGCGAACACCGGCGTTGAACAGGTCGGTCTCGAGGAAGCACTGGCCGTCGGTGATCGAGATGACATTGGTGGGGATATAGCCCGACACGTCGTTGCCCTTGGTCTCGATGATCGGCAAGCCGGTCATCGACCCGCCGCCGAGCTCGTCGGAGAGCTTCGCGCAGCGTTCGAGGAGCCGCGAGTGCAGGTAGAACACGTCGCCGGGGTAGGCCTCGCGGCCGGGTGGGCGGCGCAGCAGCAGTGATACGGCGCGGTACGCCTCTGCCTGCTTGGTCAGGTCGTCAAACACGATCAGGACGTGCTTGCTGTCATACATCCAGTGCTGGCCGATCGCAGACCCGGTGTAGGGCGCCAGGTACTTGAAGCCGGCCGAGTCCGAGGCGGGGGCGGCGACGATCGTGGTGTATTCCATCGCGTCAGCGGCTTCGAGCGTGTCCCGCGCCGCGGCGATCGTCGAACCCTTCTGGCCGATCGCGACATAGATGCAGCGGACCTGCTTAGCCGGGTCTCCGGTCTTCCAGTTGTCGCGCTGGTTGATGATCGCGTCGAGACAGACCGTGCTCTTGCCCGTCTGCCGGTCGCCGATGATGAGCTGCCGCTGGCCCCGCCCGATCGCCGTCATGGCGTCGATGGCCTTGATGCCGGTCAGCAGCGGCTCGCGGACCTCCTGGCGCTGCACCACCGAAGGCGCCTGCAGCTCGAGGGCGCGGCGCTCACTGGTCTCGATCTCGCCCTGGCCGTCGATGGGCCGGCCGAGCGGATCGACGACCCGGCCGAGGTAGGCGTCGCCGACGGGAACGGACAGGATCTCGCCGGTGCGGCGGACTTCCTGACCCTCGGCGATCTGCGAGGCATCGCCCAGGATGACGACGCCGATCTCGCGCACGTCGAGGTTCAGCGCGATACCCACCGTGCCGCCCTCGAACTGGAGAAGCTCGTTGGTCATCGCGCCGGGCAGGCCCTCGACGCGGGCGATGCCGTCACCGGTCTCGGCGACAATCCCCACCTCCTCGCGCGAGGCCTCCGGCGAATAGGACGAGACGTAGCTCTCGAGCGCGCTACGGATCTCGTCTGCGGAGATCGTCAGCTCTGCCATCAAAGTTTCCTTGCCTGTAGTCGGATCTGCGGTGTCTCGGTCCCTGCGTACTGCCGTACTAATTCGCCAGGCCCGCCCGCGCCTCGGCCAGGCGCGAGGCGATGCTGCCGTCGATGACCTCGTCACCCACCCGGATGACCAGGCCGCCCCGGACCGCCGGATCGACAGCAGCCCGGATGTTGATCGCGCGTCCGTACAACTCGGTCAGTGCCTCGGCCAGGCGGGTCTGCTGCGCGCGGGTCAGTTCGACGGCAGAGACCACCCGAGCCATCGAACGTTCGCGACGGGCGGCAGCGAGTTCGAGCAGGTCATCGAGCGCCAGAGTGACGCTGTGCTTTCGCCGGCTGGCTACCGCGTGCTCGAGCAGCCTCAGGGTGATGGGCCGCACCTTGTCACCCACGAGTTCGTGCACCAGAGCCACCCGGCGCCCAGCCTGTGCCGCGCCGTCGTCGAGAGTCGTGCTCAGGCGCGAGTTGCCGTCGAGCACCCGCTCGAAGCGGAACAGCTCGTCCTCGATCTCGTCGAGTTCGCCGCCCTGCTCGGCGGCACCGAACAGCACGTCGTCGGCAGAGGTCTCCAGTGCGTCGAGCAGGTCGAAGGACGACGACCAGCGCAGTGCGACTGCCTCGCGCAGCAGCTGCAGCGTGCTGGCACCGACCTTTCCGTCGAACAGCTGACCAACAAGTTGCGCGCGCCCCTCGGGCGGTGTGGTCGGGTCGGACAGCAGGCGCCGCAACTGCGGCTGGGTGATCAGCAGCTCGCCGACCTGGTAGAGCTCCTCGGCCAGGCCGGTCATGCCGTCGGCGGTCGAGAACCGGGCGGTCACGCCCCCGAGATGCTCACGCAGCGTCTCGAGTGCCTGCCGACTGGCCGCGTGCATCACGACTGGCTTCCCGCCTGTGCAGTGTCGTGCGCCTCGAGCCCGGCGATGAACGCGTCGACGGTGGCGCTGACCTGGCTGTCGTCGGACAACCGCTGGTCGACGATCTTCTCCGACAACTCGACGGCCAGGGTGCCGATCTCGGCACGCAGTTCGCGCACGATGGCATTTCGCTGGGTGGCCAGTTGCTCCTCACCGCGGTTGATGATGCGGGTCTGCTCCTCCACCGCCTGCGCGCGCAATTCTTCGACGGTGCGCTGCGCCTCGGCCCGCGCGTGTTCCCGAATCTGCGCGGCCTCCTCGCGAGCTTCGACGAGCGCGGCCTTGTACTTCTCCTCCGCCTGGGCCAACTTGCGCTTGGCCTCTTCGCTGTCTTCCATCTGCTTGGCGATGATCGCCTGCCGCTCACGCAGCGGTCCCTGGATCCTCGGCAGGATGTAGCGGGCGATGATGCCGAGGATGAGCAGGAACGCGATGAATTCGGCGATGAAGGTCGCGTTGGGCACCAGGAAGTTGCCCGAGGCGAGCACGGTGTGGTGTGCCATGACGTGAGTCCCTACTCCGGGATTACTTGCTGGAGAGAACGAAGACGAACAGCACGGCGAAGGCCAGGTTGATGAAGTACGCCGCCTCGACCAGACCCACGGTCAGGAAGAACAGCGTCTGGAGCTGCCCCTGCGCCTCGGGCTGACGGGCCACGCCCTGGATCAACGAACTGCCGGCCAGGCCGTCACCGATACCCGCGCCGACTGCTCCGCCTCCGAGCGCGAGACCGCCTCCGACGAGACCGCCGGCGGTCTCGATGCCCTGGATTAGCGTGTTAGCCATTTCTCCTCAATTCTTTCGATGCGATCGACAAACATGTCCGAGCGAACTGTGACTGCGTGATCAGTGGTGCGCACCCTCCTCGGCAGGTGCGATCGAACTGAAGTACAGGACGGTCAGCAGACCGAAGATGAACGCCTGGATCAGCCCGATGAGCGAGTCGAACAACTTCCACAGGATGTCGGGGAGCCACAGGATGAAAGCCGGCATGGAGGCGATAAGCGCGAGCATGATGGTGCCCGCGAAGATGTTGCCGAACAGTCGCAGCGCGAGCGTGACCGGCTTCATCACCTCCTCGATGATGTTCAGCGGAATGAGCGCGTACGGCTTGCGGAACAGATGCCCGTAGTAGCCGCGAAACCCTTTCTTGCGGATGCCGACGACGTGCATCGTGCCGATCACGAGGATCGCCAGGGCGTAGGTCAGGTTGACGTCCGAGGCGGGCGGTGGTGCGTATTCCGGGTGGTGACCGGTCGGGACGATCGCGATCAGGTTGGCGATGAGGATGAATAGGAACAGGGCCATGGCCAGCGGCACCACAAAGGGCGCCGTCTTGATCCCCATCGAGCCCTCGACCTGCGCCTCGACCTGCTGGGTGATCGTCTCGAAGGCCAGCTGCAGTTTCGTCGGTTTGCGCGCGCTGGCGCCGCGGCGCAGGAAATAGCCGAGGAGCAGGATGATCGCGCCGGCGATCAGGGTCGCGGTGATCGTGTCGCCGTTCAGGGTCACCCCGAACAAGTGCCACTCGATGTGCTCGCCCGGGGTGATGTTGATTGCGACGCTGGTCGTGCTCATCGCTGGACAGCTCCGTGCGTCGGTGGCGTCATGACGTCGGCCGCAGGCTACGGAAAACCGGCACTGCCGCCCCGACGAGCATGAGGATCTGGAAGACGGCCAGACCGGCGAAGACACCGAGGCCGTCGGGCCGCACGAGCAGGCCGAGCGCGATCGCGAGCAGGGTGATGCCTCCGAGGCGACCGATGACGCCGTTTCGGAACCGCTTCTTGTTCATCGTGGGGTCACTCGCGTAGGCGATTACCGATCGTTGCAACATCCGGTTGTTGAGCGCGCCGAGTGCGATGCCGGCGCAGCCGAAGACGCCCATGAACGGGTGCCCCTGCAGCGAGGTCACCACGATGGCGACGACCCCGAGCACGGCACCGATGACGGCCGATCTGCGCAAGTTCGCAGCGGCAGACACCGGCGTGTAGACGACCGGTTCCACGGTAGGTTTCTCCACTCGCTATTTCAGGAAGGGACGGATCTGGGCGATGCTGTAATAGATGCCCCCGGCGATGCCGAGGGCGATACCAACAACAACCATTATCGGAAATGTGTGTAGCAGCCCGTCGAGCAGCCAGCCGAGGGCGATGCCGGCACCGAGTGCCCCCGCGGACACGATGCCGATGCCGAGCAACGTCGTCAGCCCAGGCGCTTCGCGAGTCACGGTCGCCCGCCTGGCCGCTAGTCGACCCTAGGTTCCCGCGCGCCGGCTTCACTCACAGGCAGCTCCTTGGGATCGAAGGCAACATCGTCAAGAAAGCGAACAGCCCCGCGGCTGCGGGGCTGGTTTACCCTGCGTTTCACGGCGCCAAACGAACCTATCACAGCGCAAATGGGCTGCTTTTCCGCCTACCCGAGCCGACTGGCGAGCACGGCCCGGCGGCGTTGCCGCCGCCCCGGCAGGACCGAGAACAGCACGCCGACGGCGGCGATCGAGGCCATGACGACGAGCACCAGAGCCACCCGGAAAATGGACAGGGCGGCGCCGCCGAAGGCGAGCAGCGCCGACCAGAAGTACAGCAGCAGGACCGAGCGCCGGTGGCTGTGCCCGAACTGGAGCAGGCGATGGTGCAGGTGACGCTTGTCCGGCGCGAACGGCGACTGGCCGCGGGCCATCCGGCGCACGAGCGCCAGTAATAGGTCGACGAAGGGGACGGCGAGCACCGCGACCGGGATGAGCAGCGGGAGGGCCAGTGGCAAGGAACCGAACGCGCTGCCGAATGCCTGCGGGTCGGTGCTGGTGGTGGCCGTGGTCGCCGCGGCCGAGAGCATGAGCCCGACCAGCATCGAGCCGGAGTCGCCCATGAAAATGCGCGCCGGGGAGAAGTTGTGCGGCAGGAAGCCGATGCAGGTTCCGGCGAGTGCGGCGGTGAGCAGGGTCGGCACGGCGGCGACGTCGAGGTAGCCCACCCGCGCCAGGTGATAGGAGAAGACGAAGAACGCGCCGGCCGCAATGGCGGTGACGCCCGCGGCCAGGCCGTCGAGCCCGTCGATGAAGTTGACGGCGTTGATGGTCAGCACGGTCAGCAGGATCGTCACCGGGATGGCGAGGTCACGCCCCAGGCTGACCGTGCCGCTATCGCCCCACGGCAGGTAGATGTCCACGAGCTGCACCCCGCCCAGAGTGACCATGATCCCGGTGGCCAGCACCTGGCCGGCCAGCTTGGTCAGTGAATCGAGCTCGTAGCGGTCATCGAGCACGCCGACGATGCAGATGACCGCGCCGGCCACCAGCACCCAGGGCATCTCGGGGCCATTGGAGAAGGCCCCGCGCAGGGCCGGCAGCCGGGCAGCCACGAACAGCGACAGGGCCAGCCCGAGCAGCAGCGCCACACCCCCTAGCCGGGGCGTCGCTACGGCGTGTACGTCGCGGTCCCGGGGACGCGCCACCGCACCCCACCCGATGGCGACCCGCCGAGCCAGCGGGGTCAGCAGGAAACTTCCCGCCGCGGCGACGCAGGCGACGAGCGCGTACTCGAGACTGGGGTGGTAGACGACAGCCACGATCAGCCCGCGATGTCCGGGACGACCTCGCGCAATGCCTGTGCGCTCACCGCTCCGGTGCGCAGGATGAGCGGAATCTCAGCCGTGACGTCCACGATCGTCGAGGCGATGCCTGAGGCGCTCGGGCCGCCGTCGAGGTACACCGCGACCTCGTCACCGAGCTGTTCCTGGGCCTCGGCGACGGTCTGCGCCGCAGGGCGGCCGGAGATATTGGCGCTGGACACCGCCATCGGGCCGGTGACCTCGAGCAGTTCGATCGCCACCGGGTGCAGCGGCATGCGCACGGCAACGGTGCCGCGCGCGTCGCCGAGGTCCCACGCCAGCGACGGCGCGTGCTCGATCACCAGCGTCAGACCGCCGGGCCAGAACGCCTCGATCAGGTCCCAGGTGCGCTCGCTGACGACACTGGCCAGGCCCTCGATCGTCGTCCACGAACCGACCAAGACCGGCACGGGCATGTCGCGCCCGCGGCCCTTGGCGGCGAGCAGGCTGGCCACCGCCTTGGCGTCGAAAGCGTCGGCGCCGATGCCGTACACGGTGTCGGTGGGCAGCACGACGAGTTGGCCGGAGGCCACGCTGCGCGCCGCTGAGGCGATCGCGCTCGTGCGTTCCAGCACGTCGGCGCAGTCGTAGAGGAGTGCCACGTCGCCATCCTGCCCTACCGGTCGGTGGCTCAGCGGCGCACGGCGGTCACGTAGCGCGGCAGCCCAGCCAGGTCGCGATGCGCGGTGACGTCGCGCCAGCAACCGAGTTCGCCGAGCAGCCGGGGCAGCGCCACCCCGTGCGTGTCGTCGTGCTCGATCGCCACGAC
>JALYVG010000025.1 GCA_030853345.1 Actinomycetota bacterium | reverse complement strand
GGGAGCACGTCGCGACCCGTCGGCTGAACCGGCTACCCGACGCTCTCCACGGTCCCGTCTGGCTGGTGATGCAGTCCGGGGCCTTGGGAGCGCCGCTGGTTGCGGGCGGGGCGGCGACGCTGGCCGGACGCCCTGGGCTCGCCGCTCGCCTGGCCGGGTCAGGGGTGAGTGCGTACCTGCTCGCGAAAGGCGTCAAGCGTGTCGTCCGGCGCGGCCGCCCCGGAGAATTGGTCACGGGCATCCGGATCCGCGGCCACCCCGCCTCCGGCCACGGATACGTGTCCGGTCACGCAGCCGTCTCGATGGCTCTGGCCACCGAAGCACTGCCGCTGTTCACCGCTAAGGCGCGACCGGTGCCAATAGCGACTGCGTCCGTGGTTGCGCTCGCCCGCGTATATGTGGGAGCGCACCTGCCTCTGGACGCGTTGGGCGGCGCCGCGCTGGGGTGGGCGGTCAGCCGGACCGCGTCCGAGCTGCGCAGTCACCATCGGCCCACTGGATCGACCAACTAACGGACAAGCCATGGCCAAGCGTGTAGTCGTGGATGGTTCTCGGCGTGATCCTGTTCCTCGTCGGCGCGGGCGCCACCGTAACCGGTGTCGCGTTGATGGTGATCTTCGGTCCTGACAGCACCATCACGTCGGAACATGAATCCCGCACGACCAGAATGGGCGCCGGCAACCCGGTGCAGCGGTAGGATTCGCGCGTGCGGACCGGCCTGACCGTGGCGGACTTGGGCAACTTCCTCGATGAGCCGGTGTTGGCGGTCCTGGCCACGCTGCGGGCTGACGGAAGTGTCCTGCTCTCCCCGGTGTGGTACGAGTGGCGGGCCGGTGGGTTCAACGTCTGGGTCGAGGCGAACAACGCGAAGGTGCGACATTTACGGCGCGATCCGCGAGCGACCATCGTGGTCGCCGAGTCCGCGCCGCCGCTGCGCGGCATCGAGGTGCGCGGCCTGGCGACGTTCATCGACACGTTCGTGACCGAGACCGCCCACCGGATCGCGGCGAGGTATATCGGCGAGGACGACGCCGCCACCGATACGCAAGCCCTGCGCGGCGCTGACGTCATCGTTCGCATCGAGCCCGGCCACGTCCGCGTCTGGGATTTCGCTGACGAATTCGGCTGACGCGAGCACGCCTCGACCGAGCACGAGAGAGTGCCTGCATCACGGCCGGATCGTCCGTTTCGTCGCTGCCGGCGCCCCGTCCACCTCGGACGTCGTCGGCTCAGGCGGGCTTTCCGACGAACTCGCCGAGGGCCATGGCGTGTTCGAATGCGATGATCTCCGCGGCCTTCTCCCCGATCATGATCGTGGCCGCGTTCGTGTTACCGCTGACCACGTTGGGCATGATGCTGGCATCCGCGACCCGCAGACCGTTGACGCCGAGTACGCGGAGGTTCGGGTCGACGACCGAGCCCATCCTGCAGGTGCTCGTGAGGTGATACACGGTGAAGGAGTAGTGCCGGGCCAGGTCTTCGATCAACTCGTCGCTTGGGATGTCACCGGCGGTGTACCCATGCTTCGCCGCAAGTGCCCGCGGCACCACTACCTCGCCGATCTCGTGGGCGGTGCGCAACCTGCCCACGATGTCGAGCGCGCGCCGCACGACCGCGATCATGACGGCCATGTCGTGCGCGTCCCCGAAGTAGTTCATGCGGATGTCGGGTGCGGCGAGGGGATCTGCGCTGGCTAGCCGGATCTCGCCCTCGCTGTGCGGTTGCACCGGGTTGGCGAGCACGATCATGCTCTCCGCCTCGGGGGCGAGGCTGGCCGCCGGATCGTCGAAATACTCGTCCGGCTCGACGCGCAGACAGCCACGCCAGATGTCTGCGTTGTAGCCGCACGCGAACAACGCGATCTGCGCATCGTGCGTGTGCTGATCGCCCAGACCGGTAGACAGCCATGCGCTCGCGTCATACAGCGATGACGACACCAGGCCGCGGCCGGTGGTGAACCATTCTCCTAGCTGGCGCTCGGCCTCGGCCTTGAGCCCGCTCAGCTGAGCGGGCAGCGCCGCGTCGTCGGCCGGGTCGGCCGGTAGTGGGCCGGCCGGCGCGCGTAGCGCGTCCGGTCCCATCGCGACCCCAATGCTGGCCATCGATACGCCGAGCCCGGGTGCGCGGAACACCAGTCCCAGCTGGAGGTGATCCTTGAGACGCTGTCCCACCTCGGGCGCGTCGACGTGGCAGGCGATGCCGAAGGACTCGAGATGCTCGCGCGGGCCAATTCCCGACAGCATGAGCAACTGAGGCGACCCTACGGCGCCGGCGCTGAGGATGACCTCGCGACCCGCGACGACGACCTGGCTCGTCCCGTCGCCGGCCACGTACTCGACGCCGGTAGCCCGAAGTGCGTCCGGCTCGCCCTCGAACACGATCCGGGTGACCTGAGCATTGGTGATGATCGTCAGGTTCGGGCGGTGCTCAGCCTCGCCCTCGAGGAAGGCGTGGTAGGTGCTGGACCGCATGCCGCCGCGGGTCGTTGTCTGCAGGAGCGAGACCAGCCCGTCGGGACCGCCGCGATCGCGACCGTTGTAGTCGCCTTCGGGGATGCCCGCGGCAACCGCAGCGTCCACGAAGGCCCGTGCGCCGGGCACGACGGGCGAACGGACTGCCACGCCGAGCGGACCGTCGGTGCCGTGCACGTCCAAGTCAATCGGGATGTCGTCATCGACGACGAGCCCCTCACTCTTGCGGAAATAGGGCAGGACTTCGTCGTAGCTCCAGCCGGTGGCTCCGTTGTTCGCCCACGCATCGAAGTCTCCTGGGTGACCGCGGACGTAGGCCAGGTAGTTGATACCCGAGGACCCGCCCAGCATCTTGCCGCGCGGCACCATCATCCGGCCGCCGACCAACCCCCGCCCACAGCCGCCGGCGTCCGCGGTCAACATCCAGTCCGTGCCAGGGTCGAGTTGCAGCACGGGGCACGCAGCTGGCATGAGCTCCGCGGCCGGCGGATGCCCGCCGGCCTCCAGCAGGATGACCCGCGTCCCGGGATCCTCGGACAGCCGGGCGGCGATGACCGCCCCCGCTGAGCCGGCCCCGACGATGACAAAATCCGCTGCCTCGGTCATCGACCGAACCTAACAGCGCAGGGCGGCTTCGAGACTGCTCGATGTGCTCCCAATGCGCGGGGCCGCTTTCGGGCGCGTGCTCGCCGTCCACCTCGACGAAGCATTTCGGTGCACCCTCTTGCGCTGTATGTTGGTGCCCCGCATCGCTCTCGCGTCACAGCCAGGTCTGTCGACGCGGGTTGAAACGAGGAGGCCGAGATGGCGTTCGTGCAAATCATCGAGTTCCAGACGTCCAGGTTCGACGAGATGAAGAAGATCGGCGATGAGTGGGAAGCCGCCGTCGGAGACGCCCGCACATCGCGCCGCAGGGTTCTGTGCCAGGACCGCGACAATCCCGGCCGGTACTTCAACATCGTGTTCTTCGACTCCTACGAGTCAGCCATGGAAAACTCCAACCAGCCTGCCACTCAAGAGTTCTCCGGCAAGATGATGGCGTTGGGCGATGGTCCGCCCACCTTCTACAACCTCGACGTCGTGGACGAACAAGGCTGACTTCTTCCGGGGCCAAGTCCACGATTCCGCTAGACCGGCAGAATCGTGTTCAGCGGCGCGCCAGGCGTAGAACAGCGGAGAGTTCGGAGAAACCGGGCAGTGGGTCGCTGCCCTTGGCGATAATGAGCTGCACGGCGACGTGGTCGGCGCCGGCATCGAGTTGCGCAGTGATCCGCGCCGCGACCTGCTTGGCGTCGCCCAGCCCGATCAGCCCCTTGACCAGGCGGTCGCTGGCGCTGGCTATGTCCTGGTCGGTGAAACCAAGCCGGCGCCAGTTGTTGGTGTAGTTCGTCAGCGCGAGGTAGTACCGCAACGCGTCCCGGCCGAGTTCGACAGCGCGCGCTGCGTCGGCCTGGACTACCGCGTGCTGCTCGGGCGCGAGCAGGACGTCCGGGCCGAGCAACTCACGCGCTCGGCGGGTGTGCTCCGGAGTCACCAGGTACGGGTGGGCACCGGCCGTCCGGTCGGCCGCGAGGCGCAGCACCTTCGGGCCCAGCGCGGCGAGGACGCGCTGGCTGCGCGGCACGCCGGCTTCGTCCAGCCTGTCGAGGTAGTCGACCAATGCGTCGTAGGGCTTCGTGTACTCGCTGATGGCCTCGGGGTGGCCGGCTCCGATGCCGAGCAAGAATCGTCCCGGATGGGCCGCGGCGATGCGGTGGTAGGACGCGGCAATTCTGGCCGGGTCGTCCTTCCAGATATTGACGATTCCCGTCGCGACGGTGAGACGTGTGGTCGCCGCCAAGGTGCGTTCGACGTCCTCTAGCTCGCCCCCGGGGGAGCCGCCGATCCAGATAGCGCCGTAGCCGAGCTCGTCCAGGCCGCGGGCGAGCTCAGGGCTGGGTGCGCCGCCGAGCCAGACGCCGACCTTCCCGAGTTCGGGGCGTTCGAGCATGTGCATTCCTTCGGCTGTCGTCGCGTGTTAGCTGACCTCAAGAACAGCGCGAGTCGCCTGGGCCGCTATTCCCGGCCGGTGCTGCCGCTCGGCTGCATGCGGGTGTTCCCCGTAGGCCCTGCTGTCATCTCAGCCATGTCGGCGAGGCATCATGGGCGTAGGCGTTAGCTCAGCCAGCCGGTGCTGACGCTTAGGCCCGGCCGCTGCGTGTCCTGACCAGTGGCCGGGTCGCCCTACTCGATATCGTGCCTGGATGGCTTCGTTAGGCGCTG
>JALYVG010000009.1 GCA_030853345.1 Actinomycetota bacterium | reverse complement strand
GTGCTCATGGACATCCAGATGCCCGGCGGTGACGGCCTGAACGCCACCCGGCAACTGACCGAGGATCCCGCCGTCGACAGCCGGGTGCTGATCCTGACCACCTTCGAACGTGACGACTACGTTTTCGAGGCGCTGCGTGCCGGCGCCAGCGGCTTCCTCCTCAAGAACGCGCCGCCGGAAGACCTGCTGCGGGCCGTACGGATTGTGGCCGCCGGTGACGCGCTGCTGGCACCGTCCGTCACCCGGCGCATCATCGCCCAGCTTGCGGGGCGTCCGAAGAAGCTGGATCCGGGACGGGACCTGGACGCACTGACCCAGCGCGAGCGAGAAGTGCTGATCATGCTCGCCCGCGGTCTCAGCAACGCCGAACTGGCCGCCGAGCTACTCGTTAGCGAAGGAACCGTCAAGACCCACGTCTCCAGCCTGCTCAACAAGCTCGGGCTCCGCGACCGCGTCCAAGCGGTCGTGCTCTGCTACGAACGCGGCCTCGTGACACCGGGCGAATGAGCGTGACGTGTCCTCGACCGGCCGCCCGCTCGTGGCCGAAATGCTCGCCCAGTTCGGTCTCCCGCGCCGTCGCAAACACCCTGGCCCAGTCAACCCGGTCAGCAGTACGGCAGGCGGGTCACACTCCAGCAGGAAGTCATCGAGCAGCTCGCTTTCGCGGCCCCCGGGACGAGTTGCCAGTTAGCTCGGCCGGGGCCCAGGCATGGTTGGGGAGGTTTAACAGGACGAGACCGGCTGGTCGCGAGCGGTTGCTGGCGTCTGAAGTCTGTGGGCTGGCAGAGTGCATGCTGCCGCCCTCAAGGGAGGGGTTTACTTGTTCTCACGGATGGTTACCGATTATTGGTTTCCACGCAACGCAACCAGCGTTGCAGGCGAAGTCGGCTCATATCAAATCGTCGTTGACGACACTCTCCCTGCCGACCGTTCGTTAATATTGTTGGAGCCTGTCGGAAGGAGCGGGATACTCTCCGCCACGTCGGTGACAATTGAACGTCTCGGCCTCGCTCCGCAGACGAAAATCGACAGTCGGGCCCTGGCTCGTTCTCTGGCTACCGCTCAGATGAAGCTCCACGGTGCCGATCATCTGTTCTATCTTCCTGTTGAGGCACAATCAGCGGTTCAATCGGAGCGAGTTGCTTCGGTGACGCGGCGGCTGCAAGACACGGATGCGGATGCGTTCGCGGTCCTCTCCGCGGAAGCGTCGGAGGAGGATCTTGACCAGGCCTACGTCGAGATCGATCACTGGCTCGTCTTCGGCACCTTCGTCGATGATCGTCTCGCGGCCGTGGCGAGCATGTATCCGTGGCGCGATACCCACCTCGCAGATCTCGGTGTCCTAACGCTTCCCGCGTACCGCGGGAGAGGTTTCGCCAAGGCTACGGTGCGAGCCATCAGCGCCGCAGCGTCGAAACGAGGCTACGAGCCGCAGTATCGCTGCCAATTGGACAATGTCACCTCCGCCGCACTCGCCCACTCCGCAGGGTTTGAGCGCTTCGGGACATGGAATGTCATCGACCACGGCGCCGACTGAATAGTTCTCCATTGTTCGGCGCGCCGCGGCGCGCAGCGAGCGCGTGAGCCGGAACACCGGCATCTCCGACGACGTCCGCCGCGCCATTTCGCCCATACCAAGTGGACCCCTGGCTTGGCTGTCAATCGGTCGTTTGTAGCCGGCGGAGCAGTTCGGTGGTTTCATCGCTGAACGGGATTACTTCGCTGTCGCGCGGAGCCCCATTGCTTGAGACGGTGCGGGTGACCTCGGCGCTGACGCGGTCGCAGTCCTGGGTTTCGGGATGTCTCGGAATCAACGTGCGCAGGGCGGAGAGAGAGTGGCTCGGCGAGACCGGGCCGCCGTCAGTCTCAGCGAGCCAGAGAAGGGCCTCCGTGGTCGCGCCGAGGCAACCTGATCATGCGACAGACACGGCCGCCGGATCCTCGTGATCCGGCGGCCGTGTCCCTCTGCGTGCTGGAGGTCGTCAGTTAGTTGATCTCGCGCCGTACGGTCCGGACGAGTCCGGCGGCCATCGGGATCGCCACCCAGAGAATTACGGTGGCCAGGATCTGTGGCGTGTGACCGGACCATTCACCTTTTAGCACCCAGTTGAAGGTGGTCGCGGTGTCCACCCATTGGCCCAGCGAGTCCGATGCGCGGCCGAGCAGTCCGAACGCAATGGTAAGCCCGAAGTTCGAGACGATGGCTGCAGCCGAGTTGTGCAGCAGCGCGCCGAGCGCCACTCCGATCGCGACGTTGAGGAACACGTACAGCACGTAGCCGACAAGGATGCCGACGTTGAGGTTGGCGTCGAGTTCTCGGCCTGAGGCGGCAGCCACGCCGAGACCGGCGGCCGTGACCAGCGCGCCGAACACGGCTCCAGCAGCAGCCAGCAGCAGCGAGACCGTGACCTTGGCGTTGATGACCCGGATGCGGCGGGGTTCTTGGGTGAAGGTGGTGAGGACGGTGCGCTGGCTCCATTCGCTGGTCAGCGTCAGGATCGACACCACCGGCAGCAGGATGCTCAGGCCGCCGGCCGCGAAACCGAGGTAGCTGGCGTAGGACTGATCGATACTCGAGGGCGACAGCAACGGCACCAGCATCAGCCCGATTGTCGATGCCGCGACCAGCGCCAGCAGCCAGCGGGCGGCGCGGGTGTCAGTCGCCTTGCCCCACTCGACGCGAAGCAGGCGGCTGAACGGGATGCCGGCGCCAGCAGCGTCGTGCTCGGGCGAGTCGGCACTTCGGACGGGACGCGTGATCGTGGTGCTGGTCATGCTGCTGCCTCCTGCGGGTGGCCCGCCGATGTGGCGGTGAGTGAGAAGAAGAGCTGTTCGAGGCCGCCCGAGTCGGACTGGCGCAGTTCGGTAAGCACCAACTGCTGCTCGAGCGCGACGCGCGCGATCATCTCGGGAGTGACGCGACCGTCGCGCACGTCCACGGTGAACGTCCGGTCCGGGCCTGGGACGTAGTCGATACCGGCCGCGCGGAGCGCACGGGCCAGGGCATCCGGGTCGGGGGTGCGCACCAGCAGGCTGGAGCTGGCGAGCAACTCCTCCAGCGGACCGGACGCGACGACCGCGCCCTGAGAGATGACGACGAGATGGTCGACGGTGGCCTGCACCTCGTGGAGCAGGTGGCTGGACAGCAGCACTGTCCCGCCACGGTCGGCAAAGTCGCGCAGCAGCCGGCGCATCCACGCGATGCCCTCGGGATCCAGCCCATTCGCCGGTTCGTCCAGGATGAGCACCTTCGGTTCGCCTAGGAGGGTCTGCGCGATGCCGAGCCGTTGCCGCATCCCGAGGGAGTAGCCACCCACCCGCCGGTCTGCCGCGTCGGCGAGCCCCACCAGGTTCAGCAGGTGATCCACGCGGGCGGTGGACACGCCGGACATCTGGGCGGCGATCTTCAAGGTCGCACGTCCGGTGCGGCCGGCGTGCATCGCGGACGGGTCAAGCAACGTTCCGACCACCCGGGTCGGGTTGGGCAGCTCGACGAACGGTCGGCCGTCGATGGTCGACGTGCCGTGATCGGGTCGGGCAAGACCGACGATCATTCGCAGGGTTGTGGACTTTCCCGCGCCGTTGGGCCCGAGGAAGCCGGTGATAGTGCCCGGTTCGCAGTGCAGTGACACGCCGCGTACGACCGGCGCATTGCCGTAGCTCTTGGTGAGAGCGGTTGTTGTGATCATGGCTCTAGCCTGGCTGCGTGCAGAGTTCTCGCACATCGGCCGGCGGGCTAGGATCACTCGTCGGAAGGGCGGGTCCGCGAACCCGGCGGGTACCGCCTTTCGTCGCCGTCGCGTCGACTTTCGTCGGTGTCGCGCGCGCGCACCGGGCCTCTACGCTCGGGTCATGTCCTGGCTAGGAACATGGTGGGCGCAGACCGCACCGACGGCGATACTGGCACCCAGCGACCCGGCCCATCCCGACACCGTGGGGCCCAGGACTGCGCGCGATTGGTCCGTCGACGCCGCTGCCTTCGTCCTCGCCGCCGCTCTCGGGGCTCTCATCCTGAGTGTGTCCGTGAATGACGCCGCCAATCGGATGACATCGGGGCAGGTGGCCACCGACGCCGCGTTCGGGGCGCTTTGCTGCATCTCCCTGTGGTGGCGGCGGCGCTGGCCGTTCGGGGTGGCGCTGGTTTGCGTCCTGTTGGGCGCATTCTCAACGTTTGGCACGGTCGCCGGCCTGTTCGCGCTGTCCTCGCTGGCTGTCCACCGCCATGTCCGGCCCGCCCTGCTCGTCGCCGCGCTGTTCGTTCCGTCCGCAGTGGTGTGCTCGATCTGGCTCGGGCGGACCGATACCTGGTCGGTGATGCTGCCGACGGCGGCGCTTGCCGCCGCCGCAACCGCATGGGGCATGTTCGTCCGCGCCCGGCGTCAGCTCCTCTGCACCCTGCGCGAACGTGCCCAACGGGCCGAGGCCGATCAGCTCGTCCGCGCCGAACGTGCGCGCCTGGCCGAGCGGACGCGCATCGCACGGGAGATGCACGACGTGCTCGCCCACCGCATCTCCCTGGTGGCGCTGCACGCCGGGGCGCTCGAGGTCGCACTCGACCTGCCTCCCGCCCAGGTGCGGGAGAGCGCAGCG
>JALYVG010000230.1 GCA_030853345.1 Actinomycetota bacterium | reverse complement strand
GCTGCACGTCGTCATCCCGAACATCACCCGCCGGCATTGGGCAGTGAACATCCGAAAATTCGTGTTGAGCTTGAACACGCTCGATGAACTGGTCGGCATCTCCTCGATCACCGAGCAGGCGGCACGCTTCCTCGAAGCCTCGGTGGGCGCTGGGTTGAACATTCTCGTCGCCGGCGGCACGCAGACCGGTAAAACGACGATGCTCAACGCGTTGTGCGGGGTGATCCCGGCGCGCGAACGAGTGATCACCGTCGAGGAGGTCTTCGAACTTCAGCTGCGGTTGCCCGACGTCGTCTCGATGCAGACGCGCCAAGCCAACCTCGAAGGCACCGGCGAGATCCCCTTACGGCGGCTGGTCAAAGAAGCGCTGCGGATGCGCCCAGCCCGGCTGGTCGTGGGGGAAGTGCGCCAGGAGGAGTGCCTTGATCTGCTCATCGCGCTCAACAGTGGCGTGCCCGGCATGTGCACCCTGCATGCGAACTCCGCGCGCGAGGCACTGGTGAAGATGTGCACCCTGCCGCTGCTCGCCGGGGAGAACGTGTCGGCCGCGTTCGTGGTGCCGACGGTGGCTGCGTCCGTCGACCTGGTTGTGCACCTCGGGATGGACGCGAACGGTCAGCGTCGGGTGCGCGAGATCGTGGGGGTCACCGGCCGGGTCGAAGCCGACGTGATCGAGACCAGTGACATCTTTGCCACCCGCTTGGGACGCCTCGAACGCGGCGACGGCTACCCGCCCCACGCCGAGCGTTACGCCAGCGCGGGCATCGACCTGATCCGCAGTCTGGGCCACCGCGCCGACACGGCTGCCGTCCACGCTGTGCGGGAGGCGTGACGTGGGTGCGCTCCTCGGCCTCGTCTTCGGGGCCGGACTGCTGCTGATCTGGCGCAGCGGCTCCCGTGCGCCTGCGCCGGCTGGGGCGCCGCGGTCCGGCTGGTCGGCTGGTCGCACTGACCTGCTGCGCCAGGCAGGCGTCGACGGCGTCGGCTCCGGTCAACTGCTCGGCGCACAGCTGCTCGCCACTGTCCTCGCGCTGCTTCTCGTCCTCGTGGTCACGTCGACGATCACGGTGGCGGTCTGCTTCGGCGGCTTCGGGTTCTTCGCGCCGGTCGTGGTGTTGCGTCGGATGCGCAGGCACCGGCAGGTCGCGTTGCGTGAACTGTGGCCCGAGGCGATCGACAATCTGGCTTCGGCGGTCCGCGCCGGCATGTCGCTGCCCGAGGGGCTGGCCGCATTGGCGCTGCGCGGGCCGGGCGAATTGCGTCCGCCGTTCGCCCGGTTCGGCGCCAACTACCGCGCCAGTGGGCGATTCGGCGAATGTCTCGACGCGCTCAAGGACGATCTCGCCGACCCGGTAGGTGACCGGGTGTGCGAGACGATGCGCGTGGCCCGCGAGGTGGGCGGCAGCGATCTGGGCACCGTACTGCGCACGTTGTCCGAACTGCTGCGCTCCGATGCCCGGACCCGCGCCGAACTCGAAACCCGGCAGGGCTGGGTCGTGAACGCCGCTCGGCTCGCGGTGGCAGCGCCGTGGGCGGTGCTGCTACTGCTTGGCACCCAGTCGAGCACGCTGGCGGCCTATGACTCGGCGCAGGGCGGCCTGTTGCTCGCGATCGGTGCGGCCGTCTGCGTCGTGGCGTACCGGATCATGCTGCGGATCGGGCGACTGCCCGAGGACCCGCGGGTACTGCGGTGAACACTCCATGAGGCCCCTCGCGGGGCGCACCCTGTCGCAGGGACCCCGATGATCTCGTGGCTGATCGGTGCGCTGCTCGGCCTGCTCGGCGCCTCGGGAGTGCTCATCGCAGTCCGGGCGTCGCCGCCGATGCGTCCGATCCGCCTCGTCGACCGCGTCGCTCCTTACCTCAATGACACCGCACCTCCGTCCAAGCTGCTGGCTCGGCCGTCCGCGTCGTCGGCCCCCTTCACAGTGGCGCGCCGGCTGTTCGGCCCCGCGCTTGGTGACGCGGTCGGAGTACTCGAGCGGGTCGTCGGCGGAGCGACGTCGGTGCGTCGCCGGCTGGGCGGCCTGGGCAGCAGGCTGACCGTCGAGGAGTTCCGGATCGAGCAGGTCGTGTGGGGCGCCTGCGCGATGCTCGGCGGAGCGCTCGTGGTCGGGTTGGCCGGGTGGCTGCACGGACACGTGGACGCAGTGCTGGTAGGCGGCGCGGCCATCGGCGGGTTGCTCGGTGGGGTGCTCGGCCGGGATTGGTGGCTGTCCCAGGAGTTGCAGCGCCGCGAGCAGGCGATGCTCGCGGAGTTCCCGGTGCTGGCCGACCTGCTGGCGCTCGCGGTGGTGGCCGGTGAGGCACCGGCTGCGGCGTTGCAACGGGTCTGCCGGCTCACCGACGGTGAGTTGGCCCGCGACCTGGACACCGCGCTGGCCCGCGCCCGTGCCGGAGCACCCCTGACCGCCGCGCTCACCGAACTCGCCGAGCGCACCACCCTGGAACCGTTTGCGCGCTTCATCCAAGGACTGGTGGTGGCCATGGAGCGTGGCACGCCGTTGGCCGACGTGCTGCGAGCTCAGGCCGTCGACGTGCGCGAAGCGGGCAAGCGTGCCTTGCTCGAGGCGGGCGGCCGCAAAGAAATCTCGATGATGGCCCCGGTGGTGTTTTTGATCTTGCCCGTGACGGTGCTGTTCGCGCTTTATCCCGGCTGGTTGACGCTTACGTCGCTGGCGAATTGATCGACGAACAAAGGAGAAAACGATGCTGAGTCTGGGTCTTCTGGCTGCGTGGCTGTGGACTGCTCCCTCGCGGACCGGTGACCGCGAGCGCGGCGACGTGCCCGGCTGGGTGATGGTGACGGTGATGTCGGCGATCTTGGTGGTGGCCATCCTGGCCGTGTTCGAGCCGCAAATCAAGGACGCGATCGGCAACGCGCTCGACTCGGTCACGAGCAGCAAGTAGCTGGTGGCCCGCCCGCCCGCGGAGCGGATGCGCGCTGGCCGCGACGATCACTCTGGTGATTGTGGTGCCGCGGTCATCGACTTCGTGTTCATGTCCGTGCTGCTCGTCTTCCTGCTGTTCGCCGTGTTGCAGGTGGCGGTGTACTTCTACGCCCGCAACATCGTCGCCGCCTCGGCCGCCGACGCCGCGCGCTACGCGGCCAACGCGGGCGTCGACCCAGCCGCCGGCGGCGTGCGGGCAGATGAGCTGATCCGCCATGGGATCGGCACCGGCGAGGGCCGCCGCATCGCGTGCCGCGGCACCACGACGACCGATCCTGCGTCGGGTCTGGCGGTGGCTACGGTGCGCTGCCGCGGACGGCTGAAGTTGACATTCCTACCCGTGGACCTGCCGCTGTGGATCGACGTGACCACGTCATCGCTCAAGGAGGGGCCGGCATGACCGTGGCGCGGCGATGGCGGCGTGCCGGCCAGGATGATCGCAGTGGCGACGTCGGCAGCGCGATCATCGAGTTCGTGTTCGTCGCCGTGGTCGTGATGGTGCCGCTGGTCTACCTGATCGTCGCGGTCGCCGCAGTGCAGCGGGCACAGCTGGCCGTATCCCAGGCCGCGCGCGAGGCTGGCCGGGCGTTCGCGACCAGCAACGGGCCAGCGCAGGCACAGGTGCGGGTCGCTGCCGCGGTGCGGTTGGCGCTGGCTGCCCAGGGACTGCCGAACGATGCGGTGGTGCGGTACGTGCCGGCGGGCTCCCGTTGTTCGGCCGCAGCGATCACGCCCCGCGTGGTGCCCGGTGCGCAGTTCACCGTCTGCGTTACCCGGCATACGACACTGCCCGGCGTGCCGTCGGTGCTGTCCGGGCGGGGGGTGAGCGCCGTGGGCGTCTACGTGGTGCACCTGGACGACTACCGGATTGTGACGCCGTGAGAATCGCCGATGACCGCCGCACCACGATCCCGCTGATCCTGGGGTTCTTCATCATCGCGTTGATCACGGTGGCCGGCGCGGTGGCTGCCGGTGATGCGTTCGTGCAGCAGCGCGGCCTGCAGGACGTGTGTGACGGCGCCGCGGCCGCGGCTGCGGCGGGCGGCGCGGACCTGAACCGCGGCACCGCGCTGGCAG
>JALYVG010000228.1 GCA_030853345.1 Actinomycetota bacterium | reverse complement strand
GGCTGCGGGCGTCTGCACGGGGGGAGTGGCAGGGCCCGCAGCCGTCGCGGGGGCACCGGCGGCACCAGAGGGTGTCCCGGGCGTAATCCCCTGCGAGGAGGTCTTGAGGGAGCGCAACTGTGCTCCTAACTCGGCCAACAACGTATTGAGCCGAGTTACTTGCGCCGTGTTCGCTGCAGCTGATCGCTGCAATGCAGCCACCGCGGAGTCAGGGGTCGTCACCGCGGGGGTGTTTGCCGGTGGTTTCACCTGGGTCGCCGGCGCGGTGTGCAGGGACCACGCGGTAGCCGCGCCGAACACCGCCGCCGCGCCCGGGGCGAGGAGAATGGTCGCCGTCCAGCGGGCGGGCCCGCCCGGACGGTCAGTCATCATCGCTCCCGCGGTCGTCGGTCGGGGACGGTCTTGGCGGGGAGGTCGGATGATTCGTGCGCATCGGCGCAACCGTGCTCGGGTGCCGCGAGGACATCGTCGGTGCCGGATCGGACACGGTGGGCACTGCACCGGGCACCGTGGCCGCCCGGTGGCCGGCCGGTGGCACCTGATCGAGTCGGGCCTGCGCGGCCCGCACCTCGCGCTGCAAACTGCTGACGAGCGCTCGGAGCAGCGCGGTGTCGTGGGCTGAGCCTGCGAGCTCGGCCTGCAGACGAGCCAGCTCGCCGCGCGCTGCCGAGTTGGTCGCGCTCAGCGGTCCCCGGGCCACCGACCCGTTGTCCGGCTGCGCCGCTGGAACCGACGCGAGCGCGATTCCGGCGCCTGCAGCCAACGTGGCTGCCGCCCCGAGAGCGGCACGCACACGATGACGCTGCTTCACCCGTTCTCCCTTCGACGGCCGATCGCGGCTAGCGGATCGTGGCTCGCCGTAGTTATCGCCGGGATGCCCCGTGGGGTTACGTTCGCGGTATTTCAGACGGTTGGTCCGATGGGGTCGCCGTCGACCGGTCGTGCTCCGTCCCGTGATCAGCCCGCGGTGTCGTCTCGGGGTGATGTTCGGGGGTCTCGCCGGGTGCGGAATCGCGACGGTCCTGCGGCTCGCGCGTGGATCGGTTGTGACCGTCCCCGGACGGCGCGGGTTGGTTCGTGCCGGTCGGGGCCGCTGGGGTGGGCGCGACCTGCCGGGCGGCGCGCACGGGGTCGAGTCGCGGTCGACGTGGCTCGGGCAGGCTCGGCACCCGGCCTCCCACCGGGTGACGCTGGTCGGGCGCCGAGCCGGGCACGACGTGCACCTGGACGTGAGGGGCGGGGCTGGCCGGTCGGTCTTCGGCGGCCGCGGCGCCGGACAGGCCCGCGCCGATCGAACCCATGATGAGGGCCCCAGCGATCGTGTTGCGGTGCCGCCGGGGCCGGAGCGCCCGGCCGACCGGGGACACCCCGCCTCCCAGTATCGCCTCGAGTTCGGCCGACGGCGCCGGTGGCGCTCCGCCGGCGAGCGAACGAAGATCATCAAGGAAGGCTTCGAGCCGATCGGAATCGGGCACGCCGATCGACGACGCCGCGATACGGTCGCCGGCCTTCTCGCGGCTGCGCTCGTCGCGTCTCATCTCGGCCTCTCTATCGTCCGGGGGCATCTCGGGGTTACGCCTGTTCCTCGAGCATCTGTCGCAGGCTGAGCAGGCCTCGGCGCTGAAGCTGCTTCACGGCGCCCGCGGACCTGCCCACGATCTGTGCGACGTCGTCGATCGGTAGGTCTGCGATCACCCGTAGGAGCAGGACCTCCCGTTGCGACTCCGGGAGCCTGCGCAGCATGGCCACGAGACGGAGCCGGTCCATCTCGCTCAACGCGGCTTGCTCGGCCGAGTCGGTCAACCGGGGATCGGTCTCCGGGAGGTAGGTCGTTGAGCCCGGCTGACGCTGTCTGCGCCTGGTCTCGTCGACCAGGCGGGCGTGCGCCACCGACATGACGAACGTGCGCAGACCAGCCGCTCCGCCGGTGATGGTATCCAGACGCTGCAGCACGGCGACGAACACGTCGCTCGTGACCGCCTCTGGGTCCGCGACACCCTTGGCTGTGAGGTAGCCGACGACGAGCGGGGCGAGCTCGCGGTAGATCGTGCGCAACGCCGCCGTGTCGCCGGCTTGCGCAGCTGAGACCGTTTCGTCGGTGATTCGCACTGATGCCTCGTGGTTCTCTCGGCGCGGCGGGCCGGCTGCCACGCAGAAATCTGCTAGAACGCCGAGGTCTCCTGGGACCGACGCTACGGCCTGGTGCCGCGACGCGTGGGCAGCGTGACAGGACTGTCATCGGTGCCCGAGTGCCCCCGTGCGTGGCGCCGGTGGCAGTCGCGCGCGAGCGGTTCAGGCTTGATAGACCTCGTGCATCAGGTGATAGAGCAGCAGAAGTTGGGTCACGGCCAGCGGCTCGCTGCGCTCGCCATGACCTACCGCACCAAGCCCTTCGGGCAGCTCGCGCTTGTCGGCCACACCGGCCCAGATCTGCCTCTGCAGCATTTTGATCTCCCCGTGGTTCGCGTAGCCGTGCACGTGCAGGCAGTCGACCGGCGTGCCGTCGTTGTCTCGGATGATCTTCAGGTGCATCGCTGTGCGATGGTCGTCGGTCAGGATGTGATTCAGCGGCGGGCGTGCGATGGTCGAGCGCAGCAGGATCTCTGCGGAGAGCGGTGTGCCCGGTGGGTCGTCGCGGCTCCGCGCCGGCGCGAACCGCACCACGATGTCGGCGTGGCGGCGCTGCGGGCGGATGAACTCCACGGACTCCGGCTCACGCCGCTCGAGGTCCTTCTCGACCTGTGCGGCGGTGTAGCCGCGAATGCTGGTGTCACGTCTGATCTTCCACTCCCGTCGGATCTCTTCCGGCGGATCGAGGAAGACGCTGATGTCGAAGCAGGCTCGCGACAGCTTGGTGAACAGCGGCAGGAGGCCTTCGATGATCACGAACTGACGGGGCTCGACGTACTCCGGGCGGCCGAAGGTGCCTGCGCTGTGGTCATATACCGGCTTCAGGATCGGCTGCCCGGTGGCGAGCAGCTGCAGATGCTGCTCCATGATGTCGACGTAGTTGCCGTCCGGATGCAGTGGCGTGAAGGGCAGATCCCTACGTTCCGCACGGTCGAAACGGTGATAGTCGTCGACGCAGATCGCGGTGCATCGATCGGCGCCGATCGCGTCGACCAGACCGGTGGCCAGCGTCGTCTTGCCCGACGCGCTGTCCCCGCCGACGGCCAGCATCACCGGCCTGGGCCGGGCCGCGTCCGGCAAGCGTGAGCGGGTCATCCTGATCTGATTGTCGGGCACTCGAGCTCCCTGTGGCTGGCCAAATCGTGGTGGCGTCCGGACTGCGCCGATCCTTGACGGTATGGAGGCTGCTGCACAGACGTCTCACCCGCACGGGTGGTTGTTCGGGTGATCTCCGGGTGTGGTCGAACTGATCAACCCCGTTCCAGCCACTAATGTGGGGCGATGCGGGAGCCGATGCGCGTTCTGCTGGTCGATGACCACGAAATGGTGCTGCAGGGCTTGCAGGCCATGCTTTCGCGCTTTTCCGACAAGGTCGAGGTCATCGGAACCGCGACCGAGGCCGAGGAGGCCGTGCGGAGGGTCAGCGCCGATCACCCCGACGTCGTGCTCTGCGACGTGCGGCTGCGGCAGGGCAGTGGCCTGGACGTGTGCACTGCGATCCGCAAGATCGACCCGCAGGCGAAGGTCGTGTTCCTGACCGTCTACGACGACGAGCAGTACCTCTACCAGGCGCTGCGGGTCGGTGCGTCCGGCTACCTGCTCAAGCGGGTGGACGCCCACGAACTGATCCGGCATCTCGAGAACGTGTGTGACGGTGAGATCGTCATCGATCCGACGCTGGCCGGCCGGGTCGCGGCATCGGCCGCGCACCTGCAGAGCGGGGAGTTCTGGCCGGGCGCCCGGCTCGGGCTCACCCAGCGCGAGAGCGAGGTGCTGGCGCTGCTCGTCGGTGGCATGTCGAACAAGGCGATCGCGGCCCGGCTTGTCGTCAGCGACGACACGGTCAAGACCCACGTGCGCGGCGTCTACCGCAAGCTCGACGTCAACGATCGCGGCGGTGCGGTGGCCACGGCGCTGCGGGAGGGCCTGTTCCATTGATCGGTAGGGAGTCCGGAGCCGCCGAGCATGCGCTGATGACCGCCGCCAGCCGCCTGATCGCTCGCGAGCCGTCCCTGCCGGCCGTCCTCAGCGACGTGGTGCGTTTGCTCGCCGAGGCGCTGTCGGCGGACGGTTGCCTGGCCTACCGGATCGAGGACACCGGCGAGCTCGTGGTCGCGGCCACCTACCCGCAGCGCCCGCCGCCGGCCGAGCCGCTGCGCCTGCCCGCCGGCTTCGGCGTCACCGGTCGGGTCGCCGCCGACCAGATCCCCGCCGTCCTCGTCGACGACAACCCGCGCAACGCGGTGCACCGGGAGTGGTTGGGGCTCGCCCCCGGTCAGTTGGTCTCGCGGTTGTGCGTGCCCGCCCGGTTACCCGAGGGTGGCTGCACCGCCGTACTTGCCGTGCACAGCTTCCAGCGCCGCGAATTCGCGCCCTGGGAGATCGACGCGGCCCAGCGGGTGGCTGACCTCGTCGGGCTACGGATCCGGTGGCAGCGCGACTCGGCGGCGCTAGGTGTCTTCGAGGACAGGTGGGAACGTCTGGTCGCCGCGACTGTGACTGCCCAGGAGGACGAGCGCCGCCGGGTGGCCGGGGACCTGCACGACGGCGTGACCCAGGCACTGGCCAGCCTGACCTTCCATCTGTCCGCCGCAGAGGTTGCGCTGGCCGAACAGGACTACGAGTACGTGACCGACCAGATACGCGCGGCGCGCGGTGTCGCCGACCTCGCCTTCGCCGAGGCACGTAACGCGATCTCTGGGTTGCACAGCCCGGTCCTCGACGACCTTGGGCTGGCCGCCGGGCTGGTCAGCATGGCGCGCGCCGTCCCCAACCTGCAGGTCGAGGTCGACGCGCAGGACGTCGACGTGCCCGAACACGTCGAAGCCGCCCTGTTCCGCATCGCGCAGGAGGCGGTGCAGAACGTGGTCAAACATGCCGAGGCGGCGCGCGCGGTGGTGAGCCTGACCGCGCGCGGCCGCTCGGTCGTGCTGCGGATCACTGATGACGGCAGAGGATTCGACGCGCCCGGACCGATGTCGGGCGTGGTGCACGGGCGCAGCGCCGCCTCGCAGTACGGGCTGACGGGGATGCACGAGCGGGTGCAGTTGCTCGGTGGGCATCTGTCCGTGCGATCGCAGGTTGGCGAGGGCACCACGGTCGAGGCTGTCATCCCGGACGTGGCGGGCTGAGCGGAGCGCGCGTCACGGTGACGTCAACCATGCACGGTGATCGACCGGTGCATAGGCTGACAATGTGTGGCGGGTACTGGCTGATGGAATCGTCGGCATCCACTACGCCTATATGGCCTACCTGCTCGTGGGCGGATTCATCGCCTGGCGCTGGCCCAAGACCATCGGCACGCACGTCCTGGCCGTGGGCTGGGCCGTTCTGATCGTCACGACCAAGGTGCCCTGCCCCCTCACGGCGCTGCAGAACAACGTCCGCGAGCGGGCCGGTGACGGCCCACTCTCGGACAGCTTCATCAACGTCTACATTCGCGGCACGTTCTACCCTGAGGGCCACCAGACGCTCGCCCGGGTGGTAGCGGGCCTGGTCATCGTCGGCTCGTGGGTCGGCTGTCACTACCTCCGGCACACGCACCGCCCTAGCAGCGTCGCAGCACAGCCTCGATCGTGACCGCTACCTGAGCGCCGATCATCAACCGCGGTGCCCGCACGTTGAGCGCCCGCCGGTCGAATGTCGTCGTCGCGTGGACCGTCACCCGGTCGCCGTCGTCGCGCGAGGACACCGTGAGCACCACGTCGGTCTCGGTGCCATGTGCGCGCAGGCGTCCTGGCATTCGCCAGCTGTCCCCGTCTGCCTCACCGGCGCCGGCGGTGAACGTGAGCGTCGGGAAGCGGTCGGTCGCGAGCAGCCTGGGCTTGCGCAGATCACCGTCCCGGCGCGGATTGCTCGTGTCTATTCCGGCCAGGTCGAGTTCGGCGTGCACCGCCAGTGGCCGGCC
>JALYVG010000198.1 GCA_030853345.1 Actinomycetota bacterium | reverse complement strand
CGGGCAGTTCAGGGCCCTGGACGCGACCTGCCCCCACCAGGGCTGTGCCGTCGACTTCGTCTCGGCTAGCGAGGGGTTCGTCTGCCCGTGCCACCAATCCCGGTTCAGCGCCGCGGGCAAGGTGCTTACCGGCCCGGCATCGTCTGACCTGAGCCCCATCGCGGTCGTCGTCGACGGCAAGGACATCCGCTCCACCTGACCGCCACCGGAGCGACGCGCGCCCGTGATCGGCTGTACTTGCCGGGCTGGCTGCGTACGATGGGAATAGCCAGCGGGCACGTGCCGGTTGGCACCAGGTACGTCAAACCGCCCAGACGACCCCACGGGGAGCCTCATGACAACCACCGAAACTCCGTCGATCGAGCTCACGACCGCTCCGGCCGAAGCTCCCGCGACGTCGGTCGCGTTGACTGACACCGCCGCGGTCAAGGTCCGGGCGCTGCTCGACCAGGAAGGCCGCGACGACCTGCGCCTGCGCATCGCCGTTCAGCCGGGCGGCTGCTCCGGCCTGCAGTACCAGCTCTTCTTCGACGAGCGCACGCTCGACGGCGACCTCGAGATCGACGTGCACGGCGTGCCGCTCGTCGTCGACCGGATGAGTGCCCCGTACCTCGGCGGCGCCACCGTCGACTTCACCGACACGATCGAGCAGCAGGGCTTCACCATCGACAACCCCAACGCCTCCAACGGCTGCGCCTGCGGCAATTCCTTCTGCGGCTGACTGAACCTCGCGCGAAACGCGAAAGACAGAGCCCGCACAGTGATGAAGTAGGTTTTTGCCATGCCCGTGCTCGTCGCTGGATCGATCGCTACTGACCATTTGATGCACTTCCCCGGCAAGTTCGCCGACCAACTGTTGGCCGACCATCTGCACAAGGTCTCGCTGTCGTTCCTGGTCGACGACCTGGTGGTACGCCGTGGCGGGGTCGCGGCGAACATCGCATTCGGGATGGCCCAGCTCGGTGAGGCGCCGGTGCTCATGGGCGCCGTCGGGGCGGACTTCGACGAGTACCGCGCCTGGCTGCAGCGAAACGGCGTCAACTGCGACTTCGTGCACATTTCGCCGATCCACCACACCGCCCGCTTCGTCTGCACCACTGACGACGACATGTGCCAGATCGCCTCGTTCTATGCGGGCGCCATGAGCGAGTCGCGCAACATCGAGCTGGAGCCGGCCTGGCGCCAGACCGGGGCCGACCTGGTCATCATCTCCGCCGACGACCCGGCCGCGATGGTCCGCCACGGCGTCGAATGCCGCGAGCGAGGTTTCCGTTTTGCCGCCGACCCGTCACAGCAGATCGCCCGGATGACCGGCGAGGAGCTGATCGCGCTGATCGAGGGCGCCGACCTGCTGTTCACCAATGACTACGAGAAGAGCCTGCTCGAATCCAAGACCGGGTTGTCCGAGAGCGAGATCATGGCGCGTGTCGGCGTCCGGGTGACGACGCTGGGTTCGAAGGGCGTCGAGATCATCGGCCGCGACCTCGATTTGATCCACGTGCCCGCTGCCCAGGAGTACTCCAAGGCCGACCCGACAGGCGTCGGCGACGGCTTCCGCGCCGGCTTCCTCACCGCCCGGGAATGGGGGCTGTCCTGGGAGCGCGCGGCCCAGGTCGGCGGCCTGTTGGCCACCCTCGTCCTCGAGACGGTGGGCACCCAGGAATACGACGTCAAGTCACCGAACTTCGCCGAGCGACTGGCCGAGTCCTTCGGCGACGACTGCGCCGCCGAGGTCCTGCCGCATCTGAAGTGATGTGCATCCGCCCCGCGTTGTCCCGACTTTGACCCCGCCAGCGTCGCTAGAACGCAGTCCCAGCGACGCTGGCGGGGTCAAAGAAGTTAGAGGCGGACGGGGTAGACCGGCTCGGGGATCGCCGGCCGGATGCGGCCCTCGACGAAGATGCCGTGCCAGACCATGAACACCAACAGCGTCCAGATCTTGCGCGAGTAGTCGTGCGGCCCGGCGCGGTGCTCCTCGAGCAGGCGCAGGGCAGCGGCACGGTCGATCAGATGATCGGCCTGCGAGTCGGTGATGATCGCGCGCGCCCAGTCATACATCTCGTCCTTGAGCCAGTGCCGGATCGGCACCGGGAAGCCGAGCTTCGGCCGCTGCAGTACGTGCGCCGGCACGATGTCGGCCAGTGCCCGGCGCAGCGCGTACTTGGTCGTCTCCTTGGTGATCTTCTGGTCCGTCGGGATGGACGAGGCCACCGCGAAGACCTCGATGTCGAGGAACGGCACCCGCAGCTCGAGTGAGTTCGCCATCGTCATCTTGTCGGCCTTGACGAGGATGTCGCCGCGCAACCAGGTGAACAGGTCGACGTACTGCATGCGCGTGGAGTCGTCCAGATGGGTGGTCGCCGCGTACAGCGACTTGGTGACGTCCATGTAGGACAGCGATTCGTCGTACCCGCGGTAGAGCCCCATCTCATCGGGCCGGAAGATGCGGGCATTGCCGTAGTAGCGCTCCTCGATACCGATGGCCCCGCGCCGCAGCAGGTCCTTGCCCCGCGTGCCCTCCGGGATCCTCGTCGACAGCTTGCCCAGGCCGCGTCGCACGCCGCTGGGCACCCGCTCGAACGCCCGCAGCGAGATCGGTTCGCGATAGATCGTGTAGCCACCGAACAGTTCGTCGGCGCCCTCGCCGGACAGCACCACCTTGACGTGCTTGCGTGCCTCTCGTGCAATGAAATACAGCGGCACCAGCGCGGGATCGGCCACCGGGTCGTCGAGGTACCAGACGATCAACGGCAGCGAGTCCATCATCTCTTGGGGCGAGACAACCTTGGTGATGTGCTCGACGCCGATCGCGGCGGCGGACTCTGCGGCCACGTCGATCTCGCTGAAGCCCTCGCGCTCGAAGCCTGTCGTGAACGTGAGCAGCTTCGGATTGTGCCGCTTGGCCAGGGCCGCGATGGCGGTGGAGTCGATGCCACCGGACAGGAACGCGCCCACCGTGACGTCGGCACGCATGTGCTTCTCGACGGAGTCCTCGAGCGCCTCGGCGATCTCGCGGTAGAGCTTCTGCGGCTCGGGCACCGGCTTGACGGCGAAGTCGGGGTGGAAGTAGCGCTTGGGGTGCGCTGGCTCGCCGGGACGCAGGGTGAACGACGTGCCGGACTCGATGCGCCGGATCCGGGTGTGCATCGACGCCGGTTCGGGGACGTACTGCAGGGTCAGGTAGTGCTGCAGCGCGGCGCCGTCGACGTCGGCTGCCGTCCCGGGCGCCGCGATGTCGAGCAGCGACTTCTTCTCGCTGGCGAAGAACGAACCGCGCTCGTCGGAGTAGGTGTAGAGCGGCTTGATGCCGAACCAGTCGCGCGCCCCGAACACGACTCGTTCCCGGGAGTCCCAGATCAGGAACGTGAACATGCCGCGCAACTCGCGCACCACGGCCTCGCCGAGGAAGTGGTACCCCGCGACGATCGCCTCGCCGTCACCGTCGGTCTCGAAGGCGGCGCCGAAGTCGCGGGCCAGGCGCTCGCGCAGCTCCAGATAGTTGTAGATCTCGCCATTGAAGATCAGGTGGTAGCGCCCGTTGAGCCACGGCAGCGGTTGGTGCGAGCGGTCGATGTCGATGATCGACAGTCGACGAAAGCCGATCACGACGTCGTCGTCGGACCACACCCCGCCCTCGTCCGGGCCGCGGTGCCGCATGTCGGGCAGCGAGCCCTCGATGGCCGCCGCGAGCTCAGCCGCGCCGCCGTTCGTCGCCAGGAATCCGATCAGTCCGCACACACCGGCCAGTATTCACCGAGGCCCAGTGCAGGCGGCGCATGGTGTGGGCGGGCGTGCCGTCGGCGCCCACCCGGCCCGCGGTCTTCTCGCGCTCGCCGCGAACCGCGCTCCACGCGCAACGGTGTGCAGGGGCCTCCCGCTCCGCATCCAGATAGCCGCCACCCGTCGACCTGGCGACCGGTCCCGAGGCCCTCAGTGGCGCGGGAATCGCGCACCCCATCAAGGGGAGTCGTGGCCCCGTCCAGTAGGCTTCGAACGGTTCCGAACGAGTCCGGGAGGCGGTTGCGCGTGCGTCGTAGGCGATGGTCTCGCGGCAGCCGGGTGGCCCTGTTCCTAGGTACCCTCACCGTGCTGCTCAGCGGCTGCTCGGCCCACGACGCCGAGAAGAAACTGCGCTTCGGCTGGCCTACGGGCATCACCAAGCAGGCTGAAGAGATTCGGGTGCTCTGGACCTGGTCCAGCGTCGCTGCCCTGGTCGTCGGCGTCGGTGTGTGGGGCCTGATCTTCTGGTGCTGCATCCGCTACCGCAGGCGCGGCGACGACCTGCCCAAGCAGATCAAGTACAACCTCACGCTCGAGATCGTGTACTCCCTCGTCCCGTTCCTGATCATCGCGGGCCTCTTCTACCGCACCGTCGTCGTCGAGGACGACGTGAACCGGCTGTCGAAGAACCCCGACGTGATCGTCCAGGTCGACGCGTTCAAATGGAACTGGGAATTCAAGTACCAGTCCTACAAGGACCCGTCGGGTGCGTCCGTACAACCGGTCTACCCCGGCGAGAAAGCGGTTGCCGACCCAAAGGGCAACGACCAGGGCACCGGCCAGGTCAAGCAGATCGGCTGCGACGAGGCCTCGAGCAACGTGTCCTATTCCTGTGGCGCTCCCGGGCAGCAGCGGGGTGCTGCCGAGGGCCCCCTGTACCTCTCGACAGTCGGCGACGCGGATGTCATCCCGGTCCTGGTGCTCCCGGTCAACCAGAGCGTGCGCATCGTCGAGCATTCCACCGACGTCATCCACTCGTTCTGGGTGCCGGAGTTCCTGTTCAAGCGCGACGTGATCCCGTACGGCACGACGTCCACGGCGCGCGACAACCAGTTCGAGTTCACGCCGACCTCCACGGGCGAGTTCGTCGGCCGCTGTGCCGAGTTGTGCGGCACCTACCATTCGCAGATGAACTTCGAAGTCCGGGTCGTGACCGCCGAGAAGTTCCAGAAGTACCTCGACGAACTCGCCAAGCATCCGCCGGGCGACAAGACCTTCGCTGCCCGCCAGGCACTGGCGCTGCAAGCGGCCGGGTTGAGCCCGTACGCCACCACGACCCACCCCTTCAACACCGACCGCACCGCGCGCTCCGCGACCGGAAGGCAGGGCGGCTGACATGAGGATCGAAGCCCGATTGTTCCTCGGCCTGACCGCTTTCTGCTGGGGCACGGCGGTGTTGTACGGCTTCTGGAGCGCTCGTGACCAGGGCCACGTCGAGGTCGCCGGCCTGGCCGCGCTGATCTTGTCCGGCGGCCTGCTGGGCATCACCGGCTCATTCTTCTGGTTCGTCTCGCGGCGGATCGATCCACGCCCCGAGGACCGCGGTGACGCCGAGATTGCCGAGGCGGCCGGCGAGCTGGGATTCTTCAGCCCGGGCAGCTACTGGCCCGTCGCCATCGCCGCGGCCGCCATGGCCACCGGAATGGGCTTCGCGTTCATGCAGATCTGGCTGGCGATCGTCGGGGTGCTCGGCATCCTGTTCGGCGTCGGCGGGCTGCTCTTCGAGTACTACATCGGCGGCCGCCGCCCAGCCGCCTGAACCACTTCGAGCGGCCGGTGGCCCCCAGCCACCCCGGATGGGGTCGATGCCCACGGCACGCGATCGCCCCAGTCGAGCGGTGCGCTCAGTCGGTGAGTTGGGGTTGATCGTCGCGCATCGCGTGGCCGTTCGCTTCGGCCGCCTCGAGCTCGTCGATGGCCGCCTGGATCTCGGGCTTTTCCTTGACCGGGTAGAAGAACCCGCGGACGTGGCGCAGCGGCGCGCCGGCACCGAGCTGGCTCATCCGCTTGGGCACCTGGGTGCCGGCGTAGGCAAGCTGGCCGTGGCCGTGCTCGTCCACCGGACCCAGCGGCTGGTGCACCTCGATGAACTCACCGGTGGGCAGGACCTTGACGATGCCTGTCTCGACGCCGTGCTCGAGCACCTCGCGGTCGTGACGCTGCAGGCCCAGGCAGATCCGGTACGTGACAATGTAGAAGACCGGCGGCGCGACTAGCAGCAGGATGCGCCCACCCCACGTCATCGCGTTCAGCGAGATGTCGAACGCCTTCGCGATGATGTCGTTGCCGCCGGACAGGAACAGCACCATGTTGAACGTCAGGGCCATCACGCCGAGCGACGTGCGCACCGGCACGTCCCGCGGTCGCTGCAGGAGGTTGTGCGGCAGGTGGTCCTTGGTCATCTTGGCTTCCAGGAACGGATAACCGACCGCGAGGGTCACCAAGATGCCGGGCAGCACGACGGTCGGCCAGAACAACGGCGCGAGTGTGTGCCCCCATAGCCGGACTTCCCACGAGGGGAACAGTCGCGTCGAGCCGTCGAGGAACATCATGTACCAGTCCGGCTGCGAGCCGGAGGAGACCTGCGCAGGGTTGTACGGGCCGAACAGCCAGACGGGGTTGATCTGGAAAAGCCCACCGAGCGCACAGGTGATCGCGGACACGATGAAGAAGAACCCGCCAGCCTTCGCCGCGTAGATAGGGAAGACGCGCTCACCGCTGACGGTGTGCTCGCTGTGCCCAGGTGCGGGGAACTCGGTGTGTTTCTGTCGCACGATGAGGGCCAGGTGCGCGCCGATCAGGGCGGCCAGGATGGCCGGGATGATCAGCACGTGGACGATGTAGAAGCGGCCGATGATCAGGTCACCCGGGAACGTCCCGCCGAAGACCAGGAACGACACCCAAGTGCCCACCACCGGGATCGACAGCATGATCGCGTCGGCGATACGCAGGCCCGTGCCGGACAGCAGATCGTCGGGCAGCGTGTAGCCGGCGAAGCCTTCGATGATGCCGAGCACGATCAGCGTCAGGCCGATGAGCCAGTTGAGTTCGCGCGGCTTGCGGAACGCACCGGTGAAGAACACCCGGAACATGTGGATCAGCATCGCGCCGACGAACATCAGAGCGGCCCAGTGGTGGATCTGGCGGATGACCAGGCCGCCGCGCACGTCGAAGGTGATGTTCAGCGTCGTTTCGTAAGCCTTGGACATCTCGACGCCCTGCAACGGCACGTAGCGGCCGTGATAGACCGTGTCGGCCATCGAGGGGTCAAAGAAGAACGTGAGATAGGTGCCGGTGAGCAGCAGGATGATGAACGAGTACAGCGCGATCTCGCCGAGCAGGAACGACCAGTGATCGGGGAAGATCTTGCGGAACAGGGTGCGAGCGCCCTTGGCGACCCCGAACCTGTCGTCGATGAACGTGCCGGCGGCCGCCAGCGGGCTGTTGCTCATGACCGCTCCCAGAAGCTCGGTCCGACTGGCTCGCTGAAATCGCTCTGGGCGACCAGGTAGCCCGCCGAGTTGACCATGATCGGCAGTTGCGGCAGCGGCCGGGTAGCCGGCCCGAAGATCACCGTGGCGCCCCGCGGCGCGTCGAAGGTGGACTGGTGGCAGGGGCACAGGATGTGCTGGGTGGTCTGCTCGTACAGCGCTGCCGGGCAGCCCAGGTGGGTGCAGATCTTCGAGTAAGCGACGATCCCGTCAACCGTCCAGTTCAGGTTAG
>JALYVG010000196.1 GCA_030853345.1 Actinomycetota bacterium | reverse complement strand
AGCAGCCCCATCAGCGGACGGAACAACCCTGACTGCAGCGCGGTGAAGGCCACCAGCGTGCCAATGGTCATGGTGCCGGCTGTGGCGGGCAGGCCCGCACTGAGATAGATGACCGCGGGAATCGCGGCGAAAATGACGCTCATCGACGCCATCACCCATCGACCGGCCAGTTCCGAACGCAGCTCGAGGTCGATCAGCCGGGCCGACGAGGCGGTGAACCGCTCGACCAACAACGGCCCGGCGCCCATCGTCTTGCTGAGCTGGATGCCGCTGATCGACAGCCCTTCCTCGATCGTGACGTTGAGGTCGGCCAGTTCCCGCTGGCGTTGCGCCGTGATCGCACGACGCGCCGTCGCGACCCGGCGGGTCAGGTAGACGGCGGGCGGCATGACGACGAGTGAGACCAGGGAAAGACGCCACGACAGCGCCGCCATCGCGACGGCGGTCGCAACCGCGGTGGTCAGGTTCGAGGCAACCGAGGTTGCGGTGGACGTCACCACGGACTGCATGCCGCCGATGTCGTTGGTGATGCGCGACTGCACCTCGCCAGTGCGGGTAGCGGTGAAGAACGCCACCGACTGACGTTGCAGGTGCGCGAAGACGTCCGAACGCAGGCGATGGATCACCTGCTGGCCGATCTTCGTGCTGATCCAGGTCTGCACGACGCCGAAGGCGGCGGTCACCGCAGCAACGGCGAGCATGCCAGCGACCAGCCAGACCAGCAGGCGTAGATCCTGGTTCGGCAACGCGGTGTCGATGACCGCGCGCAGGAGGAATGGCGATGCCATCGCCACGACGGACGAGGCGACGATGATCGCGATCACGATCGCCAGCTGACCGCGGTAGGCGGTGAACAGCCGACCGATGCGGCGCAGCGACACCGAACGTGCCTGGGCGCGCTCGGCGGCGGTCACGATGGGCCGGGCGGCTGAGCGGCGGCCTCGGTTCGGGTCGATCGATTCCAGGGGACTCACTTCTTCCTATGCATGCCGTGCTCCATACTATTGAGGTAACCTCACCATGAGGTTACAACGACAAATCTTGATAACCTATTCCGCATGCCTGACGAGCAGGACGAGACGCTGCTGGAGTCCTTCTGGCAGGTTGCCCGACAGGTACGACAGATGTCGATGCAGGCGCTCGCCCCATGGGACATCACGCCCTCGCACGCCCGGGCCCTGGGCGTACTGACTCGCCACGGCGACGTCCGGCTCAGCGAGCTGTCCGAACACCTGCGCATCGCAGCACGCACCGCCACCGAGGTGGTCGACGCACTGGAGGAGCGCGGGTTCGTGCAGCGGCGAGCCGATCCCGAGGATCGACGGGCTACCCGCGTGTCTCTCACGAACGAGGGCAGGCGGGTCAGCGACGCCATCCGGGCGACACGGGCGGCCGAAGCGCAGCGGTTCTTCGGCGCCCTGAGTCCGGCCGACCGGGCCCACCTGAGCCGAATTCTGCGCAGCATGAAGCGTTGAGTGCGCCCAGCACACCAGTCGATCACCAGCCGTGAACCAGTGATCACTTATGCCGCCGAGTCGACTACTTCCTCGGACCTTGACCCGGAAATGCTGCCTCGCTAGCTTATGGGGCAATTCGGTCTCATCGACAAAACTCGATACCGCTGACCTCACCCCGTGGCGCGGGGTTGCCTTCGGCAACCCCGCGCTCACCAACACAGAGCGTGGCACGGGAGATCCGGCCCGGATCACCATCGCGGAGGACCGATGCCGGCGGCGGCGAGTCGCCGCAACGTGGCACGATGTCGCAGTGACCAGCAGACCCACCGAAGCGCAGCACCTGCGCGACCTCACGCTGCTGCGCCGGGTCCGCGACCGGATCGACCGGGACTACGCGCAGCCGCTGGACGTCGAGGCGCTCGCTCGGGGCGTGAACATGTCGGCCGGGCACCTCAGCCGTCAGTTCCGCCTTGCCTACGGTGAGTCGCCGCACGCCTATCTCATGACCCGGCGCGTCGAGCGCGCGATGGCGTTGCTGCGTCGCGGAGGCCTCAGCGTGACCGACGTGTGTTTCGCGGTCGGCTGCGCCTCGCTGGGCACTTTCAGTACCCGCTTCACCGAACTGGTCGGTGTGCCGCCCAGCACCTACCGGGACCAGGCCGTTCGCGCGACGGCGGAGATGCCGCCGTGCGTCTCGAAGCAAGTGACCAGACCGATCAGGAATAGAGAAGCGCGGGTCACGCAGCCGCAACTAGCCTGACCGTCATGGACATCACCATTCACAACACCTTCCTGCCGCACCACGACCCGGTCGCGTCCCTGGCCTTCTACCGTGACACCCTCGGCTTCGAGGTGCGCCAGGAGGTCGGCTACAACGGGATGCACTGGATCACGGTCGGCCACCCGGACCAGCCCGGCACGTCTCTCGTCCTGCATCCGCCGGCTGTCGACGCTGGCATCACCGACGAGGAGCGCCGCACCATCACGGAGATGATGGCCAAGGGGACGTACGCGATCCTCACCCTGGCCACCCCCGACCTCGACGCGACCTTTGCCGGGCTGGAGGCCAGTGGCGCGGATATCGTCCAGGAGCCGATCGAGCAGCCGTATGGCGTGCG
>JALYVG010000189.1 GCA_030853345.1 Actinomycetota bacterium | reverse complement strand
CTGCCCAGGTGGGACACCGCGACCGACCTCGCGCTCGTCGGGCCGCTGAGCAGGTTGGGGATGGTTGAGGTGTTCAGTGCGGGCGCCGACCTCGGTGGCATCGCGCCGAACCTGTTCGTCAGCGACGCGATCCACCGCGCCAACGTCACCGTCGACGAAGCGGGCACCGAGGCGGCCGCGGTCACCGGCATCGCGATGCGGGCCACGGCCATGCGAGAGGGGTCTCCGATCGTCATGCAGGCTGACCGCCCGTTCGCGTGGGCCGTCGTGCACGAACCGACTGGCACCGCGATCTTCGCCGGCCACGTCACCAACCCGAGCGTCTAGGGCATCAGCGCTGGTAGGAGGTCGTGGTCCGCCGCGGTACGAATCCGGCGGACGTGTACAGCCTCCCGGCGCCGTCGGCGTTGTCGGTGTCGACGTCGAGCTGGACCTCGCGGTATCCGGCTGCGGCCGCTGCGACGAGCCCGCGGCGCAGCATGGACCGGCCCAGGCCCTGCCCGCGGGCGTGTGAACGCACCCCGATCTGGCCGAACCACAGCTCCCCGGGCTGGAACTCGTAGCTGAGCAGGTAGGCCTGCACCGCGCCGTCCGAGCCGAGGCCGATCGTCGAGAGCGCCGGCCGGAATGTGCGCGAGCCGGTCCACTGCTTCCAGCGTTCCGGGCTGGGCGGCGCAGAGTTCCAGTGCTGCGCGAACGCGTCGACGTGCGCGAGCCGAACCTCCTCGTCGAAGACCGGGTCGTAGTCCTGCAGCCGCTCGTCCGCGCCGTCATCCAACGACCCGAGGTCGTGGCTCATGACGTGGAAATAGCGCACCGGCCGGTAGCCGTGCGCTGTCAGCAGCGCGGCGGATTGCGGCGCCGCCGCCCCGCTCTGCGGGCGTACTGCGCGGCCCGGGAACAGCTCACCGGTCCACTCCACCACTCGCGCTTCCAGGCGTTGCAACAGCTCCGAGCCGATGCCCTGTCCGGTGTGCTTGGGATGCACGCCGCCGAAGAACATGGCACGGATTTCGCCGTCGACCCGTGCCACGGGCACCATCACCTGCCCGTAGCCGACGAGCTCGCCTGCGTCGTCGAGCACGGCCACCGTGTCCGTGGTCGGGTCGATGGATGGGTCCTCGAGCTCCTCGGCCAGGTCTTCGGGGGTGTACCGCTCGTCGGTGCCCTCGGCGTCGGCTATCGCCGCGGTGAGCGCAGACCACGCTGGCGTGTCGTCAACCGTGAGCGAGCGCCAGAGATAACTCATGATCGCGAGCCTGGCACGTGCCGGGTTTGCCGCCAACCGAATTCGACGGCTACGCCTCGTGTCCGGGGTCGAAGTCGCGCACGTCGGCATAGGTGACCAGGTGACCGACGGCGTCGCGGCACTCGCCCGAGTCCGGTTCGATCAGGAACGCGACGTGATCGCCCAGCCGCAGCCGTTCGAGGATCCGGCCACTGAACCACGCCGGCGCCCCGGTCAGGATCGGCACCCCGTCCGGCCCGGGCCGCCACTCGCACTGCGCGAACTTGTCGACCTCGTCACCGGTCTGCTCGCCGAACAGCCGCGCCAACCCGGCGTCGTCCTTGCCGAGGATGTGTACGGCCAGCCGGTCGGCATCGGAGGCGACCCGGAAGGTGTGGTTCTTGTCCGACAGTCCGACCAGGAAACGCCGCGGCCGGATGCTTGCCTGCGTCGCGAATCCGACGAGACAGCCCGATCTGCGCTCACCGAGCGCTGTCGTCACCACGAACATCGGATAGTCCAGATGCCCGACGAGCGCCTCGAACGCAGCACCGTCGTCATTGTGTCCCGCGCCGGAGATCATGCTGCGACGTTACGGGCTCGTACGCCGCCGGTTCGCTGCCCCTCGAGCCGTCGGCCGGGCCGTGTGCGCGGGTTCGCCGGTGAGCGCACCTGCCGGCCCGGCAAATGCGCGCAGCCACCGGTTGCGAACACCCGAATCGGGGCTCGGCACTATCTGCCAGGGACTTCGGGCAGGCTGCCCAGTTGACTCGAACCCATGAGCCCTGGGCATGTCCGCATCGGCATCGACACCGGCGGCACGTTCACCGACGTCGTCGCCTTCGATGAGCGCACCGGCCGACTCACCACCACGAAGACGCCGTCGACGCCCGGCGATCCGGCCGAAGGATTCATCACCGGTGTGCACAAGATGCTCGGCCTGCTCGGGGCCACTGGTGAGGACCTCGCCGCGGTCAGCCACGGGACGACGGTGGCCACCAACCAGTTGCTCGAGGGCAACGTCGGCGTCCTGGGCTTCATCACCACCGAGGGCTATGAGTTCATTCTCGAGATCGCGCGGCAGTCGGTGCCCGACGGCTACGGCAACTCCTACTTCTGGGTGAAGCCGGAGCGGATCGTGCCCGCCCACCTGGTCAAGACGGTCGGCGGCAGGTTCGACCACACCGGTACCGAACTGCGTCCCTTCGACGAGCCGCGCGCGGTCGAGGTCGCCCGCTGGTTCCGCGACCGCGACATCGACACGCTCGGCGTCTGCTTCCTGCACTCCTACGCGAATCCCGAACATGAAGAGCGGATGCGCGACGTGCTGACCCGCGAACACCCCAAGGCGGTGGTGTCCATCTCCTCGCAGGTGTTGCGCGAGTACCGCGAGTACGAACGCTCGATGACCACGTTGGTCGACGCTGCGGTCAAGCCGAGGGTGTCGCAGTACGTGCGCGCGATCAGTGAGCGGCTCGAGAGCGTGGCCGAGCACCGGTTGCCTTTCTACGTCATGAAGTCCAACGGTGGAGTCCTCTCGGCCGACGAGGTCGTGCATCAGCCCATCACGACGGTCCTCAGCGGCCCGGCGGCCGGCGCGCTTGGCGCGGCCCTGATCGCGAACACCGCGGGCTTTGACAAGGTGCTCACCTGCGACGGCGGTGGAACGTCGACGGATGTGTCCGTCGTGTTGGCGGGGGAGCCGACGCTGACCACCGAGGGCCACGTCGGTGCCTACCCGTCCAAGATCCCGATGATCGACGTCGTCACCGTCGGCGCCGGCGGCGGTTCGATCGCCTGGGTGTCCCCCGAGGGGGCACTCAAGGTCGGCCCGAAGTCGGCCGGGGCCGACCCCGGGCCGCTGTGTTACGGGCAGGGCGGCACCCAGGTCACGATCACCGACGCGCACCTGGTGCTCGGCCGCATCCCGCCGCACCTGCTGGGTGGCGAGGTGCCGCTGGACGTCGCTGCCGCCCGCACCGGCCTGGCGGAGTTGGCCGACACGCTCGGGCTGACCATCGATGCGTGCGCGACGGGCGTCCTGGAGATCTCAGCCTGGAACCAGGCCAACGCGCTGCGCCAGATCACCGTCAAGCGCGGGCTGGATGTCCGGGACTTCACCCTCACCACGTTCGGCGGCTCCGGCTCGTTGCTGCTGTGCCGGCTCGTCGACATCCTGGGCCTGCGCGGGGTTCTGGTACCGCCGAACCCGGGCAACGTATCGGCGTTCGGGCTGCTGACGGTCGATGTGAAGAACGACTACGTGCGCACGGCCGTGCGCCGCCACGACGACCTCGACCCGGACCTGGTCGAGGAACTGTTCGCCGGCCTGCGCGCACAGGCCGCCGATGCCCTGAGCCGGGAGGGCTTCGCCGCCGCAGAGCAGCGCTTCGTCCGCACCGCCGACCTGCGCTACTTCGGACAGGCCTTCGAAGTGCGGGTGCCGGTCGCCGACGGCCGACTCGACGCGGCCGCCGCGGAGGAGGTGGCCGCGGGTTTCCACGACGCGCACCGCGCCCTCTACGGCTACGACTTCCGGGCTGACCCGACCCAGCACGTCGAGTGGGTCAACCTGCGGGTGTCTGGCATCGGCCCGATCCACCGCCCGGAACTGCGTGAACTGCCTGCCGTCAGCGGCGACACGAGTCAAGCGCACACCGGCACCCGCCCGGTCTGCTTCGATGCCGCAATCGGCTGCGTCGACACGGCCACCTACTGGCGCCCGGATCTCCCTCCGGGCGCTGTGGTGAACGGACCGGCCATCATCGAGGAGTACGGATCGACGGTGCCGCTGCATCCGGGCTTTGTCGCTCGTGTCGACGGCTTCGGCAACCTGCTGGTCACCGGGGGGCAGGCATGATCACGTTGACGAACGGTGCGGCGGCGGTCGACCCGGTGCTGCTCGAGGTGGTGGCGGGCAGCCTGGCCTCGATCGAGATGGAGGTCGAGACCGCAATCGGTCGCACCTCACGCTCGCCGATGATCCGCGATGCGCACGACTACCGGGCCGGCATCCACGATCGGCTGCTGCGCAAACTCACCGGCCGCTCCTACAGCGCCCTTGTGCATCCGGTTGCCCGTGACTTCCCGGTGGCGACGATGCGCCCGGGCGACGTCTACTTCCACAACGACGTCTACCGCTCCGAGGGTGGCATCGGACACCTGCCCGATCTCTGCGTCACCGTCCCGGTATTCGCCGACGGGGCCGTCGTCGCGTTCGTGCAGGCATTCGGCCACCACGACGACATCGGTGGTGCCGTACCGGGCTCGATGCCCAGCCACGCGACCAGCGTCTACGAGGAAGGCCTGATGGTCCCGCCGATCAAGCTGTGGGACGAGGGGGTACCGAACCGGGCCGCGCTGACGATCATGACCCGCAACTCACGGATGCCCGAGTCGCTGGCGGCCGATCTCGATGCGGAGTGCTCGGCCTGCCTGATGGGATCGCGCCGGCTGGCCGAGCTGTTCGGGCGCTACGGGCGCGGCACGGTCGAGGCATGCTTCGACGCCATCGTCGCCACCACCGCCGAGACCTACCGCCGCGAAATCCTTTCCAAGATCCCGACCGGCACCTGGACGTGGGAGGACTACGCCGAGCACGACGGCGTCGACGAGCCGCGACTGCACACCCAACGGATCACGCTGACCAAGGTCGAGGAACCCAGCCCGAAGCTCATCGTCGACTTCACCGGCACTGCGCCGCAGGCGAAGGGCCCGATCAACCACTGCGGCGATTACGCCGACGGCAACTTCCTGAAGAAATGGCTGGCCCCGATCCTGCGCAACCTGGCCGACTCACCTGAGCGGATGGCCGAACTGGACGTCAACGAGGGCGTGGTCGAGTTGATCGAGATGCACTTCCCGCCACCCGGCACGCTGCTCACGCCGATCTTTCCCGCGCCGACTAACGCGCGCACGTTCGTCATCCTGCGGCTGCTCGGTGTGCTCGCCGGCGTCGTGGCCAAGGCCGTCGACGGCCGGATGCCCGCCGACCAGGAGACGATCCGCTACACCGGTGTCTACGGCGAGGACGACGACGGCGAGCCGTACCTGATGCGCGAGGTGCTCGGCGGCGGCTCGGGCGGCCGCTACTACGCCGACGGTGAGGACACCATCCACGTGGTGCCCGACTCGCGCAACCTGCCCAGCGAATTCACCGAGTCGCGCTTCCCGTTCATCGTCGAGCGCCTCGGCCTGGCCGTGGACTCCGGCGGCGCCGGACAGTTCCGCGGCGGGCTGGGCTATGAGAAGCACATCCGGATGCGGAAGGACGCGCACTTCATGTCGATCGCCGACCGCTCCATCCTGGCCTGTTGGGGCGTGAAGGGCGGCCGGGCCGGCCAGTCCTTCCGGGTCACCATCGACCCCGGCAGCCCGAATGAACACGACGTCGACGCGCTCGTCGACGCCGAGTTCGTCGCGGCGGGGACGGTCATCCGCGTCCGCACGACCGGCGGCGGAGGGTGGGGCGACCCGCTCGAGCGCGACGCCGATCTCGTCGTGCGTGATGTGCTGTGGGGCAAGGTGTCGCGCCGCGGTGCCGCCGAGGACTACGGCGTCGTCGTCACCGGACCGGACGACGAGCCCGTCGCCGACCTCGCCGCGACTCGCGCGCTGCAGGGGCGGATGCGCGAGCAGCGTCCCGATGCGCGGCCGTTCTTCGACCGCGGCCCGGGCTATGCCAGGCTCTCAGGCGGACGGGCAGCGGCGGAGGTGGATTGGATTGACTGAGTCTGACCATCCGACCGAGTGCAGACTCGCCCCAGCTCGGCGGGTCCGCACAAGATCCGCGCAGGCACGCCGGTGACCGGCGGCCCCCTGACCGGCGTGCTCGTGGTCGATCTGTCCCGCGCGCTCGCCGGCCCGCACGCGGCGATGATGCTGGGCGACCTGGGCGCCCGGGTGATCAAGGTCGAGTCTCCCGATGGCGGCGACGACACCAGGGCGTGGGGGCCGCCGTTCCTGCCCGGCAGCGACGGGGCAACCCACTCGACGTACTTCCTGTCGTGCAATCGCAACAAGGAGTCGATCGCGCTGGATCTGAAGAGCGACGACGGCCGCGACACCCTGGCCGCGCTGGTGCGCCGCGCCGACGTGCTCGTCGAGAACTTCCGGCCCGGAGTGCTCGACCGGTTGGGGTTTGCGGTGCAGCGACTGCATGAACTCAATCCCCGGCTGGTGGTGTTGTCGATCAGCGGCTTCGGCCACGACGGTCCCGAAGGTGGCCGGGCCGGGTACGACCAAATCGCCCAGGGCGAGTCCGGGCTGATGTCGCTGACCGGGCCGTCCTCGGACGAGCCCACCCGGGTGGGAGTGCCGATCGGCGACCTGCTCGCCGGTATGTACGGTGCTTACGGCGTCGTGGCGGCGCTGCACGAGCGGGGCAGCACCGGGCCCGGCCGGGTGGTGCGCACCAGTTTGCTGGCCGCGATCGTCGGTGTGCACGCGTTCCAGGGCACCCGCTACACCGTGGCAGGCGAGGTGCCCAGGGCCACCGGCGGGCACCACCCGTCGATCTGCCCGTACGGGCTGTTCCACGCCGCGGACGGCCCGGTGCAGATCGCGGTCGGCAGCGACGGGCTGTGGCGCCGCTTCGCACCGCCGTTCGGGCTGGACCGGCCGGAGTGGGCAGCCAACCCGGCGCGAGTCGCCGACCGCGATGCCGTGATCACCGCCGTCGAAGCCGCGTTTTCGCAATATCGCGCAGCCGATCTGCTCGCCCGTCTGGACGAACTCGGCGTGCCAGCCGGCAAGGTACGTGACCTGGCCGAGGTGTACGAGTGGGATCAGACCCGCTCGCAGGGGCTGCTGATCGACGTCGAGCACGCCGCCCTGGGCACGATCACGCTGCCCGGGCCGCCCCTGCGTTTCGACGGCAGCGATCTTCTGGAGCACGCGGCGCCGCCGACTCTGGACCAGCACGGCGCCGCGATCCGGTCCTGGCTGGCCGCTGCGGAATAGCCCGCACGCGAGTGGTCACTTGGGCTGCGAGTGGTCATCTGTAACTGGCCACTCGGCGCGCAAGTGACCACTCGCTGAGCGGGACCAGGGGTTAGCACCGAGGCAGGGGGTGCCACCACCACCCTGAGATCGGGGTGTAACCCCACAGACATCCGCCCCCTGGTCCGCGAGGCTGGACGCATGGCAATCCTCACCGTCCCTGCGGCGCCAGCGCCCATGGGCGATGCGCTCCGGCGGCCGCCCGCGACGCGGGTCGGCCCGTCGCCGGGATCGGCGGCGCTCACCGTGGACCGGGCACCGCAACGCCGTGGCACGGTAGCGATGCACGTCGTCGCGGCCGGTGCTCTGGTTGCCGGCCTCGTGGTGTTCGGCGCACAACTGCGCCACGCTGACCTGGGTGGACTGCTCGCCGACGTGCGGCCGGGTTGGGTGCTCGTCGCGGCAATCGCCACCGGCCTGTCGCTGCTGGCTGCCGCGCACAGCCTCACCGCTTTCGCACCGATCCGGCTGCGCGCGGCAGACAACCTGCGCGCACAACTGGCCATCTGCGGCCTGCGCATCGTCGCCCCGTCGGCGCTGAGCACGCCGGCGATCTGGTCGCGCTACCTCAGCCTGTCCGGGCTGACCACAGCTCAGTCGCTCGCGGTTGTGGGCACCGCGCAGACGGCGCAGCTGCTGATGACCATGGCCGGTGTCGGCGCACTGGCCCTCCTCGGCTCAAGCGGGATCCACGTGCCTAGCACGCTGCCGCTCGCGATCGCTGCCGCGGCGATCGCTGTGCTCGCGGTCGCCGCCGGCCGCGTGGCCCGGGTCCGCCGCGCCCAGCGAGCCGCCGCCCACGCGATGACCGACATCGTCCGGCACCTGCGTGAACATCCGCTCGCCGTGGTCAGCGGGCTCGGTGCTTCGGCCGCCCTGACCCTCGCCCACATCATCGCTTTCACCGCCTGTGTCGCGGCGGTGGGCGGCCATGCGTCGATCCTCGCCTTGACCGGGATCTACCTGGGCGCGGCCAGCGCCGGGTCGTTGATCCCCACGCCAGGCGGTGTGGGCGCGGTCGAGGCGGCGATGATCGCCGGTCTGGCCGCCACGGGCATTGCGCCGGGCGCCGCCGCGGCGGCTGCTCTGCTGACCCGGCTGCTCACCGTCTGGCTGCTGGTGCCGCCCGGCTGGCTGGCAGCACGTTCCATGCGCCGCCGCGGCCTGCTCTGAGCCGCTCTGCCGCACCTGGCGGGTGGGTTTGGGCGAACATTGCCGATGCCTGGCCCGGTGCTCGTCAATAGCGTCAGGCCGGTGCGGGTGCTGATCGCGTTGGGTGGCAATGCCATGACCGCACCCGATGGCAGCGCCCGGCCACAGGACCAGCGCGCCGCGATCACCGCCGCGATGGAATCGGTCGCCGACATCGTCGTGTCCGGCGCCGAGGTGGTGCTGACCCACGGCAACGGACCGCAGGTAGGCAACCTGCTGGTGAAGAACGAGATCGCCGCCTCGGTCGTTCCGCCCGTGCCGCTGGACTGGTGCGGCGCCCAGACGCAAGGGACGCTCGGCCTGCTCATCCTGGACGCGCTCGAAGCGGCCCTGCGCGCACGCGGGCATACCCCGCAGGTCGCCGCCCTGGTATCGCGGACCCTCGTGGCCGCCGACGATCCGCACTTCGCGGCGCCGAGCAAGCCGATCGGGCGATACCTGCCCGGGGACGAGGCCGCGGTGATGATCGAGCACGGGCAGACCTGGCAGGACCGCGGCGAGCAGGGCTGGCGCCGCATCGTCGCATCGCCCGAACCGATCGAGTGCCTCGAGGTCGGCGCGGCGCAGGTGCTGCTCGATGCCGGCTACGTCGTCGTGTGCGCCGGCGGTGGCGGGGTTCCGGTCGTGCGCACCAGTGCCGGCGAGCTCGTCAGCGTCGAGGCCGTCATCGACAAGGACCTCACCGCGGCGGTGCTGGCCGGCCAGCTCAGCGTCGACGTCCTCGTCATCGCCACCGATGTCGAGGCGGCGGTCGTGGGCTGGGGCACATCTGCGCCCAGGGCGATAGGCATGACGTCGGCCGGCCCGCTGCGCGCGCTAGCTGCCGAGGGCCATTTCGCCGGTGGGAGCATGGGCCCCAAGGTCGATGCCGCGTGCCGCTTCGCCGAGACCGGCGGGCGGGCCGTCATCACGTCGCTGGACCGGATCGCCGAGGCATTGGCGGGCACCGCCGGCACCATCGTCACGCCTGAACCGTCTACCTGAGGAGCACCCGTGCCCGAGCCGATCGAGGTCCGCAAGGTCCCGCTGCACAACGTCACCGATGCCAGCGAGCTCGCGAAGCTCATCGAGGACGGCGTCATCGAGGCTGACCGGGTCATCGCCGTCGTAGGCAAGACCGAGGGCAACGGCGGCGTGAACGACTACACCCGCATCCTCGCCGACCGTGCCTTCCGCGAGGTTCTCGTCGCGAAGGGCAGCCGCACGCCCGACGAGGTGAAGCAGGTGCCGATCGTCTGGTCCGGCGGCACCGACGGGGTCATCAGCCCGCACGCGACGATCTTCGCGACCCTGCCGCGCGAGCAGGCCGTGCAGACCGACGAGCCGCGGCTGAGCGTCGGTTTCGCGATGAGCGAGATCCTGCTGCCCGAGGACATCGGCCGCGTCGCCATGATCACCAAGGTGGCCGCCGCCGTCGCCGAAGCCATGGCGAAGGCGGGTATCACCGACGTGGCCGACGTGCACTACGTCCAGACCAAGACCCCGCTGCTGACCATCGACACCATCCGCGACGCGAAGAGCCGCGGGCACGACGTGTTCACCGAAGACACGCTCATGTCGATGGACGTGTCCAACGGTGGCACGGCACTGGGCGTCGCGGTGGCGCTCGGGGAGATCGAGATGCCTCGTGACGAGGACGTGTTGCGCGACCGCACGCTGTATTCGTCCGTGGCGTCCTGCTCATCAGGCGTCGAACTGGATCGGGCCCAGGTGGTTGTGGTCGGCAACGCCCGCGGTGTCGGTGGCCGCTACCGCGTCGGGCACAGCGTGATGACCGACGCGCTCGATCAGGACGGCATCTGGGCCGCTATCCGCGACGCCGGCCTCGACCTCCCCGAGCGGCCGCACCACACGGACCTGCAGGGCCGGTTGGTGAATGTCTTCCTCAAGTGCGAGACGAGCCAGGACGGGCAGGTACGCGGGCGCCGCAACGCCATGCTCGACGACTCCGACGTGCACTGGCACCGCCAGATCAAGGCTGCCGTCGGCGGGGTCACCGCCGCGGTCACCGGCGATCCGGCCGTGTTCGTCTCGGTATCCGCGGCCCACCAGGGGCCGGACGGTGGTGGCCCGGTTGCGGCGATCGTCGACCTCGGCGGCTGATCGTCCCGCGCGTCCGGGGGGCTCGGGGCGTTTGTAAAATTTGCGCTAAGACGCTATTGTGTGCTCGGCTGAAACTCCAGCCGGTGCGGCGCCAGATCCCGTGAGGGTCTGCGGAGCACGGTCGGGCGCCGCGCATTGTTCGGATGTCGTTCTCGGGGGAACTGCATGCGCTCCTGCCCATCGACTGATTCACTGCGCTCATGGTGACGTCCGCGTCGCCTCTGGGCGTGCTGTTTGCCGGCCAGAGTCCGGCCCTTGTCGCCGGCATCCTGGTCGCCGCCGTCGGTGCGGCCATGGTCGTTGTCTGGACTCTCATGAGCCTCGTCGTCGACCCGCACCCAGAAACACCCGTCCAGCGGGACGAGCCGCGGCCGCTGACCCGGGACGAGGCCACCGACCCCGCCTACACCGACACCTTCAGCCTGACCAAAGGCGACGGAACCGGCTGAGGTCTGCCACCCTCTACCCAAGGGCGATCAGTAGAGGAGTCGGCATGGGCGAAGACATTGATCGCACCGAATTCAGCCGCCAGGACCGTCAGCGGTATCGCGAGAAGGTGCACCGCTGCCTGGACGTCTTCGCGCGCATGCTCACCGAGTCCCACTTCGACTTCGAGCACCCGCTGACCGGCCTGGAGATCGAGTTCAACCTCATCGACGACGAGCAGAATCCCGCCATGCTCAACGCGGACGTGCTGACGGCCATCGCCAACGACGACTTCCAAACCGAACTCGGCCAGTTCAACATCGAGATCAACGTCAAACCGCGGGGTCTGGGCGGCAGCTCGGTCATCGATCTGGAGACCGAACTCCGGGCCAGCCTGAACGACGCTGACGAGCGGTCCCGCGCCGCGGGTGCCCGCATCGTGATGATCGGGGTCCTGCCGACGATCAACCAGGAACACCTGACCGGCGAGTCGTTCAGCGCCAACCCCCGCTATGCCCTGCTCAACGAGCAGATCTTCGCCGCCCGCGGTGAGGACCTGCACATCGCCATCGACGGGCCGGAGCGACTATCGACCTACGCCGACACGATCGCCCCGGAAGCGGCCTGCACCAGCGTCCAGTTCCACCTCCAGGTCAGCCCGCAGAGCTACGCCGACACCTGGAACGCGGCGCAGTGCATAGCCGGCGTGCAACTGTCCCTCGGCGCCAATTCGCCGTTCTTCTTCGGCAAGGAGTTGTGGCGCGAGACCCGCGTGGCGCTCTTCGAGCAGGCCACCGACACCCGCCCGGACGAGCTCAAGGCCCAGGGCGTGCGGCCGCGCGTGTGGTTCGGCGAGCGGTGGATCACGTCGATCTTCGACCAGTTCGAGGAGAACGTCACCTACTTCCCGGCTCTGCTGCCGGTCTGCGAGGACGAGGACCCAACGGCCGTGCTGGACCGTGGCGACACCCCGCGACTCGGTGAGCTGCGCATGCACAACGGGACGATCTATCGCTGGAACCGGCCCATCTATGACGTCTACCGCGGCAAGCCACACCTGCGGGTCGAGAACCGGGCGCTGCCGGCCGGTCCGACCGTGGTCGACATCCTGGCCAACGGAGCCTTCTACTACGGGTTGGTGCGGGTGCTGGCCGAACAGGATCGCCCGGTCTGGTCGCAGATGTCCTTCGCCGCCGCCGAGGACAACTTCTACGCCGGCGCACGGCACGGCATCAACGCCAAGATCTACTGGCCCGGTCTGGGCGAGGTGCCCGCCACGGAGCTCGTGCTGCGGCGGCTGCTGCCGATGGCCTACGAGGGGCTGGCGGCGTGGGGTGTCGACACCCCGGTCGCCGACCGGCTGCTGGGCATCATCGAGCAGCGTTGCATCACCGGAATGAACGGCGCCGAGTGGCAGGTGCGCACGTTCCACCGCATCGACGACGAGAAGCAGCCACTACAGCGGCGCGACTCGCTGCGTGAGATGCTGCGGCGCTACGTGGAGCTCATGCACAGCAACGAGCCGGTGCATACCTGGGACATCTAGGGGGCAACCCCGAGCCGGTCCCGCTCGTCGCGCGCCCACGCGCCGAGCAACCCGCGGTAGTGCGCCACGAAGTGGTCGTGCTCGTGTGCGGGGAACATGGCCCGCACGGTGTCGACGAGCAGGGTGTCGAAGTCCCGGCCCTCGACCCACTCGAGCACCACCTCGTCGAGATGGGGCAGCCTGCTCGCACAGAAGTCGCCGTATCGCTCGACCTCGAAGTAGTCGTCGGCGAGTTCCCGGTAGGCCATCAACTTCTCCGCGTAACTCAGGTCGCTGCGATCGGCGACGTCGAAGTAGCGGCGCGTGTCCAGGTCCAGGCGGCCGCGGCGCCCGGTGGCCGTGCAGAAGATCGACCACTTGACCAGAGCCTTCATCGCCCACGGGAAGTAGTAGTGCAGGCTGGTGATCGCGACGTCGGGGCAGGCGTTGGCGTAGTCGATCGGGTACACCTCGCCGTCCTTGATCAGCGTCTCGCAGGAGTTGAACTCCCAACGGAAGAACGCGTTGACCAGCCGCCCGATCGTCACCGTCTCCTCACCGATCGCCGGCTCCAGAAAGTCATGCGTCACCGAGTACCGGCCGTGCATCGGCTGGTCGGCGTCGAACTTCATCACCATGGTCTCGGCCCCGATGGACAGACTGCGGGCGAACACGTCGTAGCCCGCCACCGCCTTCTGCAGATGCATCAGCCGCTGGCCGGATTCGTCATAGGCCCGGCGCAGTTCTTCGCGGTTGCGGATATGGCTGACACCGACCCACGCACCGCCGTCGTAGGGCTTCATGAAGATCGGGTAGCCGATCTGCTCGGCGATTGCGTCCAGGTCGAACGGTCGGTTGTAGGCGGCGGCCGTGGGCGCGTACTTCGGATGCTCGGGCGGGTTCTTGAAGGGCACCAGGACGGTCTGCGGAACCTTCAGCCCAAGGCGCATCATCGCGCAGTAGGCGGCGTGTTTCTCCATACTCTGGAAGGTGAAGGGGCTATTGAGCAGGTAGACGTCGTCCATCATCGCGACCTTCTTCAACCACTCCCGCGGGTGGTAGTACCAGTACGAGAGGCGGTCGATGACCAGGTCGTAACGCGGTTTGGCCCGCAGGTCGAAGGGTTCGATCGCGATGCGCTCGACCTGGTAGCGGTGCTCGGTGCCTGCCGCGTCGGTCACCGGGCCGACCCGACGCACGATCGCTTCGAAGGCGCTCGGCCAGTCCTGCTCGGTGCCGAGCAGCAGGCCCAGCACGTGGTTGATTTCAGTCATTGCGGCCCTTCAGCAGAAACGAGGCAGGTGATGGGCAAGTTGGCGGCGCCACGAGGACCACTCGTGCGGGATGTCGTAACCCCACACGTCGAGTTCGTGCCGGATTCCCTTGTCGGTCAGCAGTTGTGCGAAGGCGAGGGTGCCGGGCAGCGACTTGGTCGGGTGCACTTCCCACGCACCCTGGCCGACGACAAGCAGCAGATTCACCTGACCACGCAACCAGTCCAGGTGCTCGCCGTCCAGGTTGGCCACGTAGTCCATCGGGTTGCTGAAGTAGGTCGCCTCGCCGCGCTCGCCCCACGCATTCCACGCGCTCGGGTCGTAATTTCCCGAGAAGCACATCGCCATGGGGAACAGATCGGCGCGCTTCAGTGCGAAGTTGGCTGCATGAAAGGCACCGAGACTGCAGCCCAGCGTGATGATCTCGGTGGGTCCGCCGCAATCTGCGGCGATCCACGGGACGGCCTGGTCGACGATCCACGCCTCGTAGTCCGCGTGCCGCCGGGCGCGTTCTTCGATCGGCACCGTGTTGTCCGACCAGGTGTAGGCATCGGCGCTGTCGACGCAATAGATCTTGACCCGGCCGGCTTCGACGAGGTCGGCCACGGCATCCACCATGCCGTTGTTCTCGAAGTCCCAGGCGCGGCCCTGCTCGGACGGGAAGACCAGCACCGGCCGGCCGTAGTGGCCGTGCGCGATGAGCGTCAGGGAGCCCAGTTCGACCTGGTCACGCCGCATGGGCGCCGACCACAGAGGTGAGCAGGTTGGTGGCGGCGGGGTGTAAAGCATCGCGCCACGCGGTGTAGTTGTGCGCGTCGGGCGCCTCGCGGAAGTCGACGGGGTAGCCGAGGCGGCTCAACGTGGTGGCCATCTGCCTGTTGTTTGCCAGGTTCTCCTCGGGCACCCCGCAGGTGATCACCGTCGGCACCGGATTGCTGTCGCTGGTGGCCTGGTGCGTCTCGCTCACGAACGTGGTGATCGGGGTGAAGCCGGAGAAGCCGCTCTCCTGGGGATCGAGCTCCGGTTTGAAAAAGCTGCCCGACTGCAGGACCAGGCCGCTGAAGGTCTCAGGGAAGGAGCGGTGCGCATGCAGCATGCTCAAGGCGCCCAGACTGGCGCCGACGCCGATGCGCAGTGTCGTGGGAGCGAGTTCATCCAGCACCGGGATGACCTCTTTGCACAGCGCCTTGGCGTAGCCGCGGTTGGCCGAATAGAAGGAGTTGCGGTCACCCGGCGCGAGGAGCGCGGCACGCAGGGCAGGCATCGTCCCCGCCGCGATCAGCGCTCCGAGGTAGTGCGTCAGCCCGGC
>JALYVG010000179.1 GCA_030853345.1 Actinomycetota bacterium | reverse complement strand
GTTGTGGCACGATGGCCGCTGTCGAGCCAGCGCCCCTGATCCCCTGGTTCGACCAAACAAGGGTGAAGGGATGACGCAGGTGGAGCTCTCCGTGTCGCAGCAGTCTGTCGGCGAGTACCCGGTCCTGGAGGTCCGCGGTGAGGTCGACGTCTACTCGGCCCCCGCCTTGGCCGACGGCCTGACCACCTTGCTGGACTCCGGTACGAAAGCCGTCATCGTCGACCTGACCGAGGTCGGTTTCCTCGATTCCACCGGTCTCGGTGTATTGGTTGCCGCCCGCAGCAATGCTGCCGACGCCGGCCGGGCGCTGCCCATCGCCTGCGATCGCGAGCGAATCCTCAAGCTGTTCAAGATCACTGGCCTGGACGCAGTCTTCGACATCTATCCCAGTGTTCACGCAGCCGTCCAGAGCCTGAGCCACCAGAACTCAACCGGCTGAACGCTGCCCATGCCATCGGGGGTGACCCTGATTACGGCGAGTTCTCAGAATCCGGCTAGACTCCCGGCAGTTCGTGCCCCGCGCGATGTCTGCGCGGCAGGCGCGCTTGCCGGCGCCGAGTTAGTCACTGCTCAGCGATCCAACGCTTGAAATAGGGGAGTTGCATGGCCGCGCAGCATCTGATCGCCGCACCCGCGATCTCGGGCAGTGAGAAGGGCCTGGTCGTAGTAATCGGCGTTATCGCCATCCTGGCCCTGGCGTTCGCCGCGAGCCTCGTCCGCGAGGTTCTCAAGGCCGACCAGGGCACCGCCAAGATGCAAGAGATCGCCAAGGCCGTCCAGGAGGGCGCTGCCGCGTACCTGAACCGGCAGTTCCGCACCCTGGCTGTCTTCTCGGTCATCGTGTTCGTCCTGCTGCTGTTCCTGCCGGTGAACCACGGTGGGTTCTCCGTCCAGCTCGGCCGCGCACTGTTCTTCATCGTCGGGGCCGTCTTCTCCGCGTCGGTCGGCTACATCGGCATGACCCTCGCGACGCGCGCCAACGTCCGGGTGGCTGCGGCCGCCCGGGGCGGCGGCCGCGAGCGCGGCTTCCACGTCGCCTTCCGCACCGGCGGCATCGTCGGCATGCTCACCGTCGGGCTCGGGCTGCTCGGTGCCAGCGTCGTGCTGTTCGCCTATAACAAGAACGCCCCGACGGTGCTCGAGGGGTTCGGCTTCGGTGGCGCACTGCTGGCGATGTTCATGCGTGTCGGCGGCGGCATCTTCACCAAGGCCGCCGACGTCGGTGCCGACCTCGTCGGCAAGGTCGAGGCCGGTATCCCCGAGGACGACCCGCGCAACGCCGCGACGATCGCCGACAACGTGGGCGACAACGTGGGCGACTGTGCCGGTATGGCGGCCGACCTGTTCGAGTCCTATGCCGTCACCCTCGTCGCCGCCCTGATCCTCGGGCAGACGGCTTTCGGCGCCAAGGGCCTGCTGCTCCCGCTGATCATCGGCGCGATAGGCATCATCAGCTCCGTCGTCGGCATCCTGACGACCAAGCTGCGGGCGAGTGACCGCAACGGGCTGGTCCCGATCAACCGTGGCTTTTTCCTCACGGCTGGGACGTCGGTCGCGCTCGTCGCGATCGCCTCGTTCGTCTTCCTGCCCAGCACATTCGGCAAGCTGGCGGACAGCGAGAAGGGCGCGACCGGTAACCCGCAGTTGATCGCAATCGGCGCGGTGGCCATCGGTGTGGTGTTGGCCGTTCTGATCCAGCAGCTCACCGGTTACTTCACCGACACCGTCCGCCGCCCGGTCAAGGACGTGGCCGACACGTCACTGACCGGCGCGGCGACTGTGGTTCTCGCGGGTATTTCCCTAGGGCTGGAGTCGGCCGTCTACTCCGCGCTGCTCATCGGGGCCGCGGTGTTCGGTGCATTCCTCCTGGGCGGTGGTAGCACGCTGGTCGCGCTGTACGCCGTTGCCCTCGCCGGCTGTGGCCTGCTCACCACCGCAGGCGTCATCGTCGCGATGGACACGTTCGGGCCGGTCAGCGACAACGCGCAGGGCATCGCTGAGATGAGCGGCGACATCGACGAGGCGGGCGCTCGCGTGCTGACTGACCTCGACGCCGTCGGCAACACCACCAAGGCGATCACCAAGGGCATCGCGATCGCGACCGCCGTGCTCGCCGCGACCGCCCTGTTCGGCTCGTTCAACCAGGCGTGGCACGACGCGATCGCTTCCCTCAAGGGCGGTGTCGGGCACGTGGGCAAGCTGACCCAGCTGTCCTTCAACCTCGACCTGTCGCAGCCCAACAACCTGTTCGGACTGATCATCGGTGCCGCGGTCGTATTCATGTTCAGCGGACTGGCCATCAGCGCCGTCGGCCGGGCAGCGGGCCGGGTCGTCTACGAAGTGCGTCAGCAGTTCAAGGACCATCCAGGGATCATGGACTTCACCGAGAAGCCGGACTACAGCAAGGTCGTCGACATCTGCACGAAGGATTCGCTGCGTGAGCTGGCCACTCCTGGCCTGCTGGCGATCCTCGCACCCGTATCGGTCGGCTTCCTGCTCGGGATCGGGCCACTGGCCGCTTACCTGACCGGCGCCATCGGTGCGGGCGTCCTGATGGCGATCTTCCTCGCGAACTCGGGCGGCGCCTGGGACAACGCGAAAAAGATGGTGGAGGACGGCGTGCACGGTGGCAAGGGCAGCGACGCCCACGCCGCCACCGTCATCGGCGACACCGTCGGCGACCCGTTCAAGGACACCGCCGGGCCGTCGATCAACCCGCTCATCAAGGTCATGAACCTGGTGGCCGTGCTGGTCGCGCCCGCCGTCGTGAAGTTGACGGTCGGAAACAACGCCTCGACCGGCCTGCGGATCTTGGTAGGGCTCGTCGCCGTGGCGATCATCGCGGCAGCCGTGATCGTGTCCAAGCGCCGCCGGGTCTCGATGGGCGGAGCCCCCGCCGACCGCGAATCGCTGCCAGCCGCAGCAGCCTGAGGCGAACACATCGACGGGCGGTCCTGGCTTCGGGCAGGGCCGCTCGTTGCTTTCCGCTCGAGAGGACGTGATGACGCAGTTCTCGCTCTTCGGGGCAGCCGTCGCCGAGCCGACGCTCGGTGATCTGGACGGCGTGCTGCTCGGGGGCGGGCACTGGGCGCGTACGGCGGGCGGCGCGCGGCTGTCGGTCGTCGTCGCCGACCGGTGGCGCGCCGACGCGCTAGCCGCCGCCTTCGCGACCCGGGCGGTCGAGTGTCCCGACGCCGTGATCGAGGCCGAGGGCGGCTTTGCAGCGCGCACTGCATTTCATCCCGACCTCGCCGATTCGGCGGTCCGGTGGACGCACGGCGCTGTCGAAGGACCGCCAGCGGGATTCATCCTCACGCCGGGAGGTCTGCGGCTCTGGGCGATCGCCGCGGGCCACCCCGACGACGTCGGGTACCTTCTTGGCACCGCCGAACCTGACGACGCGCTGCACCTGGCCGGGGGCGCGCAGCTGTCCCGACTCGGCGTGGCCGCGGTGTCGATATCGGGACGGGGCGAGCCGGGCTGGCGGGTCACCTCGCTCAAGCGGCTGCGACGCCTGGTCGAGTTACTCGGCGAGTCGCCACCCGGTGCCGGGCAGGCGTGGCCGCGGACGGGCTGACGGGCGTACTGGACATAGTGGGGTACCGTCCGCGGCGGCGGTCATCCACGGCGGAAGGGCAGCTGAAAGACGAGACGAGGGGTTGAGTTGGCGAGTAAGGGCGCGAAGACGGGCACCAAACTGGTGATCGTCGAGTCGCCGGCGAAGGCGAAGACAATCAGCGGATACCTGGGGCCTGGCTACGTCGTCGAGGCCTCGATCGGCCATATCCGCGACCTACCACGCAACGCTGCCGACGTCCCCGCCCAGTACAAGGGTGAGTCCTGGGCCAGGCTGGGCGTCAACACCGACAACGACTTCGAGCCCCTCTACGTCATCAGCCCGGACCGCAAGGCGCAGGTCAACAAGCTCAAGGGCCTGGTCAAGGACGCCGACGAGCTCTACCTCGCGACAGATGAGGACCGCGAGGGCGAGGCCATCGCGTGGCACCTGGTGCAGACGCTCGCGCCCAAGGTCCCGGTGCGCCGGATGGTCTTCCACGAGATCACGCCCAGCGCCATCGCCGCGGCGGTGGCGTCACCACGCGAGATCGATGAACACCTCGTCGACGCGCAGGAGACCCGCCGCATCCTTGACCGCCTGTACGGCTACGAGGTCAGCCCGGTGCTGTGGAAGAAGGTGCTGCCGAAGCTGTCGGCCGGGCGGGTCCAGTCGGTGGCCACCCGCATCGTCGTCGAGCGCGAGCGGGCCAGGATGGCCTTCCACACCGCCGAGTACTGGGACGTCGACGGCACGTTCTCCCCTGCCGATCCCAAGCCGGGTGACCCGGAGACGTTCTCCGCGACCCTGGTCGCGTTGGACGACATCCGGATCGCCAGCGGCCGCGACTTCGACTCGGCCACCGGCCGGGCCGGCGGCGACGTACTGCACCTGGACGAGGCGGGCGCCCGCGGGCTGGCCGCGCGGCTCGAGGGGCGTCCCTTCGAGGTCAAGCGGGTCGACGAGAAGCCCTACCGGCGCCGGCCCTACCCGCCGTTCATGACCTCCACGCTGCAGCAAGAGGCCGGACGCAAGCTGCGCTGGTCCTCCGCTGTGGTGATGCGGGTTGCGCAGCGGTTGTACGAGAACGGCTTCATTACCTACATGCGTACCGACTCCACGAATCTGTCCGAGACGGCCCTGGCCGCGGCTCGCTCGCAGGCGCGCGAGCTGTACGGCGACGCATACGTGCCGGCGGAGGCGCGCACCTACACGCGCAAGGTGAAGAACGCGCAGGAGGCGCACGAAGCGATCCGGCCGGCCGGCGACACGTTCCGCACGCCGGGTGCGGTGGCCAACCAGCTCTCATCAGATGAGTTCAGGCTGTATGAACTGATCTGGCAGCGCACCCTGGCCTCGCAGATGGCCGACGCGGTGGGCACCACCGTCACGGTGCGCATCGCCGGGGAATCGGTGGCGCAGGAGCGTGCCGAGTTCAGCACCTCCGGCCGCACGATCACGTTCGCAGGATTCTTGAGGGCCTACGTCGAAGACACCGACGAAGCGGCCGAGAAGGACGACGCCGAGAAGCGCCTGCCCCAGCTCGTGGCGCGCGACGCCCTGACCGCGCGGGCCTTCGATGCGAACGGGCACTCGACCTCGCCACCGGCGCGCTACACCGAGCCGTCCCTGGTCAAGGCCCTCGAGGAGCTCGGCGTCGGCCGGCCGTCCACGTACGCCTCGATCATGCAGACCATCCAGGACCGTGGTTATGTGTGGAAGAAGGGGCCGGCGCTCGTGCCGTCGTGGGTGGCCTTCGCGGTGATCGGGCTACTCGAGTCATACTTCGCCCGCCTGGTCGACTACGGCTTCACCGCATCCGTCGAGAACGACCTGGACGATATCGCCTCGGGGGAGCGGTCTCGCATCGAATGGCTGCGCCGGTTCTACTTCGGCGCCGAGGGCGAGACCGACGCACACCGCATCTCCGGGCAGGGCGGTTTGAAACGGCTGATCGCCGATCGGCTCGAGCAGATCGACGCCCGCGGCGTGAACACGATTCCGCTCGGCGACACTGGCGTGATCGTGCGCGTGGGCCGTTACGGGCCCTACCTGCAGCGCGGTGACTCGACCGAGGCGAGCGACCGGGCGTCCATCCCCGACGATCTTGCCCCCGACGAGCTGACGCCGGAGAAGGTCGAGGAGCTGCTGTCGGCGCCGTCGGGCGACCGGGACCTCGGCACCACACCGGATGGCCGCTCCGTGACCGCGAAGTCCGGTCGCTACGGGCCCTACGTCACCGACGGCGAGAACACCGCGTCGCTGTTCAAGTCGATGTCCCTGGACACGATCACGCAGGACGACGCGGTGCGTTTGCTGACCCTGCCGCGGACATTGGGTGCCCTCGACGGTGAGGACGTCACCGCCCAGAACGGCCGGTACGGACCCTACGTCAAGCGGGGCACCGACTCCCGTTCGCTGGCGACCGAGGAGCAGCTGTTCACGGTCACCCTGGACGAGGCGCAGGCGCTGTTCGCCCAGCCGAAGCTGCGCGGGCGGCAAGCAGCGGCCGCGCCCCCGTTGCGTGAGGTGGGCGTCGATCCGGTGTCGGGCAAGCCGATGGTGATCAAGGACGGCCGCTTCGGGCCTTACGTCACCGACGGCGAGTCCAACGCGTCGCTGCGCCGGGGTGACCTGGTCGAGGAGATCACCGTCGACCGGGCCGCCGAGTTACTCGCCGACCGGCGGGCGCGTGGACCGGCGAAGAAGAAGGCCCCAGCGAAGAAGGCTGCGAAGAAGGCGCCGGCCAAGAAGGTCGCCGCCAAGAAGGCCGCCGCCAAGAAGGCCGCCGCCAAGAGGTAGCGGGGCGTGCCGCCGCCTGTTGGCGACCTTGTTGCAGTTAGGCCGTCCCGGCCGCACACCCGCAACAAGATCGGGTGACAGGGCTGTCAAGTCAGCTGTCCACATCGGCAGCGACCGTCCACATCATGGCACCCATGGGCGTGGTCGGTGGCGATCCGCGCCACGATCACTCGCGTGCTCACGGTCTCAGCGGTTCGGTCTCTGCCGGAACGGCTCGACAGCTCACATGACACGGTCCTGACGGCGGCAGAGTTGCGTCTTTGGGGCTGGTCAGCGGCGGCGATCGGCGCCCAGGTGGATGCCCGGCGGTGGCAGCGCATCGGCCGCGTGATCGTCTTGCACAACGGGCCGTTGCAGCCCGACGAGCAGCGGCGCGTGGCGCTGCTGACCTGCGGTCCGCGGTCGGTGCTCACCGCCTTCACCGCCGCCGAGGAACACGGACTGCGCGGCTGGAAGCGCGACAGCAACCACGTCCTCGTCCCGGCCGGCGCGCGTCTCCGGCGGCCACGGGGTATTGCGCTACGTGTCCATTACACCGGCGATTGGACCGCGGTAGCGACGATCGCGTCCCGGCGGCTGCACAAGATCGCGCCGGCTTTGCTCGTTGCGGCCGGCACCTTTGCCGGACCCCGACCGGCCTGCGGCATCCTCGCGGCCGGTGTTCAGCAGCGCCTGGTGTCGGTCGAGCAACTCAGCAGCGCACTCGACGCCGCGCCCCGGCTTCGGCATCGCCGCGCCCTGATCGCAGCGGTCGGCGACATCGGCCAGGGTGCCGAGGCGTTGAGCGAGATCGATTTCAGTCGCTTGTGCGCCCGCTTCGACCTGCCTCGCCCAGTGCGTCAGGCCATTCGCGCCGAGCCCGGCGGGCGTCGTCGATATCTCGATGCGGAGTGGACCCGGGCGGACGGCCGGCGCGTCGCCGCGGAGGTCGACGGTGCGCTGCACCTGACGCCACGCCGCTGGTGGGACGACCAGTTCCGGCAGAACGAACTGACACTCGGGGGCACACTCGTGCTGCGATTCCCCAGTGTCGTCGTCCGGGCCGAACCAGGTCTGGTCGCCGATCAAATTCGGCGCGCCCTCCGCCTGTGAGGCTTCTCGTGGCAGATCGGCGGCTATGACGCCCGAACCGCAACAAGATCGCCGGCCGGTGATCACGGCTTGTGGCCGACGGCGAAAATGCGGCGGAACCCGAACAGCGTGCCATGCGGGGTCGGCGGATACGCCGCGCGCAGCTCAGCCGCGTACTCCTCCTCGAAGACATCGGCCGCCGGGCGGACATCGCCGGCATCGGGTGCGGGCCGGTTAGCCAGCGCGGCGAGGACGGGCCGCAGCCCGGTGCCGCGCACCCAGTCCAGAACGGGATCCGGGCCGCTCAGGACGTGCAAGTACGTCGTCTCCCAGACGTCGGGGGACAGGCCGGCGTCGAATAGCAACTGCGCGTACTCCGACGGCGAACCGACCGCACCGTGATGCCGCAACACGTCACCGACCAGCGGCGCCCAGCGCGGTGACGCCGTCAGCGAACGCATCACGGTGTGTGACGGCGCGTCGAAATTGCCCGGCACCTGAAAGGCGAGCCAGCCGCCTGCCGGCAACTCGGCGGCCCACTCGCGCAGCAGGTCCTGATGCCCGGGCACCCACTGCAGGGTCGCGTTGCTGATCACCACGTCGGCGTCCGGCGGCACCTGCCACGAGGACGCGTCCTGCACCCGGAAGGCGACTGCGTCGACCCCGGCCGCCTGCGAGATCATCTCCGGCGACGAGTCCAAACCCTCGACCGCCGCGGCCGGCCAGCGTGCCGCGAGCAGGGCAGTCAGGTTCCCCGGGCCGCAGCCGACGTCCACGACCCGGCGCGGCGCAACGCAGTCGATCCGTGCCAGCAGGTCGATGAAGGGCCGCCCGCGTTCATCCGCGTATCGCGCGTACTGAACTGGGTCCCAGCGCATGGTCAGATCCTCTCGACGTCAAGGAATATATCTTGAGGTCAAGAGATATGGCACCATGAACCCATGATCGACGAGGTGGACCAGATCGTTGCGGCCTGGCGCCGAGAGCGGCCGGACCTCGATGTCGCTCCACTCGAGGTGCTGTCGCGGGTCAGCCGGCTCGCCGCGGTGCTGGACGAACGTCGGGCCGAGGCGTTCGTCGAGCACGGCCTCCAGGCACACGAGTTCGACGTCCTGGCCGCGCTGCGCCGCAACGGCGATCCGTTCGAACTGACTGCGGGCGAGCTGTGCGCGCTCACCCATGTCACATCCGGAACCATGACCAGCCGGCTCGACCGGCTCAGTGCCCGCAAGTTCGTCACCCGCCACCACGATCCGGCCGACGGCCGTCTCGTCCGGGTCCGGCTCACCGTGACCGGCCGGCGGCACATCGACGCGGCCTTCTCCGCACTGCTCGACACCGAGCGCGACCTGCTCGGCGCCCTGCCTGATGCCCAGCGCGCCGAACTTGTCGACGCCCTGCGTGATCTGTTACTCGCCGCGAACACGCCGGCGCTCCCGTAGCTGAGATCCGGCCCAGGACGGCGCCGCCAAATGACCTAGCCGCGTCAGCCGCCGCGGCTAGGCTGGCCCCGTCATCCCGAGCCCTGAGGGGGATCCCATCAGCGCCGACAACGCCGCGAACGTGGTTCCGCCGGTGGCCCCGACGTCCGCTGTGTCGTCAGTGGCAGCCATTCGAGGCGTCCTCCGGGTCACCGCGTTTCGCCGCCTCTGGTATGCCACCGCGCTGTCCAGCCTGGGTGATTGGCTTGGCCTGCTGGCCACTACCGCGCTGGCCACGTCGCTCGCGCACGGCTACCAAGCGCAGAACTACGCACTCGGCGGCGTGCTCGTCGTCAAGCTGCTGCCCGCGATCATCCTCGGTCCGGTGGCGGGGGCCTTCGCCGACCGCTTCGACAGGCGCCGCACGATGGTCGTCTCGGACGCCATCCGGTTCGGGCTGTTTCTCACCATCCCGCTCGTGCATACGATCGCCTGGCTGCTCATCGCCAGTTTCCTGATCGAGTGCGTCAGCCTGTTCTGGCTTCCGGCCAAGGATGCCTCCGTGCCGAACCTGGTGCGCCGCGACCAGATCGAGGCAGCCAACCAGCTCAGCCTCATCACCACCTACGGATTCACCCCGGTGCTGGGCGCCGTGCTGTTCTCAGTGCTGTCGCTGATCACCAACGTCCTTGGCCGGCACCTGCATTTCTTCCGCGCGCAGCCGGTCAACCTGGCGCTGTACTTCAATGCGGCCACGTTCCTGGTCGGTGCCATCGTCGTGGTCTTCATTCACGAGATCAGCGGTCACCGCGACCAGCGCGCGGCGACCGACCAGCCGAGCATGCTCAGCCTGCTGCGCGAGGGCGCGGCCTTCGTGCGGCACTCGCGGTTGATCGGCGGGCTGATCATCGGCCTGGTGGGGGCGTTCACCGCCGGTGGGGCGGTCATCGGCGCGGGCAAGATCTTCGTCACCAGCCTCGGCGGCGGCAACGCGGCCTACGGCGTGTTGTTCGGCTCGGTCTTCGTCGGTCTCGGCACCGGCATGGCGCTAGGCCCGCGCATCGCCCGCGAGCTGTCCCGGCGGCGGCTGTTCGGGCTGTCGATCGTGTTCGGCGGCGCCTGCCTCGTCCTGACCGCGGTCATGCCTCAGGTTGTGCTGGCCATGATTTTCGTGGTGGGCGTCGGCTTCGGCGCCGGCGTCGCGTACCTGGCCGGCATGACCCTGATGGGCACCGAGGTCGACGACGTCATGCGTGGCCGGGTGTTCGCGCTGCTGCAGTCGCTCATCCGCGTTGTGCTGATCCTCGCGCTCGCGGCGGTGCCCTTTGTCGTTGCCCAGGTCGGCCGTCGTCGGATCGCGATCGGCGGCGTCGACGCCACCGTCGACGGCACCCGCTTCGTCTTGATCGCGGGCGGGCTGCTCGCGCTCGCGGCCGGGGTGTTCGCCTACCGCAAGATGGACGACCGGCAGAAGGTCGGCGTCTGGACCGACCTGAAGATGTCGCTGCGCGGCGACACGTCCGGCCGCCGCAGGATGCGCAGCGGCGGCGTGCTCGTTGCCTTCGAGGGTGGCGAGGGTTCGGGCAAGTCGACGCAGATCGCGCTGCTCGCCGAGGCCCTGCGCAGCACGGGCCGGGCGGTCACCGTCACCCACGAGCCGGGCGGCACGCAGGTCGGTGAGCAGATCCGGCACCTGCTCCTGCACGGCGAGCAGACTCTCACCCCGCGCACCGAAGCCCTCCTGTTCGCCGCCGACCGCGCGCTGCACGTCGACACCGTGATCCGCCCGTCGCTGGACGCCGGCGAAATCGTGCTCACCGACCGCTTCGTCGATTCCTCGCTCGCCTACCAGGGTGCCGGCCGCGAGCTCACCGTCGACGATGTCAGCCGGCTATCCCGGTGGGCTACCGGCGGACTGCGTCCCGACCTCACCGTCCTGCTCGACATCCCGGCCGCCCTGGGCCTGGATCGCGCGCGCGGCCGAACGGCGGGCGACAAGCTCGAGGGCGAGTCCCTCGAATTCCACGAGCGGGTGCGGGAGTCGTTCCGCCACCTGGCCGAGTCCGCGCCGCGCCGCTACCTTGTCGTCGACGCCACGCGGCCACCTGAAGAAGTGGCGGCCCGGGTGCTCAGATCCGTCGAGGCGTTGTTTGCCCTCCGCCACCGCCCCGTGCTGCGGCACCACAACCCAGCCACGACGCGATGAGCGTATGGGCGGCCTTGGTCGGGCAGGACGAAGCGGTCCTCGCGTTGCGGGGCGCAGCGCAGGCGGCCGCTGACCTGACGCACGAGCGTCCGGTGGCGCCCGGTGCGATGACCCACGCCTGGTTGTTCATCGGCCCGCCGGGCTCCGGTCGCTCGGTGGCCGCCCAGGCCTTCGCCGCCGCGCTGCAGTGCGAGCGCGACGACGAGATCGGTTGCGGCGAGTGCTCGGCCTGCCGCACCGTGCGGGCGGGCAGTCATCCCGACGTGCGTTCGGTCGTACCTGACGGCCTGTCGATCTCGGTCGACGAGATGCGGGCGGTCGTCGCTGCCTCGGCCCGCCGCCCGGCACTGGGCCGCTGGCAGGTCGTGGTGATCGAGGATGCCGACCGGCTGACCGAGCGCGCCTCCAATGCGCTGCTCAAGGCCGTCGAGGAACCGGCGCCGCGCACAGTGTTCCTGCTCTGCGCGCCGTCGTCTCATCCCGACGACGTGTCGGTGACCATCCGCTCACGCTGTCGGCTGGTCGGTCTGCGCATCCCGCCCGCCGCGGCCGTCGCCGAGGTGCTGCAGCGCGACGGCATGGACGCCGCCATGGCCGACTGGGCGGCTGCGGCCGGGCAGGGACACATCGGCCGCTCGCGCCGGCTGGTGCGCGACGCCCACGCCCGGGATCGGCGTGCCGAGGTGCTCGCCATCCCGGCCGCACTGAGCACGTTGCGCGCGTGCCTGACCGCCGCTGATCGCCTCGTCGGCGCGGCCGAGGCCGAAGCAGCCGCGATGTCGGGCGAACTGGACTCCGACGAGACCGAGGCGCTGCAGACCGCCCTCGGCGCCGGCGGTACCGGCAAGGGGACCGCCACCATGGCGCGGGGCACGGCTGGGGCGATCAAGGACCTCGAGCGCCGGCAGAAGTCACGGGCTACCCGCACTCAGCGCGACGCCCTCGACCGCGCCCTCGTCGACCTGGCCGCGTTCTACCGCGACGTTCTCCTCGTGCACTCCGGCTCGCGCGTCGCCCCGGCGCATCCGGACTGCGCAGACGACGTCCGCGCGGTGGCGCTGCGGGTCGCCCCGGCCGGTGTGCTGCAGCGGCTCGACGCCGTCCTGGCCTGCCGCGAGGCGCTGGAACTCAACGTCAAGCCGCGCATTGCCGTCGAGGCGATGACCGCTGCTCTGCGCCTGCCGTAACGCGGCCGGCGGGCTAGGGTGACCGGCGTGGGCATGGTGTGCGCGGTCGTCTTCCAGCGCCAGGGGCGGTTGTACTACGCCGACCCGGGTGAGCTCACGCCCAGCGTCGGCGAGCATGTTCTGTACCCCACCGATGCCGGCGCCGAGGTGGCCGAGGTCATGTGGGCCCCGCAGTGGGTCAGCGACGACATCGGCGGCCTGCCCACCCTGGTAGGAATGGCCGCTGCCGACGACCTGGACACCGCAGCCCGCTCGCGCAAGAAGCGGGCCGCGGCACGGGTGGCCGCCAAGCGCCTGATCCGCGAGCACGGCCTGCCGATGAAGCTAAGCGGCGTCGATTGCACCCGGGACGAGACCACGATCTACTTCACCGCGCCGCACCGGGTCGACTTCCGGTCCTTGGTGCGCGACCTGTCCGCGACCCTGAGCGGCCGGGTCACCCTGCGCCAGCTCTCCGCGCGCGACGAGGCCCGCCTGACAGGTGGCATCGGCTCGTGCGGGCGCGAGCTGTGCTGCTCGACGTTCCTGGTCGACTTCGAGCCGGTGTCGGTGCGCATGGCCAAGGATCAGGACCTGCCCATGAACCCGCTGCGCATCTCCGGTGCGTGCGGACGGTTGATGTGCTGCCTGAAGTACGAACACCCGCTGTACCAGGACTTCGCCGAGCAGGCGCCGGGCGTCGGTCAGAGCGTCGAGACTCCCGACGGTGAGGGCACGGTCATCGGCCACAACGTCCCGGGCCAGACGGTCGTGGTCCGGATGGCTGCCGACGGGCGCAAGAGCGCCTGCGCGCTGGCCTCGGTCTGTTCCTCCCGCAAGGCCTACGACGGGCGCGCGGCGGCCGTGGTCGACACCACGCCCGGCTGAGCGCCCGATACCGCGACGGTATCCCTCCCGGCAGGCCGGCGCGGCGTTGAAGCTGCGCGCCGCGGACTGCCCGGCAAGCTGACGAGTGCCCGTCATGCACCCGTTAGACTCGACCGGTCGCGGGCACCCCGCGTGCCGCCTTAGCTCAGTTGGTAGAGCACCTCACTCGTAATGAGGTTGTCCGGAGTTCGATTCTCCGAGGCGGCTCCATCGTTGTATCCGGTGCCCGTCCGTCCACCACGGGACGGGGCCGGTCATGCGGCGGGCGAGCGGCGCACCCGGCGCCGGCCCAGCCAGGTGAGCAGCGCACCGGCTGCGATGGCTCCGGCGGCCCAGCCGACCTGCTGCCCGGACGCGCTTCCGGTCGCGGCCAACTGCGGGGCGGAGCCGGCTGCCGCCGGGCAGGGGAACGTGACGGTGTCCGTGAGCAGGGTGATCAGCGGGTCGACGATCGAGAAGGTGAACCGCTCGGTGCTCGGGCGGCCCGGATCGCCGCTGACCTGGACGATCGCCTGGGTGGCATGCGCGGGCACCACGAAGTGGCGCACGGCGCTCGACCCGCTACCGCCAGTCTCGACCAACTCCACCGGCTGGGCGGACGAGTTGGCAACGGTGTACCCGACGGTTCGGGCCGCGCAGTTGGTCGCGGTCCGCTGGACCGAAACCGGACACGGCCCGGGAAGCACGGTGACGGTGATGACCCCTTGCACCTGTTCGACAGAATTGTCATAGCCGAACCGGTCGGTGCCGGCGAAGCACGGGTCGGGTGTGTACCGGATCGCCGTGCCGCCGTTGATGCGGACTGCCGTGCCATGAATGGGTGTCGGCGCCATGAGCGCCGTCGGGTCCGGGGCCTGGTCGGCCAGGGTGTAGCTGGTGCCGGCCTTGATCGTCACCGACCTGTTGATCACCTGGGTGCAGAACCGGACGACCAGCTGACCCAGGACGGTGCCGTCGGCGTCGGCCAGCACGACATTGCTGGCTGGCTGCGTGTTGGTGGCGAGGGGGACGTGCCCGGTCGCACCCGCCGCGACCACCACCGGCTGCTGCGCGGTTCCGTTGACGCTCAGCGTCACGGAGTGTGCCACCGCGGTCGTGTTCACCACGTCGAACCCGTAGTTCGCGCAGAAAACGTCGAACGTCGCCGTGATCGTGTTCGGTGGGGCTGCCTGAGGCAAGCCGGCGCGCCCGGCCGCCCCTGGGGGCCTGGCAGGGGCGGCTGCGCCCGCAGCGCCGATCGACAGGCAACCTACTGCGGCGATCGTTGCGGCCACGAGCGCCATCAGTCGAGCGTTCATCGGATCACCTCGGTCGTGTCGGGAGTTTTAAGTCACATGCGTTGAATCGATAGCGTCCGTCCAATCCAGGACGGGACCGGGCCGGTCATGCGGCGGCCGAGCGTCGCACTCGTCGCCGGCCCAGCCAGGTGAGCAGCGCACCCCCTGCGATAGCTCCGGCGGCCCAGCCGACCCGCTGCCCGGACGCGCTTCCGGTCGCGGCCAACTGCGGGCCGGAGCCGGCCGCCGTCGAGCAGGGGAACGTGACGGTGTCGGTGAGCAGGGTGATCAGCGGGTCGACGATCGTGAACGAGAGATGTTCGGTGCTTGCGTGCATGGGGTCGGCGGTGAGCCGCAAGATCTCCTTCGTGGTGTGGGCGGGCACGGTGAAGTGGCGCAGATCGCTCGGCCCGTTCGAACTGGAGGCCAGCAGGTTCACCGGCAGGGCGTAGGGGTTGGACGCGGTATAGATGACGGTGGCGCAGTCAGTCGACGTGCGGCGGACCGAGATGCGGCATGGTGCGGGCAGCACGGTCACGGTCACGACGCCGTCTCTCGATTCGATGAAGTCGCTGAACCCGAAACGGTCGGTGCCGGCGAAGCACGGGTCGGGGGTGTACTGAACATCTCCGGTACCCCTGATTGCGACAGCATGGCCGTGCGTGGGCAGTGGCGGCACGGGGAATGCTCCGACGCCGTCCAGCAGGTACGAGGTGCCGCCCTTGATCGTCACGGACAAGTTCACCACCTGGTGGCAGAAGCGCGTGATGAAATCACCCAGCACCGTGCCGTCGGCGTCGGTGAGCACGACATGGACGGCTGGGAATGTGTTGGTGGCCAGCGGGACGTGGACGGTGGCCCCGGCGGGCACGCTCACTGGCGCCTGGGCGGTTCCGTCGAGGCTCAGCGTCACGGTGTGCGCCACCGCGGTCGTGTTCGTGACGTCGAACCCGTATGTGGCGCACTCGGTGCTGAGTTTCGCGGTGACCGCGCCCGGCGCGACGGCCGCCGCCGGCCCGGTCGGGGCGGGCGCACCAGCCGCGCCCGCAGCGCCGATCGACAGGCAACCTACGGCGGCGATTGTTGCGGCCACCAGCGCCATCAGTCGAGCGTTCATCGGATCACCTCGGTCTTGTCGGGAGTTCTCGTCACAATGCGTTGAATCTGGTAGCCGTCCGTCCGCGCCTCGATCGGCACGGCACCCAGTGCGAGCGATCCATCGGCAGGGTGCGCACCCTTCGCCGCCTGCGCGGCGAGTACCGAAGCCGGGCAGTACTCGCCAATGGCGTGGCCCGGGATTTTCCATAGCCAGCAAGCGAATTCGACGCCACTCGGTAGGCCGAACCCGTCGACCTGGTTCTCCGCGGCCACGAGGTTTCCGGCTGGTGAGTACACCACCCACCGCACCCCTATCGTGACTGCCCCGCCGCTGACTAGAACCGTGTCGAGCTGTCCGGATCCGCGAAGCCGCATTGGGGTGATCGAGCCCGGCAGCTGAACGGTTTTCAGCACCGTCCTCACCTCGTCGGTATGCGCGCCCAGCACATGCCAGATCACCACCTGAGGGTTGCTGGGTGCTGTCCACTGCTCGGTCGCAGCGTTGCTGCCACACGCCGCGAATCTGCGGTACTCCATGCCACGAACGCCGAGCGTCTGTATCGAGAAGGCGGTGAGAGTGGCGCTCGGGCAATTCGGCGACGCTGCCCAGGACGCCGGCGCGTCGGGGTCCAGCGGTGCGGAGACGTCGTCGTTGCGAAGCACGTTCAACACGCACCCGCTGCCCGGCAGGCCGGAGATACACGCCGCGCTGGATTGCCTCGCCTGACCCGGGGCTGCCGTTCTCAGCGCCCAGTGGATGGGCACCCTGAACGTCAGTCCCAAAGCCGACAGGGAGCGGGTGCCCGGCACGTTGGCGAGCGAGGTAGGTGTCGCGCCCGTCGCGGACGGATTCGTCGACCCGTTCGCCGACGAGCCGCGGCCAGTCGGTTGCGGGCTGGCCAGACTCGCGCCGCCCGCTCTCCCGGCCCGATCCTGCGTGCGGTCCGCGACGACCGTGAGCATCGTCATCGTGGTCACGATGGTGAGGACCGCTGCGGCAGCGAGCATGGGCCGCACCCAGCGGATGCGCAGCGTGGCCGGCTTTCGATCGCGTGCGCCCGCGAGCGTGGCGTACGGCAGCCTTGCCCGCTGGTCCGGGACTGAAGCGAGCGCGGTATCGGCCAATGCGCGGGCCAACCGGTCTTCGAACTCGCTCGTCATCGGCCAGTCCCGAGGTGAGCCTTGAGCACGCCGACGCCCCGGCTCGCGGTGGACTTCACGGTTCCTACCGAGACGCCGAGAGTCGCGGCGATCTCCGCGTCGGACAGATTCGACCAGTACTTGAGAATCAACACCTCACGTTGCCTGCGGGGCAGGCCGCGCACCGCGGCGATCAGCTCCTCATGCTCAGCCGCCACGATCAGCGGCTGGTCGGCGGATTCGACCACCGGCGAGGCGGTTAGCGCCTTAACCGCTCGCAGATGCCGTCGAGCCACGCCACGCCTGCGCAGCACAGACCGGGATCCATTGACGATCGACGCCCGGAGGTACGCGGTCGCAGCACTCGTGCTGCGCAATTGTGCGTGCTGACGGTGCAGGCCGATGAAGGCGTCCTGGGCGACGTCCTCGGCCGAACCGATGTCATCGACCAGCAGGGCCGCAAGGCGCACCATCGAATGCCACTGGACGCGGTAAAGCTCCGCTATGTCGACGGGCATCACGCTAGCCGCGATCGCGACACGGCTCGGCCGCCTGGCCACGGGCGGGCTATCGGCGACCGGCTGGATCGTCACGACACATAGACGCTCCAGCAGGCCATTCGTTGAGTCGAGAACCGGAGAACTTCGTCAGCGCGGCTGTGCCGCGGTTCGCGCCAACGTGCGGCGGCGGCCATCTCGAGGCTGGTCGCGACCCCGCCATCACGAAACGACACAGCGTGACATGGCACCTGGCTCCTCACATCCCGATGCTCACGACCGTTCCGATCGGTGCCCAGCCGAAGAACCAGGCCATCACCCTAGGCGGAACGTGGACGCAGCCGTGCGACCCGTTGGTGCGGTACTGCGCGCTGCCATACGCAAAGTGCTGCCAACTGGAGTCGTGCAGCCCGTACGCACCGTTGTAGGGCACCCAGAAGCGCACCGGGTACGCGCCGCCCCCCGCCGGGTGCAGCACCGTATTGGCGACCTTGGCCTGGACGCGCCAGTTACCGGTGGGGGTTCCGTTGCCCAGCAAGGACGCCCCGGTGGTGACGTAACTGACCAGTACCTGCTGCCTGGCTGAGCAGAACCGGGCCAGTTGCGTCGAGATGTCGATGTTCACCTGGTGGGCCGCGGCGGTGGTCAAGCAGCCGTTGCCCAGCCTGCTGGACCAGACCACGCCGACGGGGTTGGCCAGCTTGAGCACTCCGTCGTTGCCGAGCGTGAGCCCGTTGTGCGAACCGGAGCCCGCTGTGGCGGTGTGCCAGACGAGCCGGCGGCGCGATATCAGTTGCAGGTCACCGTTGCCGCGCACCGCCAGGTACGCGTTGGGGCCTGAGGAGTTTGCCCGCCAGACGGTCCTGGTCCCGGTGCGGATGTCCATGCCTCCGTTGGGACGCAGGGTCAGGACGTATGCGCCATTGGCTGAACGCAATTGACCACCGACGCCCATCGCGTGACCCAGGCTCAAGGACCTCGCCGGGGCCGTGGCGGTGGCAGGCGCCGGCACCAGCCACAGCGAGACGAACAACCCGGCAATCGCGATCACTGACAGCGCTCGGCTCATGGGCCCCTCCGAAGTTGAGAGCCGTCATGTTAATGCGAATTTCACTGCCGGCAAGGGCACGTGCTGGCCAATGCTGGCCGAGCGAGCCAGGATGACTGGCATGTCCCGTTCATCCACGTCGCGATGGTCGATCCGGTCCGAAAACTCGATCCTCTGTATCGGCTGCAAGGGTTCGATCCTGTCGATCGGGTCGGTGGGCTCCATCGGCTCCATCGCCTCGATCGGGTCCGCGATCTCGGCGTTCTCGATCGGGTCCTTCGGCTCGTTCGCCTCGATCATGTCGGCTCGGGCTGACCGGTCGATCATGTCCGCACGCTCGCGCCGCGCAGTGATGACGGCCCCGGGCGCGGACTGAGCCGGTCAGCCCAGCCGCATCGGGGCGTGCGCGATGCCGTCATCGTCGAAGTCAGGTCCGCTGCGCACGAAGCCGAACTGCTCGTACCAGGCCACCAGGTAGGACTGCGCGTGCAGGACGACCGGCCGCCCCGCGGCCAGGTCCAGAGCCCGCCTCATGAGCTCGCCCGCCAGTCCGCGGCCGCGCGCCGCCGAGTTCGTCGCGACTCGGCCGATCCGGGCGGTCTCGTCTGGATCGATGAGCAGCCGCAGGGTGGCGAGGACCGCCCCGTCGCACTCGGCCCAGACCAGCCGCGCCGACGGCTCGAGGTCGCGGCCGTCTAGTTCCGGGTACGCGCAGCTTTGCTCGACGACGAAAATATCCGTGCGCAGCGCCAGGATCCGGTACAGCGTCGCCGGGTCGATCCCAGAGACCGGCGCATCACGGATGATCACCTCGCCGCCGGGCATGCCGTCCAGCCTGCCAGGGAGCGCGGTCCGGGCGACACAGAGGCGGATAGATTGGTCGCATGACCAAACCAACCATCGAGCACCCGGGCGGCGAGCCGCCGACAGACCTCAAGATCGACGAGATCGTCGTCGGCGAGGGGGCCGAGGCCAAGCCCGGCGACACCGTGGACGTGCACTACGTGGGCGTCGAGTTCCACACTGGCGAGGAGTTCGACGCGTCCTGGAACCGAGGCAAGTCGATCCAGTTCCCGCTGACGGGACTGATCCAGGGCTGGCAGGAGGGCATTCCAGGCATGAAGGTCGGCGGTCGGCGCCAACTCACGATCCCGCCCGAGAAGGCCTACGGCGCCGCCGGCGGCGGGCACCGCCTGTCCGGCAAGACGCTGGTCTTCATCATCGACCTGCTCGGGGTGACCTAGCCCGCCGCACGCTGTTGATCGACAGAGGGTTGTGGAGGTCCGTCCACCGCAACCCTCTGTCGATCATGACTTCGCCGCGGGCGGACAGGGGGTGAAGCGAGAGCTCCCGGGGGGCGGGAGCGGCGCGCTCAGCAAACGAATAGACTCGCCTGGCCAGCTCGTGAAGCCATTCACAAGGTCCGTTACCTAAGTCCCGACCGAGACGGGAGTGTGCGATGACTGCCCCCGACACCGCCCTCCGTCCTGAGCATGCACCGGCCGGTGCCGCCGTCGACACCGCCGATGTCGTCGTCGTGGGGGCCGGCCCGTCGGGAAGCAGCGCCGCCTACTGGCTGGCCAACGCGGGCCTGGACGTCGCGCTGCTGGAGAAGACGACGTTTCCCCGAGAGAAGGTCTGCGGCGACGGCCTCACTCCCCGGGGCACCCGTGCGCTCATCGACATGGGCATCGACGTCAGCCAGGGGGCCGGCTGGCTCCACAACCGCGGCTTGCGAGTTATCGGCGGCGGCCAGCGGCTGCACCTGGACTGGCCCGAGCTCACCACGTTCCCGCCCTTTGGCCTGGTCCGCCCGCGCGCCGACCTCGACGCCTTGCTCGCCAACCAGGCAGTCAGGGCCGGCGCCCGGCTGCACGAGCAGACCACCGTGACCGAGCCCATCCTCGACCGCGCCGGGCGGGTGATCGGCGTCCGTGGCCGCACCGCCGACAAGGCCGCCGTCGAGTACCGCGCCCCGCTCGTTCTCAGCTGCGAAGGGGTGTCCGGCAAGCTCGCCCAGAAGCTCGGCGTGCACCGCAACGAACGCCGGCCGCTGGGGGTGGCCGTGCGCCGTTACTACACCAGCCCCAAGACCCACGACGACTACCTGGAGTCCTGGCTCGAGCTGTGGGACGGCAAGCCCAACGAGTCCGACCTGCTGCCAGGCTACGGCTGGATCTTCGGGATGGGCGACGGCACGGTCAACGCCGGCCTGGGTGTGCTCAGCACGAGCGCGGGATTCGGCAAGACCGACTACCGCGCAATGCTCAAGGCATGGCTGGACAACACTCCGGAGGAATGGGGTCTGCGTGAGGAGAACGCCACCTGCCCCACCCGCGGCGCGGCCCTGCCGATGGGCTTCAACCGCACGCCGCACTACCTGCGCGGGCTGCTGCTGGTCGGTGATTCCGGCGGCTCGGTCAACCCGTTCAACGGCGAGGGCATCCCGTACGCCATGGAGTCGGGCAAGTTCGCGGCCGAGGCAGTGGTGCACGCCCTCGCCCGCCCGGACGGCCCCAGCCGCGAACGGGCGCTGCAGGCCTATCCCCGTCGGATGCAGCAGGAGTGGGGCGGGTATTACCGCCTCGGCGGCGCGTTCGTGAAGCTCATCGGCAACCCGCATGTGATGCAGGCCTGCACCAGGCACGGCCTGCCGCACCCGGCCCTGATGCGCTTCGTGCTCAAGCTGCTCGCCAACCTGAGCGATCCGCACGGCAGCGACGTCTCCGACCGCGTCATCCACGTGCTGACCCGGCTCACGCCGGCCGTCGGTTGACCGTCTAGCCTTTGACCGCGCAACTCCGATACCGCCACAGAGGGGAGTAAGGCCAGGATGCTCGCGCCCTACCTGCCGATCGTGCTGCTGTTCGGGCTCGCGTTCGCGTTCGCCTTCTTCTCGGTGGCCATCGCGCCGTTCACCGGCCCGCGCCGGTACAACCGGGCCAAGCTCGACTTCTACGAGTGCGGCATCGAGCCGACGCCCCAGCCCCAGGGCCCCAACCGGTTCCCGATCAAGTACTTCCTCACGGCAATGCTGTTCATCGTCTTCGACATCGAGATCATCTTCCTGTACCCGTACGCCGTGGCGAACAAGGCACTCGGCCTGTTCGGGCTGGTCGAGATCATCATCTTCATCGTCACCGTGTTCGTCGCGTACGCCTACGTCTGGCGCCGCGGTGGGCTGGACTGGGACTAGGCCATGGGTATCGAAGAGAAGCTGCCTGACGGGATCCTGCTCGTCAGCGTCGAGAAGCTGGTCAACTGGACGCGCAAGTCCTCGCTGTGGCCGGCCACGTTCGGCCTGGCCTGCTGCGCCATCGAGATGATGACCTTCGGCGCGCCCCGCTTCGACTCCGCCCGCTTCGGCATGGAGGTCTTTCGCGCCTCACCCCGCCAAGCCGACCTGATGATCGTCGCCGGCCGGGTCAGCCAGAAGATGGCCCCGGTGTTGCGCCAGATCTATGACCAGATGCCCGAGCCGCGGTGGGTGCTGGCCATGGGCGTCTGCGCCAGCTCCGGTGGCATGTTCAACAACTACGCCATCGTGCAGGGCGTCGACCACGTCGTCCCCGTCGACATGTATCTGCCGGGGTGCCCGCCGCGCCCCGAGATGCTGATCGACGCGATCCTCAAGCTGCACCACAAGATCATGAATGAGCCGCTCGGGCCGAAGCGGGCAGCCAAGCTTGCCGACCAGAAGGTCGAACTCGTCCCGTCGAGCATCAGGTACGCAAAATGACCGAGCCCACCGACCGACCGGTGCCCGCGGACTCGGCGCCCGAGCAGGCCGCTGCGCACATCGAGGCAGTGACCGTCCCGGTCGGCGGGCCGGTGAGCGACCGGGGCGGCCTGTTCGGCGTCGCAGGATCCGGCGACACGTCCGGCTTCAGCGGTCTGGTCCGCGAGCCGTGGACGGCGCCAGAGGCCGAACGGCCCTACGGCGGCTACTTCGACGAGCTGGTCGACAGCCTGCGCGCCGCCTACCCCAGCTATGACCTGGCGGTGACCAAGACGGTCGTCGACCGAGGCGAGCTGACCCTGCATGTTGCCCGCGAGCACCTCATCGGCATCGCCAGCGCGCTGCGGGACAACCCGTCGCTGCGCTTCGAACTGTGCTCGAGCGTGTCCGGTGTCGACTACCTCGGTTCGGTGGCGCGGCTGCACTCGATCTACCAGTTGACCTCGATGACCTACCGGCGGCGGGTACGCCTCGAAGTCGCGGTCACCGCCGAAGACGCGCACGTCCCGTCCGTCACCGCGCTGTGGCCGACCGCCGACTGGCAGGAGCGCGAGACCTACGACATGTTCGGCATCGTCTACGACGGGCACCCGGCGCTGACTCGCATCCTCATGCCCGACGACTGGGACGGTTTCCCGCAGCGCAAGGACTACCCGCTGGGCGGGATCCCGGTGCAGTACAAAGGCGCCACGATCCCCCCGCCCGACGAGCGGAGGGTATACAGGTGAGCCCCGACCAGTACGCGCCGTCCCGGAGCACTACTGAGGGTCGCGTCTACAACCTCACCGGCGGCGATTGGGACCAGGTCATCGGGGGCGACCCGATCGGCGACGAGCGGCTCGTCCTCAACATGGGCCCGCAGCATCCGTCCACGCACGGGGTGCTTCGCCTGGTGCTCGAACTCGAGGGCGAGACCGTCACCGACGCCCGTGTCGTGGTCGGCTATCTGCATACCGGCATCGAGAAGAACACCGAGTTCCGCAACTGGACGCAGGCCGTCACCTACCTCACCCGCGCGGACTACCTCTCCCCGTTCTTCAACGAGACGGTCTACTGCGTGGGCGTCGAGCGGCTGCTCGGCGTCACCGTGCCGGAGCGTGCCCAGCTGATCCGGGTGCTGATGATGGAGATAAACCGGCTGTCCTCACACTGGGTGTGGCTGGCCACCGGCGGGATGGAGCTCGGCGCACTCACCGCGATGACCAACGGTTTCCGCGCTCGCGAGCGGTGCCTGGACATCTTCGAGGCCATCACCGGGCTGCGGATGAACCACGCCTACATCCGGCCCGGCGGCATAGCCCAGGACCTGCCACCGGACATCGACGAGAAGATCCGGCACTGGATCACCGAGATGCGCACCGAACTCGCCGGGGTGAACAAGCTGCTCACTGGCCAGCCCATCTGGGTCAACCGCCTCAAGGACGTCGGCTGGATCGGCGTCGAGGGATGCATCTCCCTCGGCATCACCGGGCCGATCCTGCGCGCGGCCGGGCTGCCGTGGGACCTGCGCAAGACCGAGCCTTACCTGGGCTATGAGACGTTCGACTTCGAGGTGCCGACCGATGACCGCGGCGACTGCTGGTCGCGCTTCGTCGTGCGGGTGGCGGAGATGTGGGAGTCGCTGAAGATCATCGAACAGGTGCTCGACCGCCTCGAGCCCGGGCCAACGATGATCGACGACCCGAAGATCGCCTGGCCGGCCAAGCTGGCGATGGGTCCGGACGGCCTGGGCAACTCCCTCGAGCACGTGCAGAAGATCATGACGGGCTCGATGGAATCGCTCATCCACCACTTCAAGCTCGTCACCGAAGGCTTCCGGGTGCCGCCCGGGCAGGTCTACAGCATCGTCGAGTCGCCGCGTGGCGAACTCGGCGCGCACATCGTGAGTGACGGCGGTACCCGCCCGTTCCGCGTGCACTTCCGCGAGCCGTCGTTCATCAACCTGCAGGGCACCGCCACGATGGCGATCGGCGGCATGATCGCCGACGTCATCGCCTCCGTCGCATCCATCGATCCCGTGATGGGGGGTTGTGACCGGTGACGATCCCCACTGGCCCGGCCCTCACCCGCTCCGCTCGCGACGCGGGGCGGTGCTCATGACCCTGCCGACCAACGCTGACGCGGGACGGGAGAACTTCCGCACCTCAGTCATTCAGCTCGAGCGTCCTGGTGACCCGTCGGTGTTCGGTGAGCAGACCCGACTCGAGGCCGCGCAGATCATCGCCCGCTACCCGGCCGGGCAGTCGCGCTCGGCGTTGCTGCCGCTGCTGCACCTGGTGCAGTCCGAGCAGGGCTACGTCACCGCCGACGGCATCGCGTTCTGCGCCGACACCCTCGGCCTCACCAAGGCCCAGGTGTCGGCCGTCGTCACGTTCTACACGATGTACAAGCGGCACCCCACGGGTGAGTATCTCGTCAGCGTCTGCACGAACACGCTCTGCGGAATGCTCGGCGGTGACGACATCTTCGCCGCACTCGGCCACGCCCTGGGCGTCGGCGACAACCAGACCACCGAAGACGGCTCGATCACCCTCGAGCACGCCGAGTGTCTGGCGGCCTGCGACTACGCGCCCGTCGTCACGGTGAACTACGAGTTCTACGACAACCAGACGGTCACGTCGGCGCACAAGCTGGTGAACGCGCTGCGCGGAGGTGAGCGCCCGCTGCCGACCCGCGGCGCTGCCCTGTGCACGTTCAAGCAGATCGAGCGCCAGATCGCCGGGTTCCATGACGCCGCCAGCCTGGCGCCCGACGCGAACAGCAGCGGGACGCCCACCGAGGTCGGCGTGCGGCTTGCGGTCGAGCGGGGCGACACCGCGCCGTCCTACTCCCTCGAGCGCACCGACGCCGAGACGCCCGGACGCGGAACGGGACGGGCCGACGGGCGCCCGTCCAGTGCCAATGACGCGCCGCTGCAGACCTCGGCGTCAGACGAGCAGCACCCGCACGACGCGAGCAGCGATGCCGAACCCGAGCCGGGCAAGGGGATCTGACATGCCGCTGACCCCCGTACTGACCAAGCGGTTCGGCACCGACCAGCCGTGGAAGATCGAGAACTACGAGCGGCTGGACGGCTATGCCGGGCTGCGCAAGGCACTGGGCATGGCGCCCGACGAGCTGATCGCGCTGGTCAAGGACTCCAATCTGCGCGGACGCGGCGGGGCGGGCTTCCCGGCTGGCATGAAATGGCAGTTCATCCCGCAGGACGATGGCAAGCCGCACTACGTCGTCGTCAACGCCGACGAGGGCGAGCCAGGCACCTGCCGCGACCTGCCGCTGATGATGAACGACCCGCACGCGATGATCGAAGGGATCATCATCGCCTGCTTCGCGGTGCGCGCCGAGTGGGCCTTCATCTATATCCGCGGCGAAGCCGTGCACGCGATCCGCCGGGTGACTGCAGCCGTCGAGCAGGCCCGGGCGGCCGGCTACCTGGGCACCGACATCCTGGGCAGCGGCTTCAACTGCGAGATCACGGTCCACAACGGGGCGGGCGCCTACATCTGCGGCGAAGAGACGGCGCTGCTCGACTCGCTCGAGGGCAAGCGTGGCCAGCCGCGGCTCAAGCCGCCGTTCCCCGCGACAAACGGCCTCTACGACGCGCCGACCGTGGTCAACAATGTCGGGACGCTGGCCAGCGTGCCCTACATCGTGCTGGGTGGCGCCGACTGGTTCAAGGCGATGGGGCCGCCCGGCTCACCGGGACCGTGCATGTACTCACTGTCCGGACGCGTGCAGAACCCCGGCCAGTACGAGGCGCCCATGGGTAGCACGCTGCGCGAACTGCTCGAACTCGCCGGTGGCATGAGCCGCGGCAAGGAGCTGAAGTTCTGGACTCCCGGCGGGTCGTCCACGCCCATGTTCACCGCCGAGCATCTGGACGTCGCGCTGGACTTCGACGGCGCGGCGGCCGCCGGGTCGATGAACGGCACGTCCGCATTAATGATCTTCGACCAGGACGACTGCGTGGTGCGCGCGGTGAAGAAGTGGTGCGACTTCTACCTGCACGAGTCGTGCGGCAAGTGCACGCCCTGCCGCGAAGGCACGTACTGGTACGTGGGCATCTACCAGCGGCTCGAAGCCGGTGGCGGCACGATCGAGGACATCGCCACCCTGCTGGACCTGTCCGACAACATCCTGGGCCGCTCGTTCTGCGCCCTCGGCGACGGTGCCACCAGCCCGGTCAGTTCGTCCATCCAGTACTTCCGCGAGGAGTACCTCGCCCATGTCGAAGGCGACGGGTGCCCGTACCCGGGCGCCCGCGCCCTGGTTGGAGCCCACTGATGCCCGGGTACGCCCGCACAGTCAGTCGAGTGGTCACTTGCGTCGCGAGTGGTCACTTTCAACCGACCACTCGGCGCACAAGTGACCAGTCGACGGGGAAGAGTTCATGACCGCCGTCGAAGCCAAGGAAGACCTCGTCACCGTCACCATCGACGGCATCGAGATCTCGGTGCCGAAGGGGACGCTTCTTATCCGCGCCGCCGAGATGCTCGGCATCGCCATCCCGCGTTTCTGCGACCACCCGCTGCTCGATCCCGCCGGCGCCTGCCGGCAATGCCTGGTCGAGGTCCCCGACATGGGCAACGGCCGCGGCATGCCCAAGCCGGCCGCGTCCTGCACCACCACCGTGATGCCGGGAATGGTGATCAAGACACAGCTGACATCCGTCGTGGCCGACAAGGCGCAGCAGGGTGTGATGGAGCTGCTGCTCATCAACCACCCGCTGGACTGCCCGATCTGCGACAAGGGCGGGGAGTGCCCGCTGCAGAACCAGGCGATGAGCAACGGCCGCGCCGACTCCCGCTTCCGCGACGTGAAGCGAACGTTCCCCAAGCCCATCGCGATCTCGTCGAACGTGCTGCTGGACCGTGAGCGCTGCGTGCTGTGCCAGCGCTGCACCCGCTTCTCCGAGCAGATCGCCGGCGACCCCTTCATCGATCTACTCGAACGCGGCGCCCACGAGCAGATCGGGACCTCCTCCGAGGAGCCGTTCCAGTCCTATTTCTCCGGCAACACGGTGCAGATCTGCCCGGTAGGGGCGCTCACCGGAGCGTCCTATCGCTTCCGGGCCCGCCCGTTCGACCTTCTTTCCACTGATTCGGTCTGCGAGCACTGCTCGTCGGGGTGCGCGCAGCGCTCGGACTGGCGCCGCAGCAAGGTCACCCGGCGTCTCGCGGGCCACGACCCGCAGGTGAACGAGGAGTGGAACTGCGACAAGGGTCGCTGGTCGTTCCACTACGCCACCCAGGCCGACCGGCTGCTCAACCCGATGGTGCGCAACCAGGCGGGCACCCTTGTCGAGACCAGCTGGCCGGATGCTTTCGAGCGTGCCGCGATCGGGCTGCGTGAGGCCGTGGACCGCGGTGGCGTCGGCGTGCTGCCGGGCGGGCGGCTCACCGAAGAGGACTCCTACGCCTACGCCAAGTTCGCCCGGATGGCGCTGGGTACGAACGACATCGATTTCCGCTCGCGGCCGGGCAGCGCCGAGGAACTCGCATTCCTCGGCTCGCACGTCGCGGGCACCACGCCCGAGCACGTCTCCTACGACGCACTCGAGCACGCACCGGCTGTGCTGCTCGCCGGCTTTGAGCCCGAGGACGAGTCGCCGATCGTGTTCCTGCGGCTGCGCAAGTCCACCCGGCTGGGGCGCACCGCGGTGTTCTCGATCGCTCCGTTTGCCTCGCGCGGCCTGGCCAAGCTCGACGGCAGGCTGATCGCGACGGTGCCCGGTGCCGAGGCGAGCGCGTTCAACGCGCTGGACGACACGATCACCGAGGCGCTGTCCGGTGCCGGCGCACTCATCCTGGTGGGCGAGCGGTTGGCCTGCTCACCGGGCGCGTTGAGTGCCGCCGTGAGCCTGGCCGGGCTGACCGGAGCGAAGCTGGCCTGGGTGCCGCGACGCGCCGGTGAGCGAGGGGCGCTCGACTCGGGAGCGCTGCCGACCCTGCTGCCCGGCGGCCGCCCGGTTGACGACGCCGCGGCGCGCGCCGAGATCGAGCGGGCATGGGGCGGCGCCGTGCCGACTCAGCCCGGGCGCGATGCCGACGCGATCCTGCAGGCGGCGGCCGACGGCTCACTGGCCGCTCTCGTCGTGGGCGGGGTCGACCCGGCAGACTTCGCAGACCCTGCGCTGGCCGCCGAGGCGCTCGAGCGGGCCGGTTTCATCCTCAGCCTGGAGATCCGCGCCAGTGCCGTCACTGCTCGTGCCGACGTCGTGCTGCCCGTCGCACCGCCGGCCGAGAAGGCCGGCCGATTTGTCACCTGGGAGGGCCGGCGGCGTCCGTTCGACCTCACGATCACCAACACCGGTGCCCTGTCCGACGGCCGGGTCCTGCACGCCCTGGCCGAGGAGCTCGACGTCGCACTCGCCCTGCCCACGGTTGCGGCTGCGCGGGCCGAACTGGTCGGGCTTGCGTTCGGCATGCACCGCCCGTCGGCGCCCACGGTGGCGGCGGGTGCCCCACCGACTCCCGGCCAGGGCGAGGCGCTGCTGGCCACCTGGACCGAACTGCTTGACGCCGGCCGTATGCAGGACGGTGACGAGCACCTGGCCGGAACCGCCAAGCCTGCGCGCGCGCTGCTCAACGCCGCCACCGCGGCCGAGGTCGGTGTGGTGGCCGGCGGCTCCGTGGCGGTGGCCACCGATGCCGGGACGCTCGTCCTGCCCGTGGTCATCGACGACCTGCCCGACCGGGTCGTGTGGTTGCCGACCAACGCGCGGGGTTGCGCAGTGCGGGCCACGCTCGGCGCAGTCTCCGGTGACATCGTGCGGCTCACCAGTGCCGACGCGCCGCCGGTCATCGGCGCCGCGCCAGAAGCGGCAGCCGGAGGTTCGTCATGACCACCGAGACTTGGCCGCACGGCAGGGTTACGTGCGGCGTGTCGCCCTGCTGGGCGGCCAACACTGGAGGAGCAGCGTGAGCGTCCTCGCGGCATCCCAGAATGTCGCCGGTTTTGGCAACCAGCCGCTCTGGATCGTGCTGATCAAGGTCGTCGGCGTCTTCGCCTTCCTGGTCGTCATGACCTTGTTTGCGATCGTGTTCGAGCGGAAGGTCGTGGGCCGGATGCAGAACCGCATCGGCCCCAACCGGGTCGGCCCGTGGGGCACCCTGCAGTCGCTGGCCGACGGCCTGAAGCTGGCGTTCAAGGAAGAGATCGTCCCGGCGTTGGCTGACAAGCCGGTCTACTTCCTGGCCCCGATCCTGTCGGCGGTCCCCGCGTTCCTGGCCTTCTCGGTCATCCCGTTCGGCCCTGAGGTGTCGATCTTCGGCCACCGCACGCCGCTGCAGCTCACCGATCTGCCGGTCGGTGTACTGGTCGTCTTCGCCTGCTCGTCGCTCGGTGTCTACGGCATCGTGCTGTCCGGCTGGGCGTCCGGGTCGACCTACCCACTGCTCGGTGCGCTGCGCTCGGCGGCCCAGATGATCTCCTACGAGGTCGCCATGGGTCTGTCGATGGTGGCCGTCTTCCTGTTCTCCGGCACCATGTCCACGTCGGGGATCGTCGCCGCCCAGGAGCACACCTGGTACATCATCCCGTTGTTCGTCTCCTTCGCGATCTACGCGATCTCGGTCGTGGGCGAGACGAACCGGGCGCCCTTCGACCTGGCCGAGGCGGAGTCCGAACTCGTCGGCGGGTTCCACACCGAGTACTCCTCGTTCAAGTTCGCCATGTTCTTCCTGGCCGAATACATCAACATGGTCACCGTCTCGGCTCTGGCCACCACCCTGTTCCTCGGCGGCTGGCACGCTCCGTGGGGCGTGCACGCGCTCTGGTCCGGCGCGAACTCGGGCTGGTTCCCGGTGATCTGGTTCGTCGGCAAGATCGTGGCGATCATTTTCGTGTTCGTATGGCTTCGCGGGACGCTGCCCCGGCTGCGTTACGACCAGTTCATGCACCTGGGCTGGAAGGTGCTCATCCCGATCAACCTGGTCTGGATCCTGGCCGTCACCACGATTCACGTGCTGCGCGACCGCGACTGGCCGGCCTGGAAGGCCACCGCCATCCCACTGGCGCTGGTGCTGCTGCTCGTCGTCGTTCCTGCGCTGATGATGCTCGAAGGCGCTGCCGCACGCCGCAAGGCCGAGCGTGACGACGACGACGAGGCCGAGGCACAGCGGACGCAGACCTTCCCCACGCCACCGATGGACCTCGTCGTCCCGCAGGCGACACCGCCGAAGCGGCTCACCACAGCGTCGGTCCGCCCGCCCACGTCCGCGATCGCGGAGGGAGAAGACCCCGATGGCTGAGCAACCGACCACCGAGCCGACCGGAAGCCTCGGCGGTTTCGCCAAGGGCTTCGGCCTCACCTTCGCCACGATGTTCAAGAAGGTCTACACGCAGCAATACCCGTTCGACATCTACCCGACGGCGCCGCGCTATCACGGTCGGCACGTGCTCAACCGCCATCCCGACGGCCTGGAGAAGTGTGTCGGCTGCGAACTGTGTGCGTGGGCGTGCCCGGCCGACGCAATCTACGTCGAGGGCGGCGACAACACCGACGAGCAGCGATATTCCCCCGGGGAGCGCTACGGCGCGGTGTACCAGATCAACTACCTGCGCTGCATCTTCTGCGGACTGTGCGTCGAGGCCTGCCCGACGCGCTCGCTGACGATGAGCAACGAGTACGAGTTGGCGCTGGACAATCGCCAGGACCTGATTTACACGAAGGAACAGCTGATGGCCCCGCTGCTGCCGGGCATGGAGGCGCCGCCGCACGCGATGCGCCTGGGTGACGAGCAGGCGTACTACCTGGTCGAATCCCAGGCCCCGCTGCAGCAGGGCGCAGACCAGAGCAGCGCCAACGTGGCCGGTCGTCCCATCACCGGCACCGCCATCGAAGTAGGCAGGCACCACTCATGAGCCCGACGTCTCCGAAACAGCGCGTCACTCCGCTGTTCTGGAGCGCTGCCATGTCACGGATGCGGGGAGGCGGATCATGAGCAACCTGCTGCTGGGTGCTGGGGAACTCACGAACGGCCAAGTTCCGCTCGGCGAGGCGGTCGCGTTCTGGATCCTCGGCCCGGTCTCGCTGGCCGGCGCGATCGGGATGGTGCTGCTGCGCAATGCCGTGCACTCGGCGCTCTCGCTGGTGGCCACGATGATGTCGTTGGGCATGTTCTACCTGATCGAGCAGGGCCCCTTCCTCGGCCTCGTCCAGATCATCGTCTACACCGGCGCCATCATGATCCTTTTCCTGTTCGTGCTGATGCTGATCGGGCGCGACGCGTCGGACTCGATCGTCGAGACGCTGCGAGGGCAGCGCTGGGCGGCGGCCCTGTTCGGGGTTGGCTTCGCGGTGCTGGTCGCGCTGTCGGTCGGCCGCGCGTTCAAGGGCTCCAAGCCCGCCAATCTCAACGGCACCAACGCGAACGCCAATGGGCAGAACGTCAACTCGATCGCGGCGCTGCTGTTCACCAAGTATCTGTTCGCCTTCGAGCTCACCTCTGCCCTGCTGATCATCGCCGCCGTCGGCGCCATGGTGCTCGCCCACGTCGAGCGCGACGGGCCGAAGCGGACGCAGAAGTCGATCGCCCGCGAGCGCATCCGTTCCGGCCGTCCGCAGCCGCTGCCCGGCCCCGGTGTGTTGTCCTCCGGTAACTCGATCGGCACCCCGGCGCTGCTGCCCGACGGCTCCGTCTCGAGCGAGTCGGTGATGGCGTCCACACCCGGCGTACGCGAACTGGCCGCGCTGGACAACCCGGACAAGGCACTATGACGCCCACCTACTACCTGGTGCTCTCCGCCGCCCTGTTCACGATCGGCGCTGTCGGCGTCCTGGTGCGCCGCAACGCGATCGTGGTCTTCATGTGCGTCGAACTGATGCTCAACGCCGTCAACCTGAGCCTGGTCACCTTCGCGCGCATCAATGGCAGTCTCGACGGCCAGATCATGGCCTTCTTCGTCATGGTCGTCGCAGCGGCCGAGGTGGTCGTCGGCCTGGCGATCATCATGTCCATCTTCCGAA
>JALYVG010000151.1 GCA_030853345.1 Actinomycetota bacterium | reverse complement strand
GAGCTATGCCCTCAGTTCGGCTCTTCCATGCGCGCAAGTGGTCCGGCGTGGATGCGGCCGGGTCCTTTCGTGCTCGGCGATCGCGTCAAGGCTCGCGCTTGCGCGGACCCAATGAGGCGATGCACTTCCCTCCCGCAACGCGCCACGGTGGTCACGGAAGCGGCACGGTGGACAGCACTGGCGCGTCCATGCGGTCGACGACGGTGCGAAACACGCCGTCGACGCCCATCGCGCCGTGCTGCTTGTCGTCACCGGTCAGCAACAGTTTCGCGCCGGCCTTGCGCACCGCGGTAATAATCGCGTCGAGCTCGCGGGTGGTCTCCGTGCCAGCCTGTCGATGACCAGGGGTGTGGCGGGAGTAACCCGCTACTTCGTAGCGGCACCACGCACAGTGGGTCAACGGCTGCGACCGGATTGAACCCAGTCGGTCGTCCGAGCCTACAAAGCCCAGTACGGCGCCTAAGAGTATGAAACAAGTGCGGAAATGTGACTTGCGGAATCGTCAGCGAGTGCCGGCCGGGAGGTCGTTTGTTGTCAGGTCATTCGTCGTGATCACGGTTCGTCCTGTCAGGTGCGGCGATGCGAAGTGTCGGCAGCTTGTGGACGGTAGGAGCTATAGATCCGTCCTCGGTCCAGGCGGCAAGCACGGCAGTATGGGTGCCAGATGGCAGGGCTGATAGGTCAATTTCGACGGGCGCTTCTGCGGTTGCCGAGGCCGGCGGGTGCGGGGTGAGCGCTGCTCGGCCCGGGCGCCGCACCCGCAGCGCGACCTGGATCTGTCGACCCGCTGCGGACTCGGAAAGGGTCACTTTCAGTCGGGTTCCTGGAGGTATGTCGACGACCTCTTCGGCGTCGGGTATCAGCCCTACGGGTGTCTTACCGACGATCAAGAGTTCGGCCTGCTTGATGGCGAGTGCCGGGCGCGCGCTACGGCGTGCAGCAGTCGCAGGGACGGCTGTGTTGTCTGGTCGTTCAGCGGCGGGCTCGTCCTGGCGATCGGGGTCCGCCCGGTCCGTCAGGTCGGGCGAGCCGGCACCTTCCATCCGCGCAGCTGGCAGGAGGTCCAGCATCCAGGTGTAGACGGCGGCGCCGTTCCAGTCCGACCACTCCGCGCGGGGCGCGGGGAGTTCGTGCTCTGCCTGCTCAGCCGCTACTCGCCTTTCCAGGACGTCGTCGCTGCGGCGTTGCTCGAAGCTGACCACGAATGCGGCGACTTGTTCCCAGCCTGGGTCGCCTGCCGCCGCGGTATCTCTCGCGTCGTCCTGCCATGTCGAGATCTCCTCGAGCGTGGGCCGCAGCCCGCGCTTGCGCAAGGCGGCGAGTATTGCTCGGCGGTCGGCTCGGACCAACTCCCCAGGCGTTCGGATACTCAACGCGTCCGCTAAGGCCGCGAGGCGCTTGGCGTTCAGACCCTCAATGGATGAGAGGTCGGCGATCATCGCGACGTCCTTTGCGCTCGTAGCGTTGATCACCGCCCGCTCGGCTCGGTCACCGAGCGGACGGTGGCAAATCCGCGTTGCGAAACCGCATCCGCGATGGTGGTATGCGGTTGGTTCGATCAGTAGAACTCAAGCTCTTCCAGTGCCTCGTATCCGACGAGTACCGGCCGATCTCGTTCGCAGCAGCGCAGGGCGAACGTGGCGCCGACCTCGTAGAGAGTGCCGCAGTGCTCGGCGGGAATGGTGCCGGCCGGGACCGGGACGCTCACATCGATGCACCTGTCACTCGGATTGCAGCCGTCCCACCCCTTCTTCTCGAGTACACCGTGAGTGAGTTTGGAGGAGAGGTCGAAGTTCGAGCCTTCGCCGATCGACGTGAATTTCAGCTCGAAGCACCAGTCGCCGTGGATGCAGTGCCAGAGTTCGCCGCGCAACTCGACGCGGAATCGGACCAGGAAGGCATCGGTCACCGCGATTATCGTCCCGGGTGGCACGCCGTTCTGGTCGAAGATGTCCGCATCCCAGTATGCCTTGAGCGCCGTCGATGCCGGAAGGCGTAATTCCACGACCCCGTCGAGATAGTCCTTGTCATTGGGCCAGCACTCCGATGTGAAACCGTCAATGGCCATCGGTTATTCTCCTTCTGAAGGGTTGTCGGCCTCGTGGCCGAGCACCTAGCCAGACTCCGGCGTAGCGGTGAGCTACTGGTTAGGGTGCGCATAACAATGCGATTACTGCCGGTGAGTTCGCGATACATTTTCACTCAACACGGTAAGCGTGCTATTAGCAGTTGCTATATATTTGAATGTCACCAACGCCATCGTCCCAAGGACGCAACACCATCTTGCGTCAGCGTCGTCCTAAGAACTGACCCACGAGCCGCCTCGCGCTGGTCAGTACTCAGTTGCCGCCGTCATTGCGCGCCGGATCGCCGCAATTCCGGACGTCGGGGGCACCACCGCGTGTCCGGGTCGTCCTAACAGACGTTGCCGTGCTGTCGCCTTGGGTCTGCAATTGAAACCGTGGAACCAATCACGGTGCTACTTGCCGTCGACATCCCTCATCGTGCGGGGGACGGAGTAGCTGAAAACGCAAAGCACTGACTTCGCGCGGCGGCGGCCGGTCACCATGGTCAGTCAGAGCAGCAAATCCCAGTCGAATCCTCCCACGCTGCACTGCGCAAGCGCCCAGCTTCCTCGGGACTCGGCGGATCCGGTCGGGCCGGTTCGGGGACGGCGGTCCGGCGCTACGGCGAAGACCGCCTTGTTGATGCCTCGATGCCGCCACCGCACGGCTCGTTTTAGTGCCCCGCTGATCACATAGTTAATCTGGCGCACCGTGCTCCCGGTCAACGTAGGGCACACATGTCCTCGTCGCGCGGCCTATTACACAGCGCGCGGCAGCGTTGCAGGCGAGCGTAGAAACGCTCCAGCCTCTCGGCTTCCAACTTGGCGGCGGGCAGTCGACGAAGGCCGGCTCGATATGGATGCGGATCAGGTCTTCGTACCGATCCCGTGTCGTCTCGGTGAGCGATGCGACTTCGAGCCACTTGGTCGAGTGCCTGACTGACCGTGATGTTGGTCTTTGGGTGCCGCTCGTCTCCGACCACGGCCTGGAGCTTGGTGAGAGCCAGCCCGGCCGCTGCGTGCGTCTTGGGAGTTTCCTTCAGGTAGCGAGGCTTCCTCGTCAACGGGTCCACGCTGGCGTACCCGACTGCGCGGAAGCTGCCTGATGCGAGCTCCTCGACGTGCCCGCCAGGACGGCGTTTGCGAGGCGGCATGCTGCCTAGAATGTCGCCTGGGTGATCCCACGAACCATTCCACGGGAGACCTCGTGTTGGTACACGACAAGATTGAAGCCAATGAAATATTGGTGCCCCTGAAGACCTTCGGGTGAGCGGTGACAGGTCGGCCTCGGTTGATTGGTAACACTCGTGTGGACGTTAGTGGGCCCGCTTGGGGGCTGTTGATCGTTTGACTCTCACGCTCCCTTCGCTGGTGCGTTTCTGGGTGCGTAGCAGTTGGTCGCCGTCGTAGAACTGTAGGACCTGGTCGGTGACCCAGACGTCGATGTTGTGGCCGGCTGCGGCGACGCCGAGGCAGACCTGCTGCCAGCTGACCATCACGACGCCGACTGCGCTGGCTCGGCGGGTGATCCAGATGCCGTCGCCGCGGGCGGAGTCCGGACGGCTGGTTGTGGATGGCACTCGCAGTTCGGTGACCGGGGCGGCGGTGGTGCGCCAGAACCGTTGCGCCGGGGTGCCCATGTCCAAAGCCTGGTGGGGGCGGTGGGTGTTGTAGTCCTCGACCCATTCGTCGAGCTCGGCTTGCGCCGCAGCGAGGCTGGCGAACGCGCGGTCGGTGCGGAACTCGGTGCGGATCGCCCGGTGGAAACGTTCGATCTTGCCGGTGGTCGTGGGCGAGCGCGGCTGGGTCAGAAGATGCTGAATCCCGTTCTCCCGGCAGATCCGGTCGAAGAGGACCTCGACCGGCGGGAGGTTGAACCGGCCGGTGAACACCTTCCCGTTGTCGGTCAGGATCGCCTGCGGAACGCCGTAGGTCCGCAACGCCTCGCCCAGTCCGTCGCAGACCTTCTGCGACGTCTCGCGCGTCATCAGATGCGCACTGACACAGAAGCGGGAATGGTCATCCACGCCGGACAACACCTTCGCCCTGGTGCCGTCGGTGAGCACGAACCCGCCCACCACGTCCATCTGCCACAACTCCATCGGCGCTCCGCGCTCCCAGCGTTTCCACTTGCGATCACGTGGACGCCGCGCCGCCGGGTCGATCAGATTCAACCTGGCCAAAGCCCGATAAGCCGCGGACTCCGACACCATCAGCCCACGCCGGGACAGCTCGAAAGCCAGCCGACGTGGACCCCACGACCGATGTCGCAACCGCACCTCCACCAGCGCGACCTCGACCGCCGCCGGCATCTGATGCGGACACGATCTCGGCCGATGCGACCCATCAGCCAACCCGTCGAGCCCACCGGCCTCGTACTTGGCCAACCACCGGTGCACGGTCTTGCGGGCCACCCCGAACCGGGCCGCCACATCCGTCACCGTCTCGCCGTCGGCGATCACTGCCCGCACGGCCTCATAC
>JALYVG010000150.1 GCA_030853345.1 Actinomycetota bacterium | reverse complement strand
CCCCCCCCCCCCCCCGCCCCCTCACCACCGCAGCCCTCCGCGCCGGCCGCGGCCCCGTCACCGACTCCCCCGCCACCCGTGCACACCTCAACCGGGGCGTCCGGTTGAGCCATCGTCTCTTGGCGAGCTCATCCATCGACGTCACCGCTGAGCTGTGCACGTCGTTTACGGCGATGGCTTCGACGGTGACCATCCGGCTGGCGCCGGACGCCCCGTCGCCGCAGGAGATGATCGGGCGGGCGCGTGCAGTGTTCGGCGACGTGGAGCAGCAATGCACACGCTTCGACCGGGACAGCCCGCTCATGCAAGCCAACGCCGCAGGTGAGGCGTGGCACGTGGTGCCCCGGTACTGCTTCGCCGCGCTCTCTGAGGCGGCGAGCGCACACCAGGTAACCGACGCGATCTTCGACCCGCGAGTGCTTCGCGCTCTCCTGGAGCTGGGCTACGACCGCTCGCTGCCCTTCGCGGCGGGTGACGTCGAGCTGGGCGCTCGCTCGGTGCCGGTCGCGCAACGTCGCGCAAGTGACCGGTGGCGGCCTGGGTTTGACCCGGCACGCAGCGCTGTGCGGATTGGACCGATCCCGGTCGATCTCGGAGGCATCGCCAAGGGGCTGGCCATCCGCTGGGTGGCCGAGGAGATCGCGCGCGCCTGCGACTCCTACCTGATCGAAGCCGGCGGAGACTGCTACCTGGCCGGGGACGGGCCGGAAGGCGCCGGCTGGCAGGTGGCCGTCGAAGATCCGCGGGGCGGTACGCAGCCGATCGCGGTGCTCAACGTTCGCTCCGCCGGGTGTGCGACTTCCTCGGTACGGCTCCGGCAATGGACAGTGGCAGGTCGGCGCGTGCATCACCTGATCGACCCCAGAACCGGCACTCCAGGCGGCCGCGGCCTGCTCGCGGTGACCGTCGTCGGGCCTGACCCCGCGATGGACGAGGTGTGGAGCAAGGTCCTGTTCCTCTTGGGCAGTGAGGACATTGCGGCGCACGCAGCGGCGCACGATCTTGCTGCCCTCTGGGTTGCCGACGACGGTGCGATCGGGATGAGCGAGGCCATCGCTCCTGCCGTGATCTGGCAGGCGTCGTGACCACATCGCCGTCGTCGGCCAGGCACGCCTCGGTGCGCGGTTTGCGCACGGCCGGCCTCATCACCGCCGTGACGGTCAGCGGCGGCGTGAGCGGGGCCTTGATCGCCGGTGGATTCCGGTCCGTGTCGGGGAACCGAATGGCACCCTGGATGATCGGGCGCGCCGCTGGGATCACCTCCTACCTGCTGCTCGTCATGCTGGTGCTGCTCGGGCTCGCGCTATCGCACCCGTGGCGCACCCGGTTGACCCGTTCGAGCCCGGCGGCCCGGATCCGGCTGCATGTCGCGCTCACCGTGTTCGCCCTGGCTTTCACGCTGTTGCACGTCGTTGTCCTGGCCACCGATCGGTACGCCGCGGTCGGCTGGTGGGGGGCGTTGTTGCCGATGCGGTCCAGCTACCGCCCGGCCGCAGTGACCCTCGGCATTATCGGACTGTGGTCAGGGTTCCTTTCCGGAGTGACCGCGACGCTGGCGGGGCATCTTCCGCGACGGGCATGGTGGCCGATCCACAAGGTGGCCATGATCGCGCTCGTGCTGGTGTGGCTACACGGCGTCCTCGCGGGGGGCGACACCAGCGCGTTGCGCTGGTTCTACGTCTCGACCGGCCTGCTCGTCCTTGCGGTGGCGGTCTCCCGCTACGCAGCCCGTACACCATCCGACGAGCTCGAGGCGCTGCGGTGAGCGCCCCGCTGCGACTTGTCCGCCAGAACTGGCACGAAGACGCCGAGAGCAGGTCGAGCTGACATGGCCCGCCATTCCCGCCACGGAAGCGAGAGTCGGCTCCGGGTGAATCCGCTCGCCTGCGACGGTGTCGGCATCTGCGGACACCTGGCCGCCGAGCTGGTGCGCTTCGATTCCTGGGGATTTCCGATTGTCACCGACCGCGCGTTGCTACGACGCGATTTCAAGCGCGCGAGTGCAGCGGTTGCCGCCTGCCCCAGGCAGGCACTGTTCATCCAGGACTCGCGGCCTTGACGTAGCACCGGCCTCCCTTCTTGCGCGGGGCTCACCCCGAGAAGGGGATCAACCACGCCGTCACGTGGGGGCCAACAGGCGCAGTCCCGTGGCCGCAGGACCAAGGGCGGTACTGAACCGGCGGCGCGCCGTGCAAGGCTTTGCCGATACCCCGCCTTCCAAGGAGCCCCGCTGTGCATCGTCCGGACTCAACGCAGACCCGCACCTACAGCCAGCAGGACCTTGAGTTGATCGACGCCTACTGGCGGGCGGCGAACTACCTCTCGGTGGGCCAGATCTACCTTCTCGACAACCCGCTGCTGCGCGAACCGTTGCACGCTGCGCACGTCAAGCCACGCCTGCTCGGGCACTGGGGCACCACCCCGGGCCTCAACCTGCTCTACGCCCACATGAACCGCGTCATCAACGAGCGCGACCTCAACGCCCTCTACATCACCGGGCCCGGCCACGGCGGACCCGGGCTGGTCGCCAACGCCTACCTGGAAGGCACCTACAGCGAGGTGTACTCCTCCATCGGCCAGGACGAGGACGGCCTGCGGGCGCTGTTCCGGCAGTTCTCCTTCCCCGGTGGCATCCCGAGCCACGTGGCACCCGAGACGCCGGGATCGATCCACGAGGGTGGCGAGCTCGGCTACGCCCTCGTGCACGCGTATGGCGCCGTGTTCGACAACCCGGACCTGCTCGCGCTGTGCGTGGTGGGCGACGGCGAGGCCGAGACCGGGCCGCTGGCCGCGAGTTGGCACTCGAACAAGTTCCTCAACCCGGTGACCGACGGCGCGGTTCTGCCGGTGCTGCATCTCAACGGCTACAAGATCGCGAACCCGACCATCCTGGCGCGCATTCCGGACGACGAGCTCGCGGCCCTGATGCGCGGCTACGGCTACGAACCGCACTTCGTCGTCGGCGACGACCCCGCCACCGTCCACCAGGATCTGGCCGCCACGCTCGATGACGTGATCGACGACATCGCCCACATCCAGGACGCGGCGCGCAATTCCGGGCGGACCGGGCGGCCGACCTGGCCGATGATCATCCTGCGGACCCCGAAGGGTTGGACCGGGCCGAAGGAGGTCGACGGCCTGCCCGTCGAGGGAACCTTCCGCAGCCACCAGGTGCCGCTCGCCGAGACGCACACCAACAGCGAGCACCGCGCGCTGCTCGAGCAGTGGCTGCGAAGCTACCGGCCCGAGGAGCTCTTCGACGCCACCGGCCGACTCGTGCCCGAACTGCAGGCGCTCGCGCCGTACGGCCACCGGCGGATGAGCGCCAACCTGCATGCCAACGGCGGACGGCTGCTGCGCGACCTTGCCATGCCCGACTTCCGTGCCTACGCCGTGCCGGTCGAGCACCCCGCCGTGGAATCGAGCGAAGCCACCCGCGTGCTCGGCGAGTTCCTGCGTGACATCACCAACCGCAACATGGACCGGTTCCGCATCATGGGCCCCGACGAGACCGCGTCCAACCGCCTCTCGGCGGTCTTCGAGAAGACCAACCGTGCCTGGGACGCGACCACGCTGCCGGGTGATGACCACCTCGCCGCGGACGGCCGGGTGATGGAGGTGCTGTCCGAGCATCTGTGCCAGGGGTGGCTCGAGGGTTACCTGCTCACCGGACGCCACGGACTGTTCAACTGCTACGAGGCGTTCATCCACATCATCGACTCGATGTTCAACCAGCACGCCAAGTGGCTCAAGACCACCCGCCACATTCCGTGGCGCGCACCGATCGCCTCACTGAACTACCTGCTGACCTCGCACGTCTGGCGCCAGGACCACAACGGCCTCTCGCACCAGGATCCCGGCTTCATCGACCACGTCGTCAACAAGAAGGCCGAGGTCGTGCGTGTGTACCTGCCGCCGGATACCAACACGCTGCTCTCGATCGCCGACCACTGCCTGCGCAGCCGGCACTACGTCAACGTCATCGTCGCAGGCAAGCAGTCGGCCCTGACCTACCTGAACATGGACGACGCGATCGCGCACTGCACTCGCGGCCTGGGCATCTGGCCCTGGGCCGGCAACACCGACGGCGAACCAGACGTCGTGCTCGCCTGCGCCGGAGACACCCCCACGCTCGAGACGATCGCAGCCGCGGACCTGCTGCGCACCCACCTGCCCGAGCTCAAGGTGCGGGTGATCAACGTCGTGGATCTGATGCGGCTGGAGCCGGACACCGAGCACCCGCACGGGATGTCTGACCGCGATTTCGACGCGCTGTTCACCGCCGACAAGCCGGTGATCTTCGCCTACCACGGCTATCCGTCGCTGATCCACCGGCTGACCTACCGCCGCAACAACCACCACAACATCCACGTGCGCGGATACAAGGAAGAGGGCACGACCACCACGCCGTTCGACATGGTCATGATGAACGACCTCGACCGCTACCACCTGGTCATGGACGTCATCGACCGCGTCGGGTCGCTCGGTAGCCGCGCCGCGCAGTTGCGTCAGCAGATGTCCGACGCCCGGTTCGCGGCCCGCGCGTACACCCGTGAGCACGGCGAGGACGACCCGGCGATCACCAACTGGACGTGGCCCATAACGCCGGCAGC
>JALYVG010000148.1 GCA_030853345.1 Actinomycetota bacterium | reverse complement strand
CGACATGCACGTGCCTCTCTGCGCGTTCGTAGACCGGGAGGTGCGAATACCGCCGTGATCAGCGCGCCCAAAACAGCGCTCCTACAGGTCAAACGACGCCGATCAGCCCGAGTTGCGCAGTCGCAGTAACTGCCTCGCCCCCGGCGGTCAGGCCGAGCGGACGCCGGGCATCCCGAGCGGAGTCGGGCCGAAGCGCAGGGCGCCCGGTGCGCTTTCCGGAACTACCGGATGCAGGGGATATACCGGCTCGGTGCGTTGGTACGGCGCGCCGACCGGGGGCCGGACGTCGGCCTCGCCACGGTTGGGCCACAGCGCCATCGCCCGCTCGGTCTGCGCCGTGATCGTCAGGGACGGGTTGACGCCCAGGTTGGCCGACAGGGCCGAGCCGTCGGCGATGTGCAGGCCCGGATAGCCGTAGAGGCGTTGGTAGGGGTCGATGACCCCGGTCTGCGGCGAATCGCCGATGGCGCAGCCGCCGATGAAGTGCGCGGTCATCGGGACGTTCATCAGATCGCCCCAGGTGCCGCCGGGCATGCCACCGATGTTGTCGGCGAGTTGCCGGGCGGCGGCGTTGGCCGCCGGGATCCACGTGGGGTTCGGCTCGCCTACGCCTTGCTCGGAGGTGAGCGTGGGTCGGCCGAGACGGCCCTTCTTGCGCTTCACCGTGATGGAGTTGTTCAGCGACTGCATCACCAGCAGGATGATCACCCGCTCGGACCACTTGCGCGGGACGAGCAGCCGCATCTGCAGCGGATGGCGCAGCATGCCCAGAGCAAACTGCAGCCACCGGGAACGGCGGGTGCCCCCTTCGGTGAGCAGCGTGTTCAGCAGCCCCATCGAGTTGCTTCCCTTGCCGTAGCGCACCGGCTCGATGTGGGTGTTCTCGTCGGGATGCCAGGACGAGGTGATCGCGACGCCGGAGGTGTAGTCGTGCAGCGGCTTGCTGGTGCGCACGCCGAGGATGGCCTCTGAATTCGTCCGGGTCAGGTAACCCAGCCGCGGTGACAGTTTGGGCAGCGTGGTGTCGCGCAAGCGGTGCAGCAATTTCTGGGTGTTATAGGTGCCGGCGCTGAAGATGACCTGGTCGGCGGTGAACGTGCGGTCGGCCTTGCGGGTCGACCATTTGCCGGTGCGCACGGTGTCGATCGTGTATCCGCCGTCCTTGCGCGGACGTAGGCCCGTCACGGTCGTCAACGCGTGGACGGTGGCGCCGCCGGTCTCGGCCAGGGCCAGGTAGTTGGTAGTGAGCGAGTTCTTGGCACCGTGCCGGCAGCCGGTCATGCACTCACCGCATTGGATGCAGCCGGTGCGCTCGGGCCCGACGCCGCCGAAGTACGGGTCCGGGACGGTCTGGCCAGGCTCCTGCGTGCCGTCACGGCCGAAGAACACGCCGACCGGCGCCAGGTGGAACGTGTCGGACTTGCCGAACTGGCCGGCCAGACGCTGCATCTCGATGTCACTGGGCGTGACGGTCGGGTTGGTGACGACGCCGAGCATCTTCTTGGCCTGCTCGTAATGCGGCGCCAACTCGGTGCGCCAGTCGGTGATGTGCGCCCACTGCGGGTCGTCGTAGAACGGCTGCAGCGGCTCGTACAAGGTGTTCGCGTAGTTGAGTGAGCCACCGCCCACACCTGCTCCGGCGATGATCAGGCAGTCCTTGAGCAGATGGATGCGCTGGATGCCGGTGCAGCCCAGCTTGGGCGCCCAGATGAAGTCTCGGACCCGCCAGGACGTCTTGGGCAGGGTGTTTTGCGTGAAGCGCCGGCCGGCTTCGAGCACCCCGACCCGGTAGCCCTTCTCGGTCAGGCGCAGCGCGCTGACGCTGCCTCCGAACCCAGACCCGATGATCAAGACGTCATAGTCGGACACGGTGCTCCCGCCTGGTGGGCCGACCGCGCTATTGAGCAGCGATCAATAGGCCGTTATTTTACGTGGGCGGTCCGGGTGGGTCAATGTCGGCCGCGCTGCGGCTTCTGCTCGCTCCGGTGCTGATCGAGCTGTGATCGCTGCGGCATTCGTCGAGGCGGGCACGGTGGTCGGCTTCTAGGATCACCGATGTGGGTGGGCCTGAGGACGTCCGTGACCTGTTGCTCGGCCCGCGGGGCAGGCGGCTGTGCCTCGAACTGCTGCCTGAGCGCCCAGCGATGCTCGGCTGGCCGCTGCCGGTCTCGCTGCACCTACCGTCCGGGCTGCGCACTGATCTCGAGGCGGCCGTCGTGGCGGCGCTACCGGCCATCGATGTGTTCGCCGGGCTCGCCGAGTCGGTGAACTGGGCCATGTACTGGCAGGAGCCTGACGAGACCGACCGGATGCTCGATCACCCCGAGGTCAAGGAACTTCTCGAGCCTGTCGCGCTGGCCGTTACCCACGCTCCCGCCGCCGCCTGGTGGGCTTCGCCGCTCGCGCGCGACGACCAGCAGTACGTCCAATTCCTGGGCGAACCGCAACGACCGCCGCCGTCGCTGTCGGGTTCACCGGCCATGCTCAATGCGTGGCGGACGTCGACCGCCGCCGCGGAAGCGCGCGCCCTCACCGGCCCGGGCGACCCCACCGCCCCAGTGACCGGCTCGTGGTGGTCCACACCGGCCGACGCCGGCGTGGTGACCACGACCCGCGCGTTGCCCGGCCTCGGCGCCGCGGGGTTGGCCCTGCTCGAGGACTCGTGGGGCCCGACGACGGCGCGGTGCTGGCCGCTGGCCGCGCAGCCGGGTGCTCGCTGTTATGAGATCACCGGGTCCGAGGACTGGGTCGAACTCGTCACCCGCTACCCGCTGGACGTCACCGGATCCCGGCGCCATGACTGGTGGCGGGTGACCGGTTGGGCCGATGGCTGGCTGATTCCGGACTGGGCTGACGTCGCGACTGACTACGACGCGGTACACCTCACGGTCGCCGGCTACCTGAGCAGCGCGGGCCGGACGCTGCGGGTGGGGCAGGAGGCGACACTGCTCGCCGGCTGGAACCCGGACCAGACGTTCTGGCTCAACGACGTACTCCGTGACGCCGGCCCGACGACGTTGTGGCGTAGCGACGGCAACCCAACTCACTGGACCGTCGTCGCGTAGGCATCGGCGAGCGCCGACTGAGCGGGCGGTGCCGACCATGACGCGACAACCCCCGCGAGATTGACCTCCGCAGCGTCGCTGCGGGCGGCAGATTGCGACGATGGCGGGGCCAAAGACGAGAACTCACCAGGCGGAAATGACTAGCCGAACGCCCCGGAGATGTAGTCCTCGGTTCGCTTGTCCGACGGCGTGGTGAACATCGTCGGGGTGGCACCCATCTCGACGAGTTCGCCGGGCTGGCCGGTGGCGCTGAGATTGAAGAACGCGGTGCGCTCGGAGATGCGGGCAGCCTGCTGCATGTTGTGCGTGACGATGACGATCGTGTAGTCCTTCTTCAGCTGCCGGATCAGGTCCTCGATCGCCATCGTCGAGATCGGATCCAACGCCGAACACGGCTCGTCCATCAGGAGCACATCAGGCTGGACTGCGATTGCGCGGGCGATGCACAGCCGTTGCTGCTGGCCGCCGGACAGGCCGGCGCCCGGCTTGTTGAGCCGGTCCTTGACCTCGGCCCACAGGTTGGCCGAGCGCAACGACCTCTCCACGACGGTGTCGAGTTCTGCCTTGCGGGTACGGCCGCTCTGCAGTTTCAGGCCTGCGGCGACGTTGTCGTAGATCGACATGGTCGGGAAGGGGTTGGGGCGCTGGAAGACCATCCCGATAGTGCGCCGCACCGCGACCGGGTCGACGCCGCCGTCGTAGATGTCCTCGCCGTCGAGCAGCACCTTGCCTTGCACGCTCGCGCCGGCGATGACCTCGTGCATGCGGTTCAGCGTGCGCAGCACGGTCGACTTGCCGCAGCCGGACGGGCCGATGAACGCCGTCACCGAGTTGGGCGCCACGGTGAAGTTGACGTTGCTGACGGCTAGGAATTTGCCGTAGTAGATATTGAGATTCTTCGCTTCGATGCTCTTAGCCATGTCTTAACGTCCTCACTGGGCAATCTTGTTGAAGCGGGAGACGAAGCGGGCGATCACGTTCAACAGCAGGACGATGGCGATCAGGGTCAACGCTGCGCCCCACATTCGGTCCGGTGCGTAGTTGGCGACAGAACCGGCGATGCGGTTGCCGTTCGCGTCGAGGTGATACGCACTGCCGCCGGTGGCGTGGTTCAGGTTCGCGAACTGGTCGTTGATCAAGGTCGGGAGCGAGCCCTGGAAATTGTTGAACAGGTCGGAGTTGGTGTTGGCGGAGTAGCCGACCAGGATCAACAGCGGCGCGGTCTCGCCGGCCACCCGGGCAATGCCGAGCACCACGCCCGTGACAATCCCGGTGAACGCGGTGGGCAGCACGATCTTGACGATCGTCTTCCACTTGGGCACGCCCAAGGCGTACGAGGCTTCGCGCAACTCGTTCGGCACGAGTTTGAGCATCTCCTCGGTGGTTCGAATGATGACCGGGATCATCAGGATGACCAGCGCCAGCGAGACCAGCCAACCGGCTCGCGCACCGTGGAACGTCGAGATGAACAGGGCGTAGATGAACAGCGCTGCGACGATCGAGGGGATACCGGTCAGGATGTCGACCGTGAACGTCGTGATCTTCGCGAACGTCCCTCGCCCGTATTCGACGAGGTAGATGCCGACCAGGATCGCGATCGGAACCGAGATGATGCTGCACAGCGCGACCTGCTCGAGGGTGCCGACGATAGCGTGCCACGCGCCGCCGCCGGGCGTGGCAAAGGTCTTGCCGCGCTGGGACTCGGTCCACCACGACGCGCTGGTGACAACGTGATAGCCCTTGCTGATCACCGTCCACAGCAGCCACACGAGCGGAACGAGTGCGACCAGGAACGCGGCGGTGACCAGCGCCCTGGCCAGTCCGTTCTTGAACTTGCGCGAGCCTGAGGGTCGGGCGAACTGTGACGCGGCGGGCGCGACAGCCGCCGTCAGGGTGGCGGTCACGTGAAGTCCTTCCGACGGTTCACGATCATTCGGGCGGCCGCATTGACCACGAACGTCAGGACGAACAGCACCAGCCCCGCCGCGATGAAGGCACCGGTCGAGGCGGGGTTGCTGAACTCGCTGGCACTGTTCGCGATCTTGGACGCGAACGTCTCGCCGCCGCTGAAGATCGAGGGTGAGAAACTGCTGACCTTGGATAGGATCAGGAACACGGCGATGGTCTCGCCCAGCGCGCGGCCGAGACCCAGCATCGCGCCGCTGATCACCCCGCTGCGCCCGTACGGGAGCACGGCCATCCGGATCATCTCCCACTTCGTCGAGCCCAGGGCCAGGGCGGCCTCGATGTTCTCTCGCGGGGTGCGCTCGAATACATCACGGCTGATCGCGGTGACGATCGGCAAGATCATGATTGCCAGCACGACACCGCCGTTGAACAGGCTGCCGGTCGGCACGCTGCGATCCTTGAACAGTGGGAAGCCGCCCAGGTGGTAGAGCGACCGCTGGACGCCGGCCAAGTGCGGCGCGAGGACTGCGGCGCCCCAGATCCCGTAGATGATCGACGGGATGGCGGCGAGCAGGTCGATCGCGTAGGCGACCGGTCGGGCCAGCCGCTTCGGGGCGTAGTGCGTGATGAACAGCGCGATGCCGATGGCGGTCGGCACGGCCAGGATCATCGCCAACAGTGAGATCGCCACTGTCGTGTAGAGCAGGGGAGCGATGCCGAAGCGCAGGTTGCCGGGCTCGGTCGACCACTCCGTCGAGGTCAGAAAGTTGACCTTGTCGTCCAGAATCGACGGCACTGACTTGACGACGAGGAAGATTGCTACGAGTGCGACGAGCAGCACCACGAAGCTCGAGGCGCCCTTGGTGAGCGCGAGGAAGATCCGGTCCCCGATGCGGACCTTGCCGCGGGGTGATCCGGCCGACGGCAAGCCGGCGCCCAGCACGGGCGGCGAGTCCACCGGGGTGCCGATGCTGATGGCAAGCGGCTGTGACGAGCCGATGACCGACGGATTCTTGGACAGGCCCCTGGGCGCGGTGGGGTCCAGACCGATGCTGTCGCCCCCCACGCCGCGCGGTACGAACGGATTGCCGCCCCGCGCAGGCGCCAAGCCGTTCGTCGATCGTCCGGTCGTGGTGTCGCCGTCCGCCATGTGCTGCCCTACTCCCTCTCGAAGCGACCGCCCCGCCGGCCGCTGCAGGCGGCCGGCGAGGCATCGCTCGCCTCGTGGTGTCGGTCTCTAGCTGATCGTTGCTACGGCTGCCTTGACCTTTGTTTGCAGCTCCGTCGGGAGTGGGGCGTAGCCCAGACCCGGGAGCGCTGCCTGCCCCGCCTCAGCCGTGTAGGTGAGGAAGTTCTTCACGAAGGTGCCCTTGGCTGCGTCCTGGTACTTGGTGCATACAACCTCGTAGGTGACCAGGATCAGCGGGTAGGCACCGGCCGTCTTGGTCGCGTAGTCGATCTTGAGGCTCAAGTCGTTGCCGGTGCCGGTGACGGTGGCGGCGTTGGCGGCGGCACTGGCGGTGTCCTTGGACAGCTCCACTGCTCCGCCACCGTTGTCGATGGATGCGGTGTTCAGCCCGCTGCTGACGGCGAAGGAGAATTCGACGTAGCCGATCCCGCCGTCAACCGCTGCGATGGCTGCCGCTACACCCTGCGACTTGGCCTTGCCTTGGCCGGCGAAGCCCGCCTTGGACGAGTCCTTGTCCGGCTTTGTGGTGAATAGGCTCGGTGCCGTCGCGGCCAGATACTTCTCGAAGTTCTGGGTGGTGCCCGACGAGTCGGACCGATAGAACACCGTGATCTTGGTGGCAGGTAGCGTGACGCCGGGATTCACGGCGGCGATCGCCGGGTCGTTCCACATGGTGATCTTGCCCAGGAAGATCTTGGCGGTCAGTTCGCCGTTCAGGACGACCTTGTCAGCGCCTTTGAGCTTGAAGGCCAGGGCGATGGGGCCGACGACCATGGGCAGGTCCAGCGGAGTGCTGCCACACTTGGCCTGAGCCTTGGCGACCTCGCCCTTGGTGGGATCCAGGGCCGAGTCCGAACCGGCGAAGTCGACCAGGCCGGTGGTGAATGAGGTGACACCCGCGCCGGAGCCGGTCGGGTTGTAGTTGACGGTCGCACCGGGGCAGGCCTTCTGGTACGCGGCGATCCAGGCGTTGATCGCGTTGGTCTGGGCAGTCGAGCCCTCTGCATCGAGCTTGCCCGAGGAGCAGGCCGGAGCAGTCGCAGCGGGTGTGCTCGAGCCGCCTGCGGCGCCCGTGCTGGGCGGGGTCGTGTCGTCGGCCTTCTTCTTCGAACTCGAACAGGCAGACAGCATGACGGTGCAAGCGATGAGTCCGGCGATGGCGCCGGCCCGGTACAGCTTCACGTTTGGGGTCCCCTTCGTCATTGGCTCGTTCCGAACGTGACGCTAAGAGGGGCAAGTGGCGCGACGGGGCGAGCCAGATGAACGAGACGTGAACGCCGTACCCCCACGATGTGTCGAGCCGAGATGTTCCGGATGTCCGGACTGTGAACAGCGTCATCGCCTCGCCCGTTGGTGCCGCACGGCACCCTGACCACTAGGACCCGGTGCGCCGCCACTGGCTGTCGGCGTCGTGGCTGTGGAACTGCAGCCGTTCGTAGAGGCCCATGGCGCCTGCGTTGTCGTCGTCGACGTAGAGCAACGCCTCGTCGCACCCGCGTTGGGCCAGGTGGGCCAAGCCGCGCACCAGTAGCGCCGGGCCGAGCCTCAGGCCCTGCGCCGCGGGGTCGACGCCCAGGACGTAGACCTCGCCGGTTCCGTCGGCGTGGATCTTTGTCCAGTGAAAGCCGAGCAATTCGGCGCCGCGTACGGCCAGCAGGAAGCCGGCCGGGTCGAACCACGGCTCTGCCTCTCGGGCCGCGAGATCGCCGAACGTCCAGCGACCCTGCTCTGCGTGCGTGGCGAAGGCCGCGGAGTTGACTCGCAGCCAGGCCTGCTCGTCGCGACCCGGCTGGAACGTTCGGACGGTGACACCATCGGCCAGTTCGATCTTCGGCAGCGGCTCGGCCAGGTTGCGGCGCAGTTGGTGCAGCAGGCGCACCCGTTCATACCCGCGTGCTTCGAGCACTGCGCCGACCGGGCTGCGTATACCGTGCGACCAGACCCGCAGGTCGCCGGCCCCGCGCGCCTCGACGGCGTCGAGCAGGGCGGTGACGGCCGCGGCGTCGCCGGCCAGTTCCAGGGTCGTGCCGTCGCGCTGCGCGTACCCGACGAGCCGGTCGTCACGATGCGCGAGGAGGTGATCGACGTCGGGCGAAGCGAGCTGAGTCAGGGCCTGGTCCGACAACGGCGGCTCGCCGGCGCGGGCCATGATCGCATCGGCGACCGCCTGCACTTCGGCGCGCGTCGGCGCATCCAACACCGGGACGAACTCCGTCGAGACCTGCATCCGGCGAACGCTATCGGGCTCGCTCAGCGGGGGTGGTCGAACAGCTCGCTCTCGCTGTCCGGTGTGCCCGCTTTCCTGGCGGCGACGCGGGCCGCGGCGTCGGCGGACGGGCGGACGAACTTGTAACCGACGTTGCGCACGGTGCCGATCAGCGCCTCGTGTTCGGGACCGAGCTTGGCCCGCAGCCGACGCACGTGCACATCGACAGTCCGGGTGCCGCCGAAATAGTCGTAGCCCCAGACCTCCTGCACCAGGTGGGACCGGGTGAAGACCCGTCCCGGGTGCTGGGCCAGGAACTTCAGCAGCTCGAACTCCTTGTACGTGAGATCGAGCGGGGCGCCGCTCAGCCGCGCGGTATAGGTCGTCTCGTCGATGGTGAGCTCGCCGATGTCGACGTGTTCGGGGGTGGGGTCGGCGAGTACGGAGTGCCGTTCGATGGCCAGCCGCAGGCGGGCATCCAGCTCAGCCGGACCGGCCGTGTCCAGGACGATGTCGTCGACCGCCCATTCGGCCGACAGCGCGATCAGGCCGCCCTCGGTGAGCACCGCGAGGACTGGGACATCCATCCCCATGGCCGCGAGCACCCGGGTGAAGCTACGCGCGCCGGCCAACTCGCGACGGGCGTCGACCAGGATGGCGTCGCCGAGCCGCCGATCGACCAGGACCGAGGCGTCCAGACCCAGCACGGTGACGTGGTGCGGCAGCAGGCCGAGAGCGGGGAGTACCTCGGTGGTGGCCTGCGGAGCCTTGGTGAGCAGCAGGAGTTCCACCGGCGCCTCCCAGATCGATAGCGGTGGTGTCCGGGAGAGGCGGCGCGCTGCCAAACCCGGCGGGCGGCGCTGCCCTGGTCACGAGACTGCGGCAAGAATACCAACGTGACCAGTCCGCGAATCGTCGCGTTCACCACACTCGACGGTGTCGACCTGCGCGCGGCGTACTGGGCCTCGGCGCAGTATCGGCTGGCCTGTGTGGTCGTCCACGGCTTCACCGGGTCCTCGCGCCACGTGGCCGTCCGCCGGATTTGTGCCAGCCTGGCCGCTGGCGGGGCGGCCGTTCTCGCCCCGGATCTGCGTGGGCACGGCGAATCCGGCGGACTGAGCACCGCCGGCGACGTGGAGATCCACGACGTGGCCGCGGCGGTGTCGTGGCTGCGCGCAACGGGGTATGAGCAGGTGGCCATCCTGGGCTGGTCGATGGGCGGTTCGATCGTCCTGCGCTACGCGGGCCTGGGTGGTGACGCCGACGCGGTCGTCAGCGTCAGCTCGCCCGGCGAGTGGTACGAGCGCGGTACCCGGGCCATGCGGATCGTGCACTGGATGTGCGAGACCCGCACCGGACGGGTGACCTGTCGCGTGCTGCGAGGTACCAGGCTCTCGCCCGCGGGCTGGGTGGAAGTGCCCGAGTCGCCCGCCGAGTTGGTCGGCCGGATCGCCCCGACACCGTTGCTCGTCGTGCACGGCGACGCCGACCATTACTTCCCGCTGCGCCATGTCGACGTCCTGGCCGCTGCCGCCCCGGAGGCCACGGTGTGGGTGGAGCCCGGCATGGCGCACGCCGAGACCGCGACCACGCCGGACCTCGTGCGGCGGATCGGGCAGTGGGTTCGGAGCAAGACCGAGCCGTCTGTCTGCGACGATGGCGCCCGTGACTGACGGCGTGGTCGAGGAGGTCGAACTCAACCACCTCGGCAGCCTGGTAGTCACCGTCCTGGCCGGCGGCCTGCTCGTCGGCGCGGCCCGGACGAGCGCCGTGGCGCTGCTCGTCGCCGTCGCCGTGGTGCAGGCCCTGCTCGCGGTTGCCTGGGTGTTGGGCACCAGCCTGCCCGGGCGCAAGGGTGCGCTAGTGATTGCTGCGCTGGCCGCGGCCGGTGCCGACGTCACGGTGTCGCTGTTTCCGGCTGGACGGCTGGGCACGCTGCTCGTGGTGTTCGCGCTGGCGGTCCCGGTCATGTTCGTGCACCAGCTCATGCGGGGCGCCGCCCGGACGCGGATGGTCGACTCGCTCGGTGCGATCGCCCTGATCGTGGTCGCAGTGGCGGCATTGCCCGCGTTGCTGCAACTGCGGCACGAGTTCACCGGGCCCACGCTCGGTGGGCGGGTGGTGGCCGGCGTGGTCGCGGCGGCTGCCGGTGCTCTGGTCGTCGGTCACCTCGTGGACCTCATGCTGGCCGCGCCGCGCTTCGACCCGTCCGTGGCTCGCGGCTTGCTCGCGGTGGTGGCCTCGACCGGCCTGGGTGGGTCGATCGGCCACCTGATGCTGCGTTCTGACGCGGAATTTCTCGGCGGACGCGGCGCGTTCACCGGCGCCGCGCTGGGTGCACTGGTCGCGTTCTTCGCCGTCGGGGTCGCGTTCATCGAGCGTTCGTCGCCGGTCCCGCTGGCCCGCTGGGCCCGTCGGTTGCGGCCGGTGCTCAGTTCACTGCTGCCGTTGAGTCTGCTGGCCCCGGTCGCCTTCGTGCTCTGCCTGGCCATCCGCGTGTGAGCGCGGCGCCGAGGTGATCACCGTCTATTCGTCAAGACGGCCACTGCCTGATCTCAGCGAGTGGGATGGATGTCTCACTTTGTGGTGGGGTGGGGTGGCGGGACCGACGACGGGCCGACTACAGTCCGGCTCATGAGCATCGCGCTCTTCGCAGTGAGCACTCGGCTCATCACCCGCCGCACGGTCGACCTGTGCCGTGTGGGCAGCTGCCTCTGTCGCATGCGCTGACCGGGTCCGCCCCTAGCCGTCGCCCGGCGGCGCCCCGCCCACCGTTTCCCTGCCACCCAATCCGGGTGCGCTCGCACGTCCCAATTCTTGCGTCAAACACATGAGGAGACGACCATGAGTCGCGAAGACGCGCTCGTCTCGGCCGACTGGGCCGAACAAAATCTGACCACCCCGGGTGTGGTCTTCGTCGAGGTCGACGAAGACACCAGCGCCTACGACGGCGGCCACATCGCCGGTGCCGTCAAGCTCGACTGGAAGACCGAACTGCAGGACCAGGTCCGGCGCGACTTCGTGAACAAGGAGCAGTTCGAGCAGTTGGCCTCGGCCAAGGGCATCGGCAACGACGACACGGTCGTGCTCTACGGCGGCAACAACAACTGGTTCGCTGCCTACGCGTACTGGTACTTCAAGCTTTACGGCCACGAGAACGTCAAGCTGCTCGACGGCGGGCGCAAGAAGTGGGAGCTCGACGGCCGCGAGCTGTCGAAGGACACGGTGACCCGCGAGCCCACGACCTACACCGCGCAGGACCAGGACCTCTCGATCCGCGCGTTCCGCGACGAGACCATCGCCGCCATCGGGAAGAAGAACCTGATCGACGTCCGCTCGCCCGACGAGTTCTCCGGCAAGCTGCTCGCGCCGGCCCATCTGCCGCAGGAGCAATCCCAGCGCGGCGGCCACATCCCGACCGCACTGAATGTCCCGTGGAGCAAGGCCGCCAACGAGGACGGCACGTTCAAGTCCGACAAGGACCTGCGCGACCTGTACGCCGAGGTCGGCATCGACGACGGCAAGGACACCATCGCGTACTGCCGCATCGGGGAGCGCTCCAGCCACACCTGGTTCGCGCTGCACGAATTGCTCGGCCACGAGAACGTCAAGAATTACGACGGTTCCTGGACCGAGTACGGCTCGCTCGTGGGCGTTCCGATCGAGAAGGGCGCCTGAGATGTGTGGCGCCCCGGCGCAGACCCCGTCCTTGCCGGCGGGCGTCGACCTGGAGAAGGAGACCGTCATCTACGGCGTCGTCACCCAGGCCGACGCGCCGGTGCCCGGTGCCTACGTGCGGCTGCTCGACTCGACCGGCGAGTTCACCGCGGAGGTCGTGACGTCGGCGAGCGGTGACTTCCGGTTCTTCGCCGCCCCGGGCGATTGGACGCTGTCGGTACTGCACACCGACGGCAAGGCCACCGGCCCCGTCCAGGCGACCGCCCCCGGCCTGGTGGAGGCCTCGCTCACCCTGCACTGACCAGCGTGGCCCCCCAGCAGGCGCGCCCTCGGCGTGTCGACCTGCTGAGGGGCCACGGTGCGTTTCGCGATCAGCTTCCGGGAGACGGGCGCTCATGCCGATACCCTGCTTGTCATGCAAGCGGCCTATCTCGTCGTCCTGGTGGTGACGCTCCTCGGCCTGGCTGCGTTTGCCGGCTACGTCCTCACCACGATGTTCGCTGCTCGGGGGTGAGCCAGCCGGCGCCGGACACGGCTGACCTGCGCTCCGGGGCGCCCATCCACGACAACCTGCTCGCGCTGCTGCCCCTGGTCGGCGTGTGGCGTGGAGCCGGCACCGGCGTCGTCGCGTCGTCCGCTGCCGAGTTCAGCTACGGCCAACAGGTCAGCTTCGTCCATGACGGCCGCCCGTTCCTGGCCTACGAATCCCGTAGTTGGCTGCTCGACGCCGAGGGCGGCGTGATCCGGCAGGCCTGGCGCGAATCCGGGTTCTGGCGTGCCGGCGCGGGACCTGACGACGTCGAGGTCGTGCTCGCGTCCAACACCGGGCAGGCGCTGCTGTTGACGGGGCTGGCCGGAGACCTGCGCTGGGACCTGGCCACCGGAGTAGCAGTGCCAACGCCCACCGCCGAGCCCGTCGACGGCGAGCGGCGGCTCTACGCGCTGCTCGAGGGCGACTTGGTCTACGCCACCGAACTGGCCCCGGCCGGGCGCCCCTACGCCGCCCACCTGAACGCGCGGCTGCGCCGGAGCTGATCAGGGCAGCGGCGGTAGCGATACGTCGGGATCGATCGAAACGCCGAGGGCCTGCGCGGTGTCACCGATGATCAGCCACACTTGCTCGGTCAGCGTCGCGGTCAGCTCGGCGCGCGGCACGTCGTGATGCTCCAGCCACCACGCGGCGGTGGCATCGACCATCCCGACCACGCCGACGATGACGCGCTCGGCCGGCGAGGTGTCCATGTCGAGCAGCCGCATGTAGCGCGCCAGCAAGGCGGTCAGCTCGCCGGCGAAGGCCGCCTTGGCGTCGTCGACCGCGGGGGACCCCGTCGCGTCGACGGCGTAGGCGTGCTGTGCCAGGAAGCGGTACAGGTTGGGATGGGCTTCGATCCAGCCCAGATGCTGGCTGATCGAGGCGCTGATGATTTCCCGCGGCGAGCCTTGGACGGCCAGACCGGCTCGGATCTGCTGGCCGATCTGCTGCGCAACGTGTCGGGCCACGGCGAAGTCCAGCGCCTGCTTGCCCTCGAAGTGGCGGTAGACGTGGGTGCGCGGCACGCCGGCTTTGTCCGCGATCTGTCCGGTGAGGGCGTCCGGGCCGTGCTCCTCGATCGCCGCAATGGCGGCGTCGATGATGGCCAGCCTGCGTTCGCGGCGGTGCGGGTCCCAGCGGGTCGAGCGCCCGTCTCTCAGCTGCTCGGTCATGGCGGCGAGCCTAGCCCGCGACACCCGGTGGCCACGTGTATCTGTGACAGCTTGTAGTACGCAGATGTACGTGCTACACCTTGTGCGGCTAAGTGCAGGTTGTCACCCCGAGTATCGGGTACTCGGGGCTCCAGCCGCCCGACAGATCGGACAGACGTGTGATCGGACCGGCAGCGTCCACCGCCCGGACGAAAACCGCGACCCGGTTGCTCGGATCGTCGTCGAAGAATTCCTACGACCCGCACCTGGACATCGACTGGGACGCTCCGGCCGTCGAGGACCTCGCCTATATGCCCCTCGAGCGGGTTTCGTTGTACGGCACCGCGATATGGGACCAGATGACGCCCGCGCAGCGCTTGGAGCTGTCCAAGCACGAGTTGGCCAGCGTGGCCAGCACGGGTCTGTGGTTCGAGATCATCCTGATTCAGATGCTGACCCGCTACGTCTACCACCAGGACCCACAGGCGGCACACACCCACTACGCGCTCACCGAGATCGGCGACGAGACGCGGCACGTGATCATGTTCGCGAGGGCGCTGTCCAAGATCGGCGTGCGCGCGTATCGCCCGCCGGCCTACATCCATCACCTCGCCCGCCTCTACAAAGCCACCGCCCGCGGCCCGGCGCTGTTCGCGCCGGTCCTCGTCGCCGAGGAGGTCACCGATCGCCTGCAGCGCGCGACGATGAACGACGAGTCGATCAACCCGTTGGTGCGGATGGTCAACCGGATCCACGTGATCGAGGAGGCCGGGCACGTCCGCTTCGCGCGAGAAGAGATCGCCCGCATCCGGCCGGGCCTGGGCCCGGTGGCTACCGTCGTGAGCAACACGATCTCAGCGCTCGTCGCGGCCGTTGTGGTGCACACGTTGATCAATCCCGCGGTGTATGACGCGGTGGGGCTCGACCGCAAGGCCGCTGTCAAAGTGGCTCGCCACAACCCGCACAACCAGGCGACCCGCCGCTGGCTGGGCGCGAAAATCATGGAGTTCCTCGACCAGCAGGGCATGGTCACCTGGTCGTCGCGGCCGATCTACAAGCTCGTCCACCTCATCTGAGCGGCCGTCACGCGTCACGCACAGCGGTCAGGTACGAACCGGCGACCAGGGCGGCCAGTGCGTAGAGGCAGAACACCCCCAAGCCCGTCCACGGGCCGAGGGCGCCCTTGACATTGTCGACGACGAAGATCTGACTGCCGGCGTTCGCGGGCATGTAGTCAATGAGGTCGTTGCGCAAATGCGTAGGCAACAGGTCGACGATCGCACTCGGGGCGAACAGCAGTCCGAAGAACGCCGAAAGACCGCCCGCGGTGTGGCGGATCGCCGCACCGAGACCGAACCCGAGCAGGGCCGTCGCCGTCAGGTACAGCCCGGCCCCGAAGACCGCTCTCAGTATTCCGGGGTCGCCGAGCGAGACCCCGGCGCCCTTGTTCGCGAGCAGCACTTGGCCGCTGCCGAACGCGACGAAGCACAGCACCTCGGCCGTCCAGAATGTGGCCAGCGCGAGGACGACTGCCTTCGCGGCGAGCACGGCCCGGCGCTGCGGCACGGCCGTGAAGGTCGCCCGGATCATGCCGGTGGCGTATTCGGAGCTGATCGTCATGACGCCGAGTGCGCCGATGATGATCTGGGCGATGTAGACGCCGCTCAGGCTCACGTTGGTCGGGTCGAACCACGGTGGGACAGGTCCGCTCTGATGCGCCCAGCGTGCCCCCATGAAAATGGCGAGCCCGACGACCGAGAGCACGATGGACCCCGCGCACCAGTACGTCGAGCGCAGTGAGCGCAGCTTCGTCCACTCCGAATGCAGAACATTCGCGAATCCGACGGTCGTGGCCGGCGCGGTAACGACTGCCTCGGGGGCCGATATGGCGGTCATGACGCCTCCTCGACCCGGAAATCGACGCTGTCGTGGGTGAGTTCGAGGAAGGCCGCCTCCAGCGACGCCTGCCGCAACGTCAGTTCGTGAACCCGCAGCCCGTGCTCGGCGGCCAGGTCGCCGATCTGGGCGCAGGGTAGGCCGATTACCTCGATCCCGCCCTCGGCGTGCGGACGGGTGGTGCCGCCCGCCGCGCGGAGCACGGGTTCGAGGCGCGCCTCGTCGGGCGTACGCACGAGGGCGAAGCTGCGGGCCGCTCCAGAGAGCAGTTCGTCCACGCCGGCATCGGCGAGCAGCCGGCCCCGGCCTACGACGATCAGGTGGTCGGCCATCAGCGCCATCTCGCTCATCAGATGGCTTGAGACGAAGACCGTGCGCCCTTCAGCGGCCAGCGCCCGCAAGGTGGTCCGGATCCACCTGATGCCTTCCGGGTCGAGGCCGTTGACCGGTTCGTCGCACAGGACCACGGCGGGGTCCCCAAGCAGGGCAGCGGCCAGGCCCAGCCGCTGGCTCATGCCGAGGGAGAACGCGCCGGCCCGCCGGCCCGCGACGTCACTCAGCCCGACGAGGTCGAGCACCGTGCGTACTCGTCGGCGGTCGATGCCGTTGCTCTGGGCGAGGCACAGCAAGTGGTGGTACGCGCTGCGACCGCCGTGCACGGAGCGCGACTCGAGGACGGCTCCGATCTCGTGCAGCGGGCGGTAGTGCTCGTCGAATCGCCGGCCGAGCACGGTCACCGTGCCGCTGGTCGGGCGGTCCAGCCCGAGGATCATGCGCATGGTCGTTGACTTGCCGGCCCCGTTCGGACCGAGGAACCCGGTGACCCGGCCCGGCAGCACATCGAAGGAGAGGTCGTCCACAGCGAGGGTGGACCCGTAGCGTTTCGTCAGCCCGCGCGCTTCGATCATGGTCTGATCGTGACGGACCAGACAGTGGACGACATCAGGTGCCGACCCTGAGCCGACCCTGAATTCGCCCCGGCACATGGGTCGGCCCCCGAGCCTTGTCCGCCGTGGCGGGTCGGCTGGACGGGCCGACGACTCGGGGGCCGGGTAGCTGCCAGGTATTACTCGCCGCCGTGCAGTGCACGACGCGGGCATTGGCCCTGCAGGTCCGTTGCTGTACAGCGGCTAGCGGACAGCCACCTCACGTGTCCGACGAATATTCAACTCTGGACCACCTCCTCTCCGTGTGCTGTCACCGTACGACGCAGATCGCAGAGCTGCAACGGGTTTCGTCAGGGGCCAAATCCGCATAACATGCGGACCTCTTCTAGCACCGCCGGGTCGCGCGTCCGGGCGCGGCCGTCGAGCTCGATCACGTCCACCGGGCCGCGGACGCTGCCGGTCAGCCAGAGCGTGTCCGCGGCGTGCAGGTCCTCGATGCAGGCGGGCGTGACGCGGGTTTGCCAGCCGGCCGCGGGAGCACGGGCGAACAGCAGGGCCTGCACGGTACCGGCGAGGATGCCGCTGGAGCCGAGGGGTGTCGTGTGCAGCGTGCGTCGGCGAGACCAGACGACTGTGCTGACCGTCGACTCGAGCACCCGCCCGTCGGCACTGAGGAAAAGTGCGTCGTCGGCTCCCCGGCGCGCGGCCTCACGCTGGGCGGCCATGTTCACCGCGTAGGACAGCGTCTTGACCCCGCCGAGCAGCCACGGTGCGTCGGCGAAAACCTCGCTGCCAGTACCTCGGGTCAGCGTGATGACGCGCAGCCCGTCGCGGCGTTGACGCGGGTAGTCCGGCGGCAAGGGGCTGATCGTCACCACGCCCGTCGGCAGCCCCAGCGACGCTCTGCCCCTCGTGAGGACGAGCTTCATCGCCGCCTCGCCCGGGTCGCTCCACGCGGCCGTCGCGGCCACGATCAGCTGGCGCCAGTCGGGTTCGTCGAAGGCAATGTCCAACGCCGCTGCGGAGCGCGTCATCCGGGCGAGGTGGGCGTCGAGTTGGTCGACCGTACTCACGCCGGAAGGCGTGGTCACGACACGGCAGCCCTCGAAGCAGCCGTCGCCGCGGGTCAACCCGGAATCGTCGGCGTGCAAAACGGGCGTTTCCGGATCCACGAGGCCGACGCCCAGTATCGCCAAGACACCCACCGTCACCGCGCCAGATTACCTAGACTGGCCTCGATGACCGGACCAGGGACGGACTCCGCGACTGACCTCGCGACGGCACTGCGCACCCGCGGGCTGCGCATGACCGCGCAGCGCGAGCACGTGTTCGACGCGGTGCGCCGGCTCGGACATGCCACTCCCGAACAGATCAGCGAGGCCGTGCCGGGAGTGGACGTGACCACCGTCTATCGCACGTTGGAATTGCTCGAGGAACTCGAACTGGTCAAGCACGCGCACCTCGGCCATGGGGCCCCGGCCTACCGCCCCGCCGACGACGACCACATCCACGTCGTCTGTCATGCCTGCGGGAGTGTCATTGCTGCGCCCGAGGATCTGGTCGACGCGCTCGTCCGGCGCCTGCTCGACGAGCAGGGTTTCACCCTCGACCGCTCGCACTTCACCGTGTTCGGCCGATGCGCCTCCTGCGTGGCCGGGGAACAAAAGCCGTCGGCCGAGCGATCAAGTCATCACCATGACCACTGAACTCGACAGCGCGGTGCCCGCCCCGGGAATCGACTCGGCCATCCCGTGGCACTACGGCGATCCCCTGCGCGAGCAGCGCATCCTCGCGACCAAGGCCGGCGTTATCGACCGCACCAACCGCGACGTCGTCACCGTCTCGGGGGAAGAACGGCTCAGCTGGCTGCACACGATCTGCTCGCAGCACGTCGCCGACCTGTCCGACGGAGACTCGACCCAGTCGCTCGTCCTGTCGCCGCACGGGCATGTCGAGCAGCACTGGCAGCTGACCGAACTGGGGGACGTCGTCTGGATCGACACCGAGCCCGGTGCGGCGGCGACTGTGCTCGGCTACCTGCAGATGATGCGGTTCCTCAAGCGGGTCGACCCGGCTGATGCCTCCGATACCTGGGCCGTGGTCTCGCTTGTCGGCCCGGCGACACCCGACGTGTTGACGGCCGCCGGGCTTGCGGTTCCCCCGGCTGGCCGCGCCGTCGGGCTGCCCGGGGGCGGCTTCGTGCGCCGCATGCCGTGGCCGGGCGCGGACGCCGCCGACCTGATCGTGCCGCGTGCTGAGGCAGCCGCGACCATCGAGAAACTGCACGCCGCCGGTGCCGAACGCGCCGGGATCTGGGCGTTCGAGGCCCTGCGGGTCCAGGCCCGCCGGCCGCGGCTGGGCGTGGATACCGACCACCGCACCATCCCGCACGAGGTCGACTGGATCGGCCCGGCCGTCCACCTCCACAAGGGGTGTTACCGCGGGCAGGAGACCGTCGCCCGCGTGCAGAACCTCGGCAAGCCGCCGCGCAGGCTGGTACTGCTCCACCTCGGCGGCGAGTCCGACGAGTTGCCGCCCGCGGGAACGCCGGTCGAGTTGGCTGGGGGCCGGGCGATCGGGTTCCTCGGGACCGCCGTGCATCACTACGAACTGGGCCCCATCGCACTGGCTGTCATCAAGCGTTCCCTGCCCGACGACACCGCGCTGACCGTGCTGGGCTCGCCGGTCTCTATCGACGCCGACTGACCCAGACCGCCCTCAGGCGATCGCCCAGCCGAGCGCCGCCGGGCCGACCCCGAGCGCCACGCTCGTCACCACGTAGCGCGTGGATCGTCTCCACCGAGAACGTCGAGCGACACAATCGAGGCCGACGTCGCGTAATCTGCGTAGACCTGGCAGCGACAACCGAGCCACCGATCGGGGGATCGACATGACGGCGGCCGACATGGTGCAGCCATTGGTGCGTGCCTCGCTGGGCGACGTCGCGATCCGGGTCCGCTGCTGGGACGGCAGTGAGGTCGGGCCGGCAGATGCGTCCCTGCTGCTGCGGATCGAAAATCGGCGGGCGCTGCGGCGCCTGCTGTGGGCGCCCAACGAGCTCGGCTTTGCGCGCGCCTATGTCTCAGGGGACATTCAGATCGAGGGAGACGTCTTCGCCGGGCTGGACGAGATTGCTCGTGCCGCCGTCCCGGAGCAAGGTCCGGGTGTCGTGGTCGACGGGGCCACGAAGCGCGCACTGGCCAGGGCAGTGTTCAGGCTGGGCATCATCGGGCTGCCGCCCACGCCGCCGCCCGAGGAGGCGCGCGTGGCCGGGCGACGGCACAGCAAACATCGCGATGCCGATGCGATCGCCCACCACTACGACGTGGGCAACGACTTCTACCGGATCGTCCTCGGCGACTCGATGACGTACTCGTGCGCGTACTGGGCACAGCCGCCCGGGCCGGACTTCGCCCTCGCCGACGCACAGTTCGCCAAGTGTGACCTGGTCGCACGCAAGCTTGGCCTGGAGCCCGGAATGCGGGTTCTTGACGTCGGCTGCGGCTGGGGCACATTCGCGCTGCACGCCGCGCGTACCTTCGGCGCGCAGGTGGTCGGGGTGACGATCTCGCACGAGCAGGCTGCCTACGCCACCAAGCGGATGGCCGAGGAGGGGGTCTCCGATCTGGTCGACATCCGAGTTCAGGACTACCGCGATGTCCGCGACGGTCCGTTCGACGCGATCTCCAGCATCGGGATGGCCGAACACGTCGGTTTGACGATGTTGCCGGTCTACGCGGCCGGGCTGTTCGCGCTGCTGCGTCCCGGGGGGCGCCTGCTGAACCACGCAATCTCGCGGCGTCCCGGTGAGCCGACGGCATTCTCGAAGACGTCGTTCATCGACCGCTACGTATTTCCCGACGGCGAGCTCCTGCCGGTGGCGATGATGATCGAAGCCATCGAAGGTGCTGGCTTCGAGGTGCGCGACGTCGAGTCCCTGCGTGAGCACTACGCATTGACGCTGCGGGCCTGGGTGGCCAACCTGGAGGCCGGGTGGGACGACGCGGTGGCCGCGGCCAGCGCGGCGCGGGCTCGCATCTGGCGGCTCTACATGGCCGGCTCAGCGCTCGCATTCCAAGCGAACCGCATCGGCGTCAACCAGATCCTCGCGGTCAGGCCAGGTCCCGCCGGGGCGAGCGGTATGCCCCGCACCCGCCGGGAGCTGATAGTTGGCTAGACGGGCTCGAGCTCATTGTCGGGTTCTGGCTGCCCGTCCTCAGCCGGTTCCACCGAGACCTGCGGCGTGATCCGGTCCAGCCACGTCGGGAAGTACCAGTTCGCCCTGCCGAGCACATGCATGAGCGATGGCACGAGAACGGTGCGCAGGATGAACGCGTCGAGGAAGATCGCGCCACCGAGGCCCATGCCGATGAGCTTGATCGCGCGTGCGTCGCCGAGGATGAAGCCACCGAACACCGCGATCATGATGAAGGCGGCGGCGGTGATGATGCCGCCGGTCTCGGCTTGGCCGACGCGGATAGCACGGCTGTTGTCGCCGGAGTGCACCCATTCCTCGTGCATGCGGCTGACCAGGAAGACCTGGTAGTCCATGGAAAGGCCGAACAGGATGGCGAAGAACAACACCGGCAGGAACGCATCGATCGGGCCGCCGGCCCCGATACCCAGCGCCTCCGACAGCCAGCCCCATTGGAAGATCGCGACGACGATGCCGAACGAGGCTCCTGCCGCGAACAGGTTCATGACGGCCGCGGTGGCGGGGATGACGAGGCTGCGGAACGCCAGCATCAGCAGCAGGAACGACAACCCGATGATCGCGATGAAGAACAAAGGCATCTTGGCCGCGAGCACCTTCGAGAAGTCGACGAACACCGCCGTCTGCCCGAACACGTAGACCTGATTCGAGCCGGTCCTTTCCAACGCCGGCGCGAGGTCGCGGCGCAACGTCTTGACCAGCGCCGTCGTCTTCGGATCCTGCGGCGACGTCGTGGTCTTGAACTCGACGAACGCCAGGTTCTTGCCGATCGGGGTCGCGTGAACGCTGCTGGCATCGACGCCAGACTGCGACGCGAGGTCGCCGCTGACGGACTTGAGGTAGCCGGGCTGGGCGGCCGTCGGCCCGCTGAGCACGAGTTCCAGCGTCGAGTTGTATCCCCGCCCGAATGCGTCGGTGATCAGGTCGTAGCCCTTGCGGGTGGTGCTGCCCGCTGGGTCCGTGCTCTCGTCGGCGTGACCCAGGCGCATCGAGAAGAACGGGATGGCGAGGATGACAATGATCGCCGAGGCGATTGCGCCCAGCACCAGCTTGTTCCTGGAGACAAACTCCGACCACGACGCCCAGCGGGTCTTGTGCTCGTCGTAGGCATAGGTACCGGCCTTGATCGCCTTACGGGTCTTGCCCGGCAGCACCCGGTAGCCGAGCAGCGAGAGCACCGCGGGCAGCAGGGTGAGCGAGGCGATCATCGTGAGCGCTACGGCGATCGCCGTACCCACGGCCACACCGTAAAGGAAGCTGACGCCCAGGGCGCACAGGCCGAGCATGGCGACGCATACGGTCGCGCCGGCAAACAGCACCGCGCGTCCTGAGGTGTTGATCGAGAGGGCTATCGACTCAGCAACCGGCATGCCGCGCAGCAGGTTGCGGCGGTGCCTGGTGACGATGAACAGCGCGTAGTCGACGCCGACGCCGATCACCATCAACTCGGCGAGCTGGGTCGCGAACGTAGCGACGTTCATGGCGTGACTGAGCAGTGAGAGCAGGGCCAGCCCGCTGCCGAGCGCGGCTGCCGCGCTGATCAGCGGTGTGAGGGCGGCTCCGACCGTGCGAAACACCAGACCGAGGATGAGCAGCGCGGCGATGAACCCGAACACTTCCGGCGGGATGCCCTTCTGCTGGGCCGCGAGGTTGCCGAAAGCCGGGCCGGTGAACTCGTATTGGACCGGCGCAGCTGAGGCGTGTTGCACCGAGGCCGTGGACGGGTGGTTGAGCCTGTCGTAGACGCCGGTGAAGTTCTTCAGATCGTTCTCGTTGCCCTGCCACGTGATCGTGATGAGCCCGGTCTTACCGTCCTTGCTGAGCAGGGTCGGCGTGCCCGACTCGAGACCGGTCGATGGCTTGGCGCAATCAGCCGAGCGCCACGGTGAACTGAACGTCGCGACGTGATATCCACCGGCGCAGAGCCGGTCCAGGGCCGAGGCCAGCCCGTCGGGTGCCTGGCGCGCGTCCAGCGCGCCGTCCTTCGCGTGCACCACGACGGTGCCCGCCTGCCCGGTCTGGCCGGTCTCACCGTTGGCTTGCAGCAGGTCCAGAACCTTTTGGGTCTCTGTGTGCGGAAGCGTGAAGACGTCCTTGTAGGTGGCGCCCCCGGCCGCGCCGGCGAGGAGCTGCGCACCCACGATGAAGACGATCCACCCGGCGATGACGTACCAACGCTTCTGGATGGCGAGGCGCGCGAGGGTCTGCATGGTTGCTCCGTGGCTCGTCCAGCGATGCGTGGGGGTAGCTGCAGGTGGTCGCTGCGAGCTCAGAGTGCCCGTCGCCCGCGCCGAGATCATTGCCGGACTCAGCCGGCTGACAGACGTGACGCAGGTCGCTAGCTGCCTGCTTGCAATTGCTAGCACCCCGCGGCAGGATGGAACACGTGATAGCCGACAAGCCCAAAGAGCAGGCGAAGCGGGCTGGCGCGACGATCGGAGAGTTCATCCGGGAGCAGCGCGAACAGGCCGAGGTTTCGATGCGCCAGCTCGCCCGGCTTGCCGGTGTTTCCAATCCCTACCTCTCCCAGATCGAACGCGGGCTGCGCAAGCCGAGTGCTGACATCCTGGCTCAGATCGCCAAGGGTCTGCGCATCTCTGCAGAGCAGCTCTATCTGCGCGCCGGGATCCTCGAGTTCCGCGAGGGCGACCCCGAGCTGATCGCGGCCATCCTGGCCGACGACGGCCTCGGTGAGCGGCAGAAGCAGGTCCTCATCGACATCTACGAGTCGTTCCGGCGAGAGAACGCCCAGCTACTGGCTGCCGCGGCCCCATCTGTGACCGCGGCGTCCTCCCCGGCCGGCGAGAGCCAGGACGCTCCGGCCCACCCGTACCGCACCCAGTCCCATCCGACACCAGCAGGGAAGTGACACTCATGTCGATCACCAAGGACATCCGGTCCTATGCCGACACCGCAGTAGAGCAGGGCAAGCAGGCCCTCGACCAGGCCCAGACGCAACTGCAGGGCGTTACCGGACAGGCCAATGGCCTGGTCGGCAAGGTCACCGGCACCGCCAAGGACAACGTATTTGAACTGACGGCCAAGGCAACCGGCGCCGCCCACGGCCTGCGCACGCAGGCGGAGAAGGCCGTCAACGTCGAGGCGATCAAGGCCGCAGTCGAGCCGTACGTCGCGCAGGCGAAGGGCTACTCCACCTCGGTCACCGACCGCGCCGAGGAGCTGTTCAGCGCCGTCAAGCACGACCAGCGGGTGGCCCGGCTCGTCGGCACCGCTGAGTCGGTCACCGGCATCGTCGTCGAGACGGTGCAGGAGCGCGTCGTCAGGCCCGTCCAGTCCCGGACCGGTCGGGGCACCAAGCCTGTTGTCGTCACGGCCCCGGCCGCGAGCAAGCCGGTCGCCACCAAGTCCGCTGCCAAGCCGGCCGCCACCAAGCCGGCCGCCACGGCCACCGCAGGCAAGCGGGCCCGCAAGGCACCGGCCAAGAGGGCCGCAGCCAAGTCCTGATCGCACCACTTGCAGCAGACCAGCCCCGCCCCGGTAGTGCACTTGGGCGGGGCTGTGTCATTGACCGTCGGTTTTCAGCTACGGCGCGATCCCGATCACGTCGGTAGGCTGCAGGGATGGCGGTCCTCGATCTGGTCTATCTCTGGACGGACCGCGTGCTGTTCTGGAGCCTGGCTGCGCTGCGCCTGTGGGCCGTTATCGACTGCGCCACCCGCAAGGCCGCCGCGTTCCCGGCAGTCGACAAGCTGACCAAGCCCGCGTGGCTTGCCATCCTCGTCGTGTCGGGGCTGTTCGGCATCTATCTCGGCCCGCCGATCGGCATGATCTCGCTGATCTCTGTGGTGGTGGCCGCGGTGTACCTGGCTGACGTGCGCCCGGCGGTCCGGGAAATCTCCGGCGGCAAGCGCTAGCCAGCCAGCGTGAAGGACGCGGCCCAGATGGTCGCCAGCCCGGCCATCAGCTAGCTGACGAGCGGAGACCGACGTGGCCCTCACCGACCGAGCTCCCACCCTTGACCGGGTCACCCGGGACGCGCTGCCGCCCGGGTCGCGCCTGCCCGGCCCGCTGCAAAGCCTGCTGTTCGTGGGGGCACGGACGTGGATCATCCCGCGCTGGCACCGGCGCTACGGCGACGTGTTCTCCGCCAACCTGGCGCCTGCCGCGGGCCACGCCGTCGTGCTCGCCAGGCCCGAGCACATCCGGGAGGTCTTTGCCGGGCCGGCCAGCACCTTCCACGCCGGGGAGGGCAACGCGATACTCGGCCCGATCATGGGCGAGCACTCCGTGCTGCTCCTGGACGAGGACGCGCACCTTGCCGCGCGCAAACGGGTGATGTCGGCCTTCCACGGCGAGGCGATCCGCGGCTGGGGCGAGGTGGTCGAGGGGTTGGCCGCCGAGCAGGTCGCCAGCTGGCCGGTGGGCACGCCGTTCGCCGTGCACCCGCTGATGAACGAGATCAGCCTGGAGGTGATCTTGCGGATCGTCTTCGGGGTCACTGACGACACCCGCTTGACCGAGCTGCGCCCGCTGGTGCGACGGCTGGTCAGGATCGGGCCGGTGGTGCTGCTGGGCTGGCTGTACCCGCGGCTGGAGGCAGTCGGCCCGTGGCGGCGTCATCGGCAGCTGAAGATGGCGACCGACGAACTGATCTATGCCGAGATCACTGACCGGCGCACGGTCCCGGACCTCGATCAGCGCTCCGACGTGCTATCCAGGCTGCTCGTCGCCGACCCTACGCAAAGCGACGCCGAGCTGCGCGATCACCTCGTCACGCTGCTGCTTGCCGGACACGAGACCACCGCCACGACGCTGGCCTGGACGTTGCACGACCTGGCTCGACGGCCCGATGTGCAGCGCCGCGTGCAGCGTGCGGTGGACGACGGAGACGAGCACTACCTGGAAGCCACCGTGAAGGAGTCGATGCGGCTGCGGCCGGTCATCGCCCACGTCGCGCGACGGCTCACCGAGCCGGTACGCGTCGGCGGCTACGACCTGCCTGCCGGCGTCATCGCGTTCCCGTCGATCTACCTCGTCCAGCACACCGCGGCGATCTACCCGTCGCCCGACGAGTTCCGTCCCGAGCGCTTCCTCGACGGCACGCCACCGCCGGCCACCTGGATCCCGTTCGGCGGCGGGATCCGCCGCTGCCTGGGCGCGGCGCTGGCCATGGTGGAGGCGCAGGCTGTGTTGAAGGCCGTGCTGGCCCGCGTCGACATCGAGCCGGTCGGGCGTCCGGAGTTCTCGCGCACCCGCAACGTCACGACCGTGCCCGGCCGGGGCGCCCGGATCATCAGCCGCCCACGCTGACCTGGGGCGTCTGCGGAGTGCGCGGATTTGTGACGGTGGGCGTGCTGGTCGCGGTCGGCACGGGCGGTGCGCTGTCATCGGGTAGCGCGGCGTCATCGGGTCCGGCGGACCCGGCCGGATCCGCGGTCGCTCCCGCGGACGCCCTGCCGGAGCGGCCGAGCGCCCAGTACCGCAGGGCCATGATCGCAGCGCCGACCGCGAGGGCGGCGGCGCCCAGGTTGGTGGAGATCGTGCTGGTGAACCCGGGTGGGTTCAGGACACATGCGACGGCGCTGATCAGCACGATCCAGTCGCGGTGGGCCGCTCGCGCGGTCGGAGCCAGACAGACGACGGCCCAGAGCAGGTACCAGGGGTAGACGACTGGCCCGAGCAGGCCGACGGCGAGCAATCCGTATCCGATCGTGCGGGCGAGCGCGCGCTGCCGGGACGTCACGGTCAGGTAGATGACGATGCACACGGCGGCGAGCATCGTGGTGATGCGCCCGCCCGCGGCCAGGTCGTCGAACGATGCGGCGCGGACCACCGGGTCGAACATGTCGCCCAACAGGCTGGCTGGCGCGAGCGGCGTGTGGCCCAGGGTGGGCGTGTTCAGCGCCTTCAGCCAGCCCCACCCGTCGCGGACGACCGCGGTCATGGCCAGCACGCTGAGCACCGCCACCGCGATGTCACGCGCTGCGATGCGCCAGGCTGTGCGGCCTCGATACCCCTCGTTGTGCACGGCGATGATGGCGAGCACGGCGATGAATGCCGGTGCCTTGACCGATCCGGCAGCGCACGCGAGCACGACGGCAAGTAGCCAGCGCCGCTGGTGGGCGGCGAACAGCGCGCCGAGCAGGAGTGCACACATGACGCCCTCGAGGTGGGCGCCGGAGATGACGTGCAGCAGCAGCAGGGGATTGAGAATCGTCAATGTCAAAGCCTGGATACGACGCCGTCCAGCCAGGTCGGCGGCGAGCAGGCCGATCGCGATGAAGCAGGCAACGCCGAGGGCGCGAAAGACGATGGCCGCGCCGAGCGGGCTGCCGCCACTGATGGCAACGGCCAGGTGTTGGACGGTGGTGGCCAACGGTCCGTACGGGCTGGGCAGGCTGCGCCACGACGGGTCGACCGCGGCCACCACGTGCACGTTGCCCAGCGCCGCGGGCCCCACCTTGTACGGGTCCAGGCCGTTACGCTGCATGAGGCCCTGAGCGGCGTAGCTCCACACGTCGTTGCTCAGCATCGGCGGGCCGATGACGAACGGGGCCGCCCAGGCGCCGGCTATCCCCCACACCCGCCGTTCGGTGCCCTCGCCGGAGGCAATGAGCCGCACCGCGACGATCCACAAGGCGATGAGAACGATGATCCCGCCGAGCATGAGGGTGCCGGGTAGGTAGTCGCCGGTCCGGCGACCCTGTGCCGACAGCAGCCCCATCCAGTCGGTGAGCGGGATGGTGGCCTTGACTGTGCCTACGCGACCTCCGGCGATGACCACCGTGCTGGCCGCCAAGAACCCGGCGAAGGCCAGGGCTGTGCCCGAGTGCGACCGAACCTGGTCGCGTGCGAAAGCCAACACGCGCACCGTGCCCTGGTTCAGCTCACTCATGACCTGGTACAGCACCCCGATCGGGTCGACGCGCCGGTACGTAGCGTTCGGACGTGGTCTGCACGTCCGAGGTCGGCCGGATTCCGTCAATTATGCCGCGCCGCCCGACAGGCACAATCTCGACCAAGGTCACCGGGTCACCGCACGGCGATGATGGCCGGGTCGACGGCCCCGCACTCGATGCCGCGGTGCAGGAAGTTCTCCAGCGCGCGAGCGGTCGCGGGCTCATCCAGGACGCCGGAGGACTGCCTGGCGCGGTACGCCTGCAGCCGGGCGGCCGCCGCGCCGGCGCCGTCACGGTAGAAGGCGAAGGTGGCGGCGAAGCGGGTCGGCAACTGGGCGGGGTGCAGGTCCCAGCCCTGGTAGTAGCCGCGTTCCAAGGAGCGGCGGACCAGCCGGCCGTGCACTGCCCACGCGGCGCGTACCGCTTCGGTGTCGCCGAACGGCAGCACGTTCGTCGACCCGTCGCAGACCGGCACGCCGGTGCCGGCCGCCGCCACCTGCATCACGGCCTTGGCGTGGTCGGCGGCCGGATGCTCCATGGACTGGTAGGCCGCCGCGATGCCCAGCGATGCGCTGTAGTCATACGTGCCGTAGTGCAGTCCGGCGCAGCGCCCCGCTGCCGCGTGGATCATGCGCGCGACCAGGGCCGTGCCGTCCGGGCCGATGATCGCCTGCGGCGTCTCCACCTGCAGTTCGAAGCGCAGTCCGCCCAGCTCGTAGGCCTGCTCGAGTGCACTGCAGAGCTCGACCATCGACGTGACCTGCCGGACCGAAGTCACCTTGGGCAGGGTGATCCGAAAGCCGCCCGGCAATGGCCCGGCCGCGAGCAGGGTGTCCAGAAACAGGTCGAGGCTGCGCAGCGATCGGCGTCGGGTCGGCGCCTCCAGGGACTTGATGCGCACACCCGAATAGGTCGGCGCGGCGGTGCCGCCCAGCATCCTGACGAGCGCCTCGGCGCCGACGCGGGCGTCGGCATCCTCGACCTCGTCCGGCCGGATGCCGTAGCCGTCCTCGAGGTCGATGCGCAGATCCTCGATGGGCTGGCGGGACAGCTTGGCCTGGACCAGTGCGGTGATCGGCTCGTCACTGCCGGGCAGCGGGCCGTGCGCGTCGAGGGCGGCCAGTGCGGCGTTACCCCACTCGCTCGGCGTGTTCGGGCTTATCCGGTCGGCTGGGACGTAGACGGTGTGCACGGGCTGGGCGGCGGGTTCGGTGCTGGGGTAGCGGCGAGCCCGTTCGGCGTCGTCGTCGGCCAGTGCCGCATCGAGGCGATCGGCGAACCCCGGATCAAGCATCAGTCGATCAGCTCGTAGGCCGGCAGGGTGAGGAACGTCGCGAAGTCGTCATCGAGGGCGACCCGCTCGAACAGTGTGCGTGCCGTGGCCGCGTCCGGGCCGTCGAGTTCGATCTCGCCCAGCATGGTGCGCACCAACTCCGCGGTGACCTGCTCGCCGTTGTCGCTGAGCGTCACGCCCTCGTGCACCCACTGCCAAATCTGCGAGCGGGAGATCTCGGCCGTGGCGGCGTCCTCCATGAGGTTGTCGATGGCTGCGGCGCCGTTGCCGCCCAGCCAGGCAGCGAGATAACGCAGCCCGACGCTGACGTTCGCGCGCAGGCCCTCGCTGGTCACCGAACCGTCGACACCGCGCAGGTCGATCAGGGCGGCGCCGTCAGGCACGACGTCCTTGCGCAGCCGGTCCAGCTGGTTGGCTCGCTCGCCGAGGGCGGCGTCGAACACCTCGGCGCACAGGTCGACCATGCCGGGATGCGCCACCCAGGAACCGTCGTAGCCGTCGCCGGCCTCGCGCTGCTTGTCCTCGCGGACCTTCGCGAACGCACGCTCGTTCACCGCCTCGTCGCGCCGGGACGGTATGAAGGCAGCCATCCCGCCGATGGCAAATGCGCCGTGCGCGTGGCAGGTGCGCACGAGCAGGTCACTGTAGGCGCGCATGAACGGCGCGGTCATCGTCACCGACCCGCGGTCGGGCAGCACGAAGTCCGTGCCGGCGTCGCGGAAGTACTTGATGATGCTGAACAGATAGTCCCAGCGGCCCGCATTGAGGCCGGAGGCGTGCTCGCGCAGTTCGTAGAGGATTTCGGCCATCTCGAAGGCGGCCGGGATCGTCTCGATCAGCACCGTCGCCCGGATGCTGCCCTGCGGCACGCCCGACTCGGCCTGGGCGGCGGTGAACACGTCGTTCCACAGCCGCGCCTCGAGGTGGCTCTCCATCTTCGGCAGGTAGAAGTACGGCCCTGAGCCCGTGGCCAGCAACTCCTTTGCGTTGTGGAAGAAGTACAGGCCGAAGTCCACGAGGGCCCCGATCGCGGGCTCGCCGTCGATGACGAGGTGCCGTTCGTCGAGATGCCAGCCGCGCGGCCGCACGACGATAGTGGTCAGTGGCGCGTCGGTGCGCAGGGTGTACTCGCGCCCGTCCGGGCCGGTGAGTGACGCGGTGCCACGGACCGCGTCGCGCAGGTTCACCTGGCCGCCCACGACATTGCGCCAGTGCGGGGTGTTGGCGTCCTCCAGGTCGGCCAGCCAGACCTTGGCCCCGGAGTTCATCGCGTTGATCATCATCTTGCGTTCGGTGGGGCCGGTGATCTCGACGCGGCGGTCCTGCAGGTCGGCCGGCGCGGGCGCCACGGTCCAGTCACCGTCGCGGATGGCCGCGGTATCCGGCAGGAAGTCGAGTGTGCCAGTGCGTGCCACCTCGGCTCGCTTGTCCTCGCGGCGGCGCAGCAACTCGGTGCGCGTCGCTGCGAACTGGCGGTGCAGCCCGGCGAGGAACTGGATTGCCTCCTCGGTCAGCACCTCGTCCGCGCGCTCGACATCCGGGCCGGAAACGGTGACGCCGGGCAGATCGATGGACATGGCAGTACCTCGGTCTCAGTCGAAGAATTGGTCGGCAGCGACTGCCGCGGCCTGGTCGGGCGGCAGTAGGTCGAGCCAGCGCTGGGCGAGCGCTGCGTGCTCGTCGTCGGGGACCGCGCCGTGCAGGCGCAGGCGGGACAGGCCGCCGTCGGGGTAGATATCGAGGCGGACGAGGCGAACAGTTGCGGCAGAGGTGATCCGGTACCGGTGTTCGGTGTCGGGCAGCAGCCGGGTGCGGGGCAGCAACTCGGCACCGGTCTCGGCGTCGGACAGCCGCGCCCAGCCCGGTGCGTTGGCCACGAAGCGCGAGGTGTCGATCACCACGTCATGCAGGATGCCCGGGGCGCCCAGCCGGACCGTCAGCCAGTCATTGCCGTCGTCGCGCCGGCGCGAGGTCTCCCAGCCGTCGGACATGACCGTGGCCCGTCCCGGCGCGAGCGCGTTGGCCGGCGAGGAATAAAACATGTTGCTGCACGCCTCGACCCGTCCACCGTGCAGGACGGAGGCCAGATCGAGTCGCCCGCCGAGCAGGCGCGGATCTGGGACCACCTCGCCGAAGGCGCGCAGGCGGGCCACGCCTCCGTCCGGGTGGATGGTGAGCCGGACATGGGTGAGCAGCCGGTCGGTCGCGGTGACGGGCAGCAGGTTGTGTGAATCGCCCTGCAGCGCGGACTTGTCCACCAGGGTGGTCCACTCGGCGGCGAGCAGTTCTTCGGTTGTCGGGTAGCCGAGCACGGTGGTGGCTTCGACGGAGGCGAACGGCGGGTAGTTGCCGGTGAAGTGGCTGGTGTCGACGTCGACGGCGCGCACGACCCCGGGGACGGCCAACCGGACGATGGCGAAGTCGACGCCCGGCGTTCGGCGGCGCCGGGTCTCCCACCCGTCATAGACCTTGCCCCGGTAACTGAAGCTGGCCGGGTCGTGGCCGGCCGGCCCGGGTGCGATGAGGTTATGTGCGGCCGCGAAGCTCTCGTCGTTGGCGTAGACGACGCTGCCTCCGAGCACGACGCCGGCCAGGTCGGGCAGCCGCCGCACGTCGTGCTCCTGCTCAGCCATCGCCCGTCCTCGCTGCTGGCGGGCGGACCAGCCGCCCGCGCGGGTCACCGTCCCGAATCGGCACACCATGCAACCACGTCTGGTCGACCACGCCCCGCAGTTCGTGTCCGGCATACGCGCTGATCGGGTTGCGGTGCCGCAGCCGGGCCGGGTCGACGACGAATCGCTCGTCCGGGGCGAAGACACACAGGTCGGCTTGCTGGCCCGGGGCGATGGCCCCCCGGTCGCTCAGGCCGGTCAGGGCGGCCGGGGCGCTCGCCATCCAGCCGACGATGTCGACCAGCGAGATGCCGCGGGCGGCTGCCTCGGTCCAGACGGCCGGCAGGCCGAGTTGCACCGACGCAATGCCGCCCCACGCCTGGCCGAAGTCACCGGTGTCGAGGCATTTCGCGTCGACGGTGCACGGCGAATGGTCGGAGACGATCAGGTCGATGGTGCCGTCGGCCATTGCGGCCCAGAGAAGCTCGCGGTTGGCGTCGTCGCGGATCGGCGGGCAGCACTTGAACTGGGTCGCGCCGTCGGGGATGTCTTCGGCGCGAAGGGTGAGGTAGTGCGGGCAGGTCTCCACGGTGACCGGCAGGCCGGCCGCCTTGGCCGCCCGGATCAACGGCAGGGAGGCGGCGCTGGACAGGTGTACGACGTGGGTGCGACAGCCGGTGGCTCGGGTCTGCTCGAGCAGCCCCTCGATCGCGCTCACCTCGGCGGCGGCGGGGCGGGAGGCGACGAAGTCGTCATAACGGCGCCCGCCGGCTCGCGGGGCGTTGTCGATGACACGGCCGTCCTCGGCGTGTGCGATCAGCAGTCCGTCGAAGTCTTTGATGCGCTGCATGGCGGTGCCCACCCCGGCGGCGTCGAGCTGGCCGAACTCGTCGACGCCCGACGGCAGCAGGAAGCATTTGAACCCGACCACGCCGGCCTCGTGGAGTGCGCGCAGGTCCTCCGCATTGCCCGGCACGGCACCCCCCCAGAACGCGACGTCCACGGCGAGCTTGCCCCGGGTCGCAGCCTGCTTGAGCCGCAGGGCTGGCACGTTCACGGTGGCCGGAATGCTGTTGAGCGGCATGTCCACGATGGTGGTCACGCCCCCGGCCGCGGCCGCCGCCGTCGCGGTGGCAAAGCCCTCCCACTCGGTGCGGCCCGGTTCGTTCACGTGCACGTGGCTGTCGACGAGGCCGGGCAGCACCACGCGGTCGTCGGCGACGACGACGTGAGCGACACCGGCCGGCGCGCGGTCGATGACGTCGACGATCATGCCGGCGCGGATGAGGATCGTGGCCGGCCGCTCGCCTTCGGGCGTGATCACCCGGGTGGCACTGATCGCCAGATCAGCGGTGGCCGCACGGTGTGGGCGGGTGTTCATGACCGAGTCACGCTCCGACACACGGCAGCGGGTTCAACACGGATTCATCGCGATGCCGTTCGCGCTCAGGCGTCCGCCACCGCGGGAATGATGCGCTCGCCGAACAGTTCCAGCGGCGTGATCCGCTCGACACGCGCAACCCGGCCGTGAACCTCCTGGATGCCGAGTTCGGCCAGATCCCGGATGTGGCTGATCAAGGCATCGACGTTCTCGCCGTTCACGCCGACGTCGAGGGACGTCATCACCGTCTTCTCGATCTCGTCGTAATCGCGGCCGATCGCGTCGCAATGGCCGCGCAGCACGTCGAGCTTGTGCTCGATCTCCGGGCTGTCGAACAGGTTGCAGGCCTGGGCGTACTGGGCCACCATCCGCAGCGTCTTCTTCTCGCCGCTGCCACCGATGAGGATCGGCGGGTGCGGCTTGGTCAGCGGCTGCGGCGAGTTCAGGGTGCGCTCGAGGTGGTAGTGCTTGCCCTCGTACGGGCCGTCGTCGTCGCTGCACATCTGCAGGTAGATCTGCAGCGCCTCCTCGAGGCGCTCGAAGCGCTCGGCCGTGGGCGGGAACGGCAGGCCCAAGCCCTTGGCCTCGGGCTCGTTCCACGCTGCGCCGATGCCGAGCCAGGCGCGGCCCTCGGACAGGACGTCGAGCGTGGTGACCAGCTTGGCCAGCAGCCCTGGTTCGCGATAGACGACGGCGGTGACCCAGGCCACCAGTTCCACGCGTGAGGTGCGTGCGGCCAGGTAGCCGAGGGTCGTGTACGCCTCGAGCATCGCGTGCTCGGGCGGCCCGATCACCCCGATCTGCCAGACGTGATCCATGACGCTGACCCGCCCGAAGCCGGCGTCCTCGGCCGCGGTGACGACCCGCGTGAGGTCAGCGGCCAGAGTGGGCGGACCGCCCGGCCAGGTGAAATCCGCGATGTGCAGACCAATTTTCATTCCGGCGTCCCCTCGTGGCGGCTACCCGCCCAACGCTAGTACCCGCACGAGGGGTGCGCGCCGGCGTCAATGGGTTGCGGGGGCCAGGAACTCGAGCTGGATGTTGTCGGGGTCGCGAAACACGAGGACCGAACCGTAGGGGCGATCGACGATCGGAGACTGGGTCAGTGGCTTGTCGGCGGTCTCGCTGCGCATCACCCCGTTGGCCTCGAAGTGTTCCTGCCACACCTCGAGGTCGGCTGGGTTGGACACCGTCAAGCCGGCGTGGTCCGGGCCGGTCGTCGTCTCGTCGAAGAGTGCGCCGTCATTGTTGCCGTGCTGCTTCGTCAACCGGTTACTGCTCACGGTAGATCGCAAGACTGCACCGTTCGCGCACGTGGGGACTGGACCGGTACAGAAAACCATGCTACTGTACTGGTACAGAAGAACTCTACGAACGGGGTAAGCACATGGACTCGCTGAGTGTCGCTCTGATCATGTCGCAACGCGCGAAGGGCCATGGGGCGGGCAGCGCGCTGCCTGACGCCCCGGTAGTGCCTTACGTCGAGAAGGCGGCCGCCGTACGCACGCGGCAGACTCTCGCGGGCGCGCTGCGCCAGCTGGCCGACGTCGTGGCGCCGACCTTGCCCGCCAGCAACCCCGGCCGGTAGCCCTACCCTGCTGGGAGGGTCCGCGAGGTGGGAGGAGCACGGTGGGACGAGTCACGCTGCAGACCATCGCCGACCAGGTCGGCGTGAGCCGGATGACCGTCTCCAACGCGTTCTCCCGTCCCGACCAGCTGTCAGCCTCGCTCCGCGACCGGATCCTGGCCGTCGCGGACGAGCTCGCCTACGTCGGACCTGATCCGGCGGCCCGAGCCCTGGCCAGCGGTACGGCCGGCACGGTGGGCCTGCTGCTGTCCGACACCCTGACGTACGCGCTCACCGACGAGGTCGCGATGACGTTCCTGGCGGGCATCTCCGACGAGTTGGTACCTACCGGGCTGGGGCTCACGCTGCTGCCGTCCTCGTCGCGGGACCCGATCGTGCCGGCACGTGACGTCGCCGTCGACGGCGCCCTGGTCTACTCCTGCGAGCCTCAGTCCACCGCGGCGGCCTGGCTGCTTCGCCGACGCCTGCCGCTGGTGTTCGTGGACCAAGCTCCCGCGCCCGGTATCGCCAGCGTCAACGTCGACGACCGCGTCGGTGCGCGCGTCGCGGCGCAGCACATCGCCGACCTGGGCCACCGGCAGGTCGTGATCATCACGACGGGCTTCGCTGGCGAGTACGGCGTGCTGACCCAACCGCCGCGGGAGTTGATCGCGCACACCGAGCGAGAACGGTTGCTCGGTTGGAACGAGGCCCTGAATCCCCTGGGCGTCCACCCTGTCATCATCCGTCGCCCGCATGCCGATCCCGACGACACGGGCTACGCCGCCGCTCAGGACGCTCTGGCCCTCGCCGAGCCGCCCACCGCCATCCTGTGCTTCTCCGACGCCATCGCCGGCGGCGTCATCCGCGCCATCCAGGACGCCGGACTGCGGGTACCCGAGGATGTGTCCGTCGTCGGGTTCGACGACAACCCGCTGGCCCGCCGCATCCGTCCGGCGCTGACCACGGTGCGGCAGGACGTCCGGGCCAAGGGCCGAGCGGCCGCCGCCGCACTGATCACCGCGATCGAGCGGGCCAAGACCCGTCCCGCCGCCCGTGGCCGGCATCAGGTGCTGCCCACCGAGCTCATCATCCGCGACAGCACCGCGCCGCCGCCCCAGTCACGGCGCGGCCGATCGGCTCGGGCTAGGAAGGGCGGCGCAGCCAGTGTCTGACTCACCAGGGGGTGGCCGGCGACCGGCCGTGCCCGATTTCGATCGGGCCGCAGAGCCGGAGGCCGCCACCATGATCGAGCCGTGCTGCGCGAGCCTGCGCTGGGTCGAGCACGTCGTGCTGGGCCGCCCGTACGGCACGCTGGCCGCGCTCACTGCCGCGTCCGACGCCGCGATCGCCGAGCTCAGTTGGCCCGGTGTCGAGCAGGCGTTGGCCGCACACCCGCGCATCGGCGATCGCGCCACGGGCGCAGACCGCGAGTCGGTGTGGTCACGGCAGGAGCAGTCGGCCGCCGCGACACCCGAGGACAGCACGCTCGAGGCGCTGCGGGGCGGCAACGTCGAGTACGAGCAGCGCTTCGGGCACGTCTTCCTGATCTGCGCCACGGGCTTGTCGGCCGAGGACATCCTCGCGAAGCTCACCCAGCGGTTAGACAACGGGCAAGAGACCGAACGTGAAATCGTCCGCGGCGAACTCGCCAAGATCGTCCGTCTCCGGCTAGCCAAAGCCTTCAACTAGGCCGCAGCAGCTGCCCGCCCGGCCGTCGATCAACTCAGCTTGGCTGGGCTAATCCCGGCCAGAGCGACGGTCGACGCCCGTTGATCATGTGTCGTCTCGCAGCTGTCCGGCCCTGACCGCCGCGCTGGCTGTGCGAGGCTTGCCCGCATGAGTGTCTCGACCCACGTACTCGACGCAGTGACCGGCCGGCCCGCCACCGGCCTCGGGGTCACGCTCAGTGCACGGGACGGGGACGGCTGGCGTGAGCTGACCCGACGCGACACCGACACCGACGGCCGGATCGCTGATCTGGCCGGCGACACAGCGGCCGGCGTCTACCGCCTGACCTTCGACACCGACCGCTATCTCGACGGTGTGACGTTCTATCCCGAGGTGGTCGTCGTCTTCCGGGTGAGCGATGCCGCCGCACACCACCACGTGCCCCTGTTGTTGAGCCCATTCGCGTACTCGACCTACCGCGGCAGTTGACGGAGGGAACGACGGTGACGACGACGGCCGCGGTGGTTATCGAGGGCGCTCACGTTGCGACGGTCGATGCCGTGGGCACCGAGAACGCGGGCGGCTACGTCGTGTTCGACGAGGGACGGATCGCGGCGGTGGGGGCCGGTCCGGTCCCGGACGACTACGCCGGGGCGAGCCGGATCGAGGCCGCCGGCTGCCTGGTGACGCCGGGGTTCGTCAACACGCACAGCCACCTTTACCAGTGGATCACCCGCGGCTACGCAACCAGCGACACGCTGTTCGGCTGGCTCACGACGCTCTACCCGATCTGGTCCCGGATCACGCCGGAGCTGCTGCATGCGTCCGCGTCCGCGAACCTCGGGTGGCTGGCCCTGTCCGGCTGCACCACAAGCACCGATCACCACTACGTCTTTCCGCACGGCGCCGGCGACCTGCTCGAAGCCGAGATCCTCGCCGCGCGCGACATCGGGGTCCGTTTCCACCCAGCGCGGGGCTCGATGAACCTCGGCGTGTCAGACGGGGGCCTGCCGCCGGACTCGGTCGTCGAGCGGCACGACGGGATACTGATCGCGACCGAAGCCGCCATCACCCGTTGGCACGACCCGTCCTTCGACGCGATGACCCGCATTGCCGTCGCCCCGTGCTCGCCGTTCTCGGTGACGGCCGAGCTGATGCGCGACTCCGCTGCGCTGGCCCGGACGCACGGCGTGCGGTTGCACACCCACCTGGCCGAGACGCAGGACGAAGAGGAGTTCTGTCTCGAGAAGTACGGCCGCACGTCGGCGCAGTACGCCGAGGACCTCGGCTGGCTCGGGCCGGACGTGTGGATGGCGCATTGCGTGCACCTGTCCGAGGACGCCGTCACCCGCTTCGGCGCGACCGGCACCGGCGTCGCGCACTGCCCGACGTCCAACGGCCGGCTCGGGGCGGGCATCGCACCGATCCGCGGGCTCCTGGACGCGGGCGGCCCGGTCGGGCTCGGCGTCGACGGCGCCGCGTCCAACGAGTCCGGCCGAATGGTCGCCGAGCTGCACCAGGCGCTGTTGGCCGCGCGCTACCGCGGCGGACCGCTCGCGTTGAGCGCACGCGAGTCGTTGCGGATGGCGACGATGGGCGGCGCGCGCTGCATCGGCCGGCAGGACGAACTCGGTTCGATCGAGCCGGGCAAGCTGGCCGATCTGGTGGTGTGGCGCATCGACGACCTGGCCGGCTCGGGTATCACCGACCCGGTGGCCGCACTTGTCTTCGGCGCCCCCGCGCTCGAGCACGTCTTCGTCGGCGGCCGGCAAATCGTGGCCGGCGGCGAGTTGGGCACAGCCGACGTGGGTGAGCTGGCCGCCGGTGCAGCCCGGGCCAGCTCGCTGATCGCGCAGGGCTAGTCGCGGGTGTGACCGGCGCGGACACCTGCCCCGGCGTCGCTGCGGCTGCCTGCGCGCGATCCAGGCTGCGTTGCCGGATGCGGGTGCCGCGCGAGTCCAGGAGATGCGACGATGGCGTGCTTCACCTGGATGCGGGGCTCGGATGGACTTTCTCTACGCTCGCTCGTGGGCCGAGGCGCTCGCGGCCAAGGCGCAGCGCCCCGAGGCCGTGCCGATAAGCGGCGGCACCGATCTGATGGTCGACCTCAACTTCGACCGCCGGCGTCCTGAAGCACTGCTCGACCTGAACGGCGTCGACGAGCTCACCGGGTGGGGGCGGGTGAACGGCCACGTCCGAATCGGAGCCGCAGTGCCGTTCAGCCGGATCATCAACGAGATCGGGCCGCTCGTGCCCGGGCTGGCCATCGCCTCGCGGACGGTGGGCTCCCCGCAGATCCGTAACCGCGGCACGTTGGCCGGGAACCTGGCCACCGCATCGCCGGCTGGTGACGCATTGCCCCCGCTGGTCGTGGCCGATGCCAGGGTCGAGGTCGGGTCCGCCCGGGGGGAACGCACAGTCCCGGTGCGCGAGTTCTTCACCGGCCCCAAGCGCAGCGTCCTCGAACCCGACGAGCTGATCCGGGCGGTGCTGGTGCCGGTAGCCGACGGGCCGCAGCAGTTCGCGAAGGTCGGCACCCGCAACGCGATGGTGATCTCGGTCTGTTCCTTCGCCCTCGCGCTGCACCCGGCGCGACGGACGGTGGCTGGCTGCATCGGTTCGGCCGGCCCGACGGTGCTACCCACCCCGGACGCCGAGCGGTACCTCGAAGCGGAGCTGGCCGACCGAGGGCTGTGGGACTCGCGCGGGGAGCTCGACGACGCGGTGGCGGTGCGGTTCGGTGAGCTGGCCGGCGCGCACGCCCGGCCGATCGACGACGTGCGGGGTACCGCCGACTACCGCCGGCACGCGGTGGCCGTGCTGGCCCGGCGCACCCTGCGCTGGACCTGGACCGAACACCGGAGGGCGCAGCGATGAGGCTGACATTCGACGTGAACGGCGTCACGAAGGAAGCCGACGACGTGTGGCCCGGTGAGAGCCTGCTCTACGTCCTGCGCGAGCGGATGGGGCTACCTGGCACCAAGAATGCGTGCGAGCAAGGTGAATGCGGCTCGTGCTCGGTGTACCTCGACGGCGCGCTCGTGTGCGCCTGCCTGGTGGCGGCGGCCCAGGCGCAGGGCCGCACCGTGCGGACCGTCGAGGGCCTGGCAGGTGGGGACGGCCTGGACCCCATCCAGCAGGCGTTCGTCGAGACCGGGGCGGTGCAGTGCGGCTTCTGCACCCCGGGTCTGATCATGGCGGCCGATGACCTGCTGCGCGGCACCCCGGCGCCGTCGGACGCCGAGATCCGCGAAGCCCTCGCCGGCAACCTGTGCCGCTGTACCGGCTACGAGAAGATCCTCGACGCCGTCCGGCTGGCGGCCACCCGCCGAGCTGAGGCGACGATATGACCCGCCCCACCTCCCCGCGAGTGGTCACTTACGCGCCCAGTGGTCAGTTAGAAGTGACCACTCGCGCTGTAAGTGACCACTCGACGCAGGAACGTACGTCGGTGGGCCGTATTGGGGACTCTCCGCTCCGCCCGGACGGCGTCCCGAAGGTCACCGGCGACTTTGCCTATTCGTCGGACCTGTGGATGGACGACATGCTGTGGGGGGTGACGCTGCGCAGCCCGCACCCGCGCGCCCGGATCCGCAGCATCGACATCGGCGCCGCACTGGCCACCGCAGGGGTCACGGCCGTCCTCACCCACGAGGACGTGCCGGGAAACAAGCACTTCGGCCTGGAGATCGCTGACCAGCCGGTGCTCGCCGCGGACGAGGTGCGCTACACCGGCGAACCGGTGGCGATCGTGGCGGCTGACCACCCCGAGACCGCGCGCCGCGCGGCGGCGAAAATCGTCGTGGACTACGAGGTGCTCGAGCCGATCACCGACAGCCGCGCAGCCATGTGCCCCGACTCGCCGCTGGTGCATGCCACGCCCACGCAGGACCACTACCCGGGCGGCGGGAACATCCTGCGGCATGTGGTCATCCGGCGCGGCGACGCCACCGCGCGGGCCGACGTCGTGGTCAACGGCGAGTACCACGTGGGGATGCAGGACCAGGCCTTCCTGGGGCCGGAGTCCGGGTTGGCGGTACCGGCCGAGGACGGCGGGGTGGACCTCTACATCGCGACACAGTGGCTGCACATCGACCAGCGCCAGGTCGCGGAGTCACTCGGGCTCCCCGAGGACAAGGTGCGGCTGTCGCTGGCCGGCGTCGGCGGTGCGTTCGGTGCCCGTGAGGACGTTTCGATGCAGATCCACGCCTGCCTGCTGGCGCTGCGGACGAACAAGCCGATCAAGATGGTCTACTCGCGGGAGGAATCCTTCTACGGGCACGTGCACCGGCACCCGGCGACCATGCGGTTCGAGCATGGGGCCGACCGCGACGGCACACTGGTCTACGTCAAGTGCGAGGTGGTTCTCGACGGCGGGGCATACGCCTCGAGTTCTCCGGCGGTGGTGAGCAATGCCGCCAGTTTCGCGGTCGGGCCGTACAACTGCCCGAACGTCGTCATCGACGGCTACATGCTCTACACCAACAACCCGCCGTGCGGCGCTATGCGCGGCTTCGGAGCCGTTCAGGTCTGCTTCGGCCACGAGTCGCAGATGGACAAGCTCGCCGCGGCCCTGGGCATGGATCCGGTCGAGCTGCGTATCCACAACGCGATGACCGAGGGATCGTTGCTGCCGACCGGCCAGGTCGTCGAAGGCGCAGCGCCAGTGGCCGAGCTGCTGCGCCGGGTGAAGGACGCGCCGCTGCCCGCAGACCCGCCCACGGACGGCTACGACCTGCGCGCGCTGCCCGGTGGGGTCTCGAACACCACGCACGGCGAGGCTGTGCAGCGCGGCGTCGGGTACGCCGTCGGCTTCAAGAACGTCGGCTACTCCGAGGGATTCGACGACTACTCCACGGCCCGCGTGCGTTTGGAGGTGGTGGGCGGCGAGCTCATCGCCACCGTGCACACGGCGGCGGCCGAGGTGGGCCAGGGTCTGGTCACGGTCATGGCGCAGATCGTGCGTACCGAACTGGGGGTCGATCGGGTGATCAACCAACCGGCCGACACGACGGTGGGCAGCGCCGGCTCGACGTCGGCGTCCCGCCAGACGTACTGCACTGGCGGCGCGGTCAAGGCGGCCTGCGAGGCGGTGCGCGACGGCGTCCTCGCGGCCGGGGCGGCCCGCGGGCTGATCGTCGACGGGGCCGCGCTGCGGGACGGCAAGGTCGTCGCGGCCGACGGCACGGTGCTGGCCTCGGTGGCCGACGTGCTCGGTGAGGACATCGTCGAGCAGACCCGCGAGTTCCATCACCGGCCCACCGAGCCGCTGACGCGTGACCTCGGCGCGCCGGGCGACATCGGCCAGGGCAACGCGCACCTGCAGTTCGCCTTTGCCGCGCACCGCGTCGTCGCCGATGTCGACGTCGAGCTAGGCCTGGTGCGGCTGGTCGAAGTGACCACCGCGCAGGACGTGGGCAAGGCTCTCAACCCGCTGTCGGTCGTGGGCCAGATTCACGGCGGCACGACGCAGGGAATCGGGTTGGCGCTGATGGAGGAGATCCAGGTCAAGGACGGCAAGATCGCCAACCCGTCGTTCACCGACTACCTGATCCCGACCATCCTCGACATCCCGCCAATGCACGTGCAGCTGCTCGAGCTGGGCGACCCACACGCGCCGTACGGGCTGCGCGGGGTCGGTGAGCCGCCGACGATCTCCTCGACGCCGGCTGTGGTGTCGGCGCTGCGGGCCGCGACCGGCCGTACGTTGACCCGCGTGCCGGTGCGCCCCGAGCACATTACGGGCACCTGATGGTGCACCTCGGCGCGAACCGCTACGGCAAGGCCGAGGTGCGGGTCGTTCACGTGGCCCGCGGTGCGGCGCCCGACGGCGGCGACGTGATCAAGGACTGGAACGTCTCCAGTGCCCTATCCGGCGACCTCGCCGGCACCCACTTGTCGGGCGACAACTCCAGCGTGCTGGCCACCGATACCCAGAAGAACACGGCGTACGTGTTCGCCAAGCAATGGGGCGGCGGCGAGGTCGAGGCGTACGCGCTCGCCCTGGCCAGGCATTACGTGCAGACCCAGGCAGCGATCACCCGGGCCCGGATCGCGGTGCAGGAGTTCGGCTGGAGGCCGATACCGGTAAACGGTCACTCCTTCGCGCGCAGCGGCCAGTACACCCGCACGACCACCGTGATCCACGACGCCGAACTCGGCACCAGTGTGGTCTCCGGTGTCGAGGACCTGGTCGTCCTCAAGACGACGGGTTCGGAGTTCTGGGGCTTCCCGCGCGATCGCTACACCACGCTGGCCGAGACAACCGACCGGATGCTGGCGACCGAAATCACCGCCCGGTGGCGCTACCGCGACACCGAGGCCGACTGGGCGGCCGTGCACGCCGCGGCGCTCAGCGCGGTGCTGGA
>JALYVG010000140.1 GCA_030853345.1 Actinomycetota bacterium | reverse complement strand
GCGCAGCGTGCTGCGTGTACGTGCGCGACCAACCGGTGGTCGACATCTGGGGTGGGAGGACCACGGCGGACGGCCACGAGCCCTACGCCGAGCGGACGTTGCAGATGGTCGCCTCGGCCACCAAAGGAGCGTTGGCCATCTGCGCCCATCGCCTGGTGCAACAGGGCCAACTTGATCTTGACGCGCCGGTAGCCGACTACTGGCCGGAGTTCGCCGCCGCCGGGAAGGAGCTTGTGCCGGTGCGCTGGCTGCTCAGCCACCAGGCCGGGCTGCCGGTCGTCGACGCCGACGTGACGATCGACGACGTCATCCAGTGGGACCCGGTCATCGCCGCCCTCGCCCGCACCCGCCCCGTGTGGGAGCCCGGCACTGCGCACGGCTACCACGCCGTCACCTACGGCTGGCTGGTCGGCGAGGTGATCGCGCGGGTGACGGGGCGCTCCCCGGGTTCCTTCTTCACTGCTGAGGTCGCCGAGCCGCTCGGCCTGGACTTCCACATCGGCCTGCCCGACAGCGAGCGCGGCCGGGTCAGCCCGCTGCGCCCTGCCGCGCTGCTGCCGGAGTTCGTGCCCGACGCGCTCGCGCTGCGCATCGCCGATCCGACCAGCCTCGCGTATCGCGCCTTCCTCGTGCAGTCCGGCCTGCCCAGCGCGTTGAACGATCCGGCGGTGTGGCGGGCCGAGATTCCCGCTGCCAATGGCATGGCGACAGCGCACGCCCTGGCCCGGATGTACGCCGCCTGCCTGGGCGAGGTCGACGGGGTACGCCTGCTCGAACCAGACACCCTGGCGGCGGCAACGGCCCTGCAAGCCGAAGGCGTCGACGTGATCGCGGGATACGACACGCGGTACGCGCTCGGCTTTCAGCTCGCATTTCCCTACCGTCCGATGGCCGGCCCCGGATCGTTCGGGCACTACGGCCTGGGTGGCTCGGTCGGGTTCGCCCACCCCGGGCACGGCCTATCCTTCGGCTATACCGTCAACCAGATGGCCCCTGGCACTCCCGCCGATCCGCGCTCAGTGGCGCTGATCAAGGCCGTCGTCGGCTGCCTGAACTGAGGAGCGCGATGCACCGGATCCTGCTGCGCAAGCTGTTCGTCGACGTGCCATCAGACGTACACGAGCGCAGCCTCACCTTCTGGACGACCGCACTCGCCGCCCACCCACGACCAGTTACGCGTTTCCCCGAGTACCACCTGCTCCGCGAGGCCGCGGCACCTGGCCCGGTATGGGTGCAGGACATCGGCGAAGCCCCGGCGAGGTACCACGTCGACATCGAGACCGACGACGTCGAGGCCGAGGTCGCCCGACTGCTCGCGGCCGGCGCGACGGAGATGCAGCGGCAGGGCGACTGGGTGGTCATGCAGGATCCGGCCGGGTTGCTGTTCTGCGTCATCCCCGAGGAGGGCGACGGCTTCGCCGAGAGGTCGATCGTCGTCGGCAGCTGAGCAGCACTGATCGGCTGCGCCCGCGGGCCGTCCGCCCGACGAGCGGCGCCGGCACGCACCGGCGGAATCGACCCGGCCGGGCTATAGCCGGGCACCGCCCGCACCGCCATGATGTTGATGTTCGGTCGGTGGTCGGCGAATAGTGGAGGCGGTCATGGACACAGCTCCCGCCACAGGATGCGGTCCTGCTGGTCCAGATCGTGCTCAGTGCGATCTTCCGGCACGTGATCATCAGCCGGTGCGCGGTGTCGCCGGACGAACCGCTCGCAGCAGGGAAAGGTAGGAGACGTCGTGTCCAGACCCGTCCTGACCTCGAGCGCCGGTGGGACCACGCTGCTGGCGCCGCTACTCGCCCAGTGGGACACCTCGCTGGGCATGCTGCTCGACCGGCTGGACGGGCTCAGCGACGAGGAGTACCGGTGGGCGCCGCTGCCCGGCGCCGCCGATCTCGTCGACGGTCCCGGCGGCCTGGTGGTACCCGAGGACTGCGCCGCGGCCACCCGCACGATTGCCTGGACGCTCGGTCACCTCGCCGACATGTGCTGGACGCGGGCGGATTACACCGACGGCGCGCACGACCGACCGCTGGAATATCAGCCCTTTCCAGCTTCGGCGGCCGAGGCCGTCGCGGAGGTGCGGGCCGCGGGGGCGCGATGGCGTAGTGCCATTGCTGACGCGACCGCCGAGCAGTCGCTGCAGGTCGGCTACTCGAGTTTCCCGATTGGCATGGATCCAGACCTGCCGTTCGTCGACATCGTCTGGTGGATGAACCGCGAGTTGATCCACCATGGCGCCGACATCGCGATGGTCCGCGACCTCTACGCCAGTCGCTCACGTTCCTGACCGCGGCGCCGTTCAGCTCTCCGGCGCGGTGAACTTCGACGTGCGCTGCAGGCCTGCCGCGCGACCCTTGGCCGAGATGACCAGCGCCATCTTGCGCGAGGCCTCGTCGATCATCTCGTCGCCGATCATCGCTGACCCCTTCTTGCCGCCGGCCTCGGAGGTGAAGTACTCGTAGGCGTCGAGGATCAGCTCGGCGTGGTCGTAATCCTCTTGCGAGGGCGCGTAAATCTCATTCGCGATGTCGACCTGGTCGGGGTGCAGCACCCACTTGCCGTCGAAGCCCAGGGCAGCCGACCGGGCGGCCACCCGGCGGAAGCCGGCTGGGTCGCGGACCTGCAGGTACGGCCCGTCGATGGCTTGTTTGTTGTTCGCCCGCGCCGCCATGAGGATCGACATGAGGATGTGGTGGTAGGCGTCGCCCACGTCATAACCGGGCGGCTGTTCGCCCACGACGAGGGTCTTCATGTTGATCGAGGCCATGAAGTCCGCCGGGCCGAAGATGATCGTCTCGACCCGTGGGCTGGCCTTGGCGATGTCGTCGATCGCGATGAGTCCCTGCGCGTTCTCGATCTGCGCCTCGATGCCGATGCGGCCGACCTCGAAACCGTTCGTCTTTTCGATCTGGGTGAGGGTGAAGTCCAGCCACTGCACCTGGGCGGCGTTCTGCACCTTGGGCAGCATGATGCAGTCGAGGTTCGGTCCGGCCCCTTCGACAACCTCGATGACGTCGCGATACGTCCACTCGGTGGTGAGGTCGTTGACGCGAACGACCCGGATCGTCTCGCCCCAGCCGCCCTCGTTCAGCGCGGCGACGATGTTCTTGCGCGCCCCCGGCTTGGCCAGCGGGGCGCACGAGTCCTCGAGGTCCAGGAACACCTGGTCGGCCGCCAACCCCTTGGCCTTCTCCAGGAAGCGCGGGTTGCTGCCCGGAACCGCGAGACACGATCGGCGGGGACGAAGAGATTCGGTCATACCGGCGAGCATTGCCCACCAGAGCACCTCGGGGCCAGTCGGTGTCGGTGGATTCACACGCCCTGGGCTACTCGACGGCCTCGACCGGTGTGTCGGCGCCGCGGGACCGGGCCACCACCACCAAGCCGGCGAACAGCAGGACCAGGCCCGGGATGGCCGACCACGGTGGCCGCTGGTGCAACCACACGTAGGCAACGATGCCTGCGCCAGGCGTCTCGAGCAAAATCGCCAGGCCGACCACGGTCGGGCTGGTCGAGCGCAGCACCACGTTGATCAAGCTGTGCCCGAGAAGCTGGGCGCTGAGCGTCACCAACACGATCTTCGTCCAGGCGTTGGCCGAGAATCCGTGCAGCGAGACACCCCCGACCAGGCAGACGGCCAGCAGGACGACCGCGCAGACCGCGTAACAGATGCCGGTATACGTGGCGGTGGTCATCCGCTCCCGGGCTCGCGAGCCGATGCTCACGTAGACGGCGGCGCAGAGCCCGCCGACGACGGCTAACAGGTCACCGGCTAGCGCGCGGCCGGAGATGCCGACGTCGGCGCCGGTGATCAGCGCGGTGCCGATCGTCGCGACGATGATGCCGATCCAGGCCGGCCGCGGCAGATCGGTGCCGCGCCATCGGGCGATCAAGGCAACGAAGATCGCCTGGGTCGACACCAGAGCCGTCGCCGAGGCCACGGTCGTCATCGTCACGCTGGGCACCCAGGTGGCGAAGTGCGCGGCCAGCGCCACCCCGGCCGCGGCCGCGATGGCGACGGCGCGCCGATCCAAATCGCGGAACTCTGCGCGGTGACGCAGTCCCACGACCAGTGCCGTAACCCCTGCGCCGAACGCGTTGCGCCAGAACGCAATAGCCAGTGCTGGCGCGATCGTCGCCGCCATCAACGGGCCGGAGAAGGAGACTCCCGCGATGGCGACCAGGAGCAGCACGGAATCCAGGGCAGGTGGCGCGACAAGATTTTCGCGCCCGCGCTCGATCGGGCGGCCCATGCGACCGATCCTGCCAGGCCGGGCACACCGTGCGGTGCCGCGAGTCGGGCGGGCCGAGCGACTAACCTGCTGACGTGGCAGTCATGGGGATCGCGCCGTGAGTTCGACCAACCGCGTGTTCATCGCGCGGCTGGCGGGCATCGGTGTTTTCGATCCCAACGGCGACCAGCTGGGCAAAATACGCGACGCGGTCACGACCCTGCGCGCCGACCGCCAGCCGCCGCGCGTGTTGGGCCTCGTCATCGAGATCCAGCACCGGCACCGCATCTTCGTACCTATGGGTCGGGTCACCCGCATCGAGCCCGAGGCCGTCGTGCTGTCCAGCGGCACCGTCAACATGAAGCGCTTCGAGCGGCGCAACAACGAGCTGCTCGTACTCGGCGAGCTGCTCGACCGCAGCGTCACCATCGTCGACAGCGGCAAGTCGGTGAGCATTGCCGACGTCGGGATGGAACAGAACCGGGCCCGCGACTGGGTGATCAGTCGCCTGGCCGTGCGCTCGGCCGGCGCTCGACTGGCGCCGCGGCGGCGCGGTCAGCTGTTCCAGGTGGCGTGGAACGAGGTCGACGGTCTCGCCCTGACCGAGAACTCGCAGGGCACCGACGCGCTTCTGGCGACGCTGTCGGAGATGCGCCCGGCCGACGTCGCGCATGCCCTGCGCGACATGCCTGACAAGCGCCGCCGCGAGGTCGCCGCCGGCCTGGACGACGAGCGTCTGGCCGACATCATGCAGGAGATGAGTGAAGAGGATCAGGTCGAACTGCTGCATTCACTGGCCGACGAACGCGCCGCCGACGTGCTCGAAGCCATGGACGACGACGATGCCGCCGACCTGCTCGGCGAGATGACCGATGCCGACCAGCAGCGTCTGCTCGAGCTGATGGAGCCCGACGAGGCCGCACCCGTACGGCGGCTGCTGACCTACGGCGACTACACCGCCGGCGGGCTGATGACCGCCGAACCGGTGATCCTGCTGCACGACGCCACCGTGGCCGAGGCCCTCGCGTTGGTGCGCAACCCTGAACTGTCCCCCGCGTTGGCGGCACAGGTGTTTGTGGTTCGCCCGCCGCAGGCGACGCCGACCGGGCGCTTCCTCGGCACCGCCCACATCCAGCGACTGCTGCGCGAGCCACCCTCGGCGTTGGTCAGCGGCATCGCCGAGCGCGACCCCGACCCGCTGCGCCCGGACATGCCCCTGGACGAAATCACCCGCCACCTCGCGACGTACAACCTGGTGGCCGCACCGGTGGTCGATGACCATGACCGACTGCTCGGCGCAGTGACCGTCGACGACGTCCTTGACCACCTGCTGCCCGAGGACTGGCGCGACACCGGAATCGGCCACGAGGTAAGCCATGGCTGAGCGACGCCCCCGCCTGGACCAGCCGAAAATCGAGCGCCGCGGCCTGCGCAACCGCTACGACGCCGACGCCTTCGGCCGGCTCACCGAACGGATCGCCCGGTTCCTCGGGACCGGACGCTATCTGGTGTTCCAGACCGTGGCGATCATCATCTGGTTCGGGTGGAACACCGTGGCACCGAAGCACTGGCGCTTCGACCCGTACACGTTCACGTTCCTGACCCTCATCCTGTCGCTGCAGGCCGCTTATGCGGCACCCCTGATCCTGCTTGCGCAGAACCGGCAGGATGACCGGGACCGGGTCAACCTCGACGCCGACCGCGACGAGGCCCGCCAGTCCAAGGCCGACCTGGAGTACTTGGCCCGCGAACTCGCCGCCATCCGGATGGCGGTCGGCGAGGTGGCGACTCGCGACTTCCTGCGCTCGGAACTGGCGCGCGCCGAAGCGACCCGCGACAGCGACCGCGACGTGACCCGCGAAGCTGCCGACGCAGACTGATGCGCGGCGCCGCGCGGGCGGGCCC
>JALYVG010000133.1 GCA_030853345.1 Actinomycetota bacterium | reverse complement strand
TGGTTGACAGTCATCAAGGATTCCTCTCAACAGGACTGGGCGGTCACCGGTGTCGGACCGGCGCCCGGTTCACTAAGGCGACCGTGCCAGTGAGCCAAGCAGAGGGCAGCGCATACGCGCCCGTCAGTCGCCCGGAGCGGCGATCACAGCGCCATGCGGAGGAGCCGATGCGCCGAGCGGTGTGATCAATGCGCCGAACGGTCGAGGTCGCGCAGTTCCTCAGCGAGCGATTCGGGCGCATGCAGACGAATCATCACGCGGCCCACGTCGGAAGGCACCCGGCTCCTGGTGAGGACCGAGACGCCGATCATGGCCGCGAAGCTGAGAGGGACGGCCCACGCTGCGGGCTGTTCGAGCAGCGCGCCCGGCCAACCGTGCACTGGGCCGGCGGTGATCGTGACGAGCACCGCCGCGGTGGCGAGCGTCCCGCCGACGAGCAGGCCCGCCATGGCCCCGACGTCGGTAAGCCGCGGCCACCACACGCCCAGTACCAGCAGCGGGCAGAACGTGGCAGCCGCGACAGCGAAGGCCAGCCCCACGACGGCAGCGAGGCCAAGATGCTCGCTCGGCAGGCTGAGCAGGTACGGCACTCCGATCGCGGCCACGGCGGCAAGCTGGAACATTCGGATGCGCTGCGCCCGCTGGCGCCCTGGATGCCGCCGGCCGAGCACGTCCTGCGACAAGACTCCGGCGACCGACACCGTCAGCCCGGATGCGGTCGACAGAAACGCGGCGAACGCCCCAGCCGTCACCAGTGCGCTGAGCAGCACGCCCGCCTCACCGCCGACCAGTCGCTGCGGCAACAGCAGCACGGTGGCGTCGGTGTTCCCGGTGAGCAGCAGGTCCGGCACGAAGGCACGCCCGATCGCACCGAACACCGTCGGCAGTAAGTAAAACGATGACAGCGCGATGATGACGATCAGCGTGGTCCGGCGGGTGTCGCGGCCGTCGGGGTTGGTGTAGAACCGCACCAGCACATGGGGCAGCCCCATCGTCCCGAGACAGATCGCGAGGATCAACGACAGGCTGGCGTAGAGCGGGTGGTCCTTGCCCGAGCCCAGCGGGCGCAGCCACGAATCGTTGCGCTGCGCCGGCAGCGCGGTGACGACCGGGACGACGTCGCCGCGCTGCAGGGTGACGACACTGCCCGGCGCAAACCGGTGCACGCCGGCCTCGAGGGTGACCGGACCGCGCGCCGGGTTCCCGTCCAGGCCGCCACGCACGTCGAGGCGCTCGGTCACCGGCAGGCGCGCGGTCGTCTCGCTCGAGATGGTCACCACCGTGCGTTGCGGAGCCGTCGGATAGCCACGACCTAGTCCGACGTCGCGGTGCTGCCAGGCGATCAGAAGCACCAGCGCCGGGACAAGCAGGGCGAGGAACTTCAGCCAGAACTGCATCGCCTGCGCGAACGTGATCGAGCGCATGCCGCCCACACCCACCGCGGTCAGGACGACGGCAAACACCACCAGGCCGCCCAGCCAGTGCGGCGCGCCGGTCTGGGTGGCCAGGGTCAGGGACGCACCCTGTAGTTGCGGCACGAGGTAGAGCCAGCCGATGAGCACCACCAGCCCGCTCGCCGTCCGACGTACGGCCAGCGAGCCGAGCCGGATCTCGGCGAAGTCCGGCAGGGTGTAAGCACCTGAGCGCCGCAGCGGGGCCGCGACGAGCACGAGCAGGATCAGGTAGCCCGCGGTGTAGCCCACCGGGTACCAGAGCACGTCGTAGCCGTAGGCGAGGATCAGCCCGGCGATGCCGAGATAGGACGCGGCCGACAGGTACTCGCCACCGATCGCGGCTGCGTTCCACCGCGGCGAGACAGCCCGTGAGGCCACGTAGAAGTCGCTGGTCGTGCGGGCCCGGCGCAGGCCGAACGCACCCGCGCCCATCGTGGCGAGGGCCACCAGCACGACCGCGGCGACGGCGGCGCCGTGACCGTTCACCGGTGCCGTACCAGTTGGGTGAAGGCTCGCTCGTTGCGCTCGGCTTTGCGGACCGTGTAGGCCGCGAGCGCGATCAGAGCCGGATAGACGAGGGCGCCCAGCACCACCCACGGCAGCGGCACGCCCAGCAGGTGCAGTCGCGCGAACCGCGGCACCATCGCACCGAGCAGCGCTGTGCCCATCAGCATGGCCGTGACGGTGAGGCAGACCATCACGGCCAGGCGCCGCTGGCTGCGGATGAGTGAGTCCATGTAGACCGTGCCCACCTGGGTCTGCTCGTCGATCTCACGACTGGCCGGACGCGTCGGCACCCGACGGACGGCTTCGGTGCGCGGGTGGGTGATCCGCACCCGCCGCACCGGCGGCTGCGCGGTCACTGGATCAGCCGCTCACGCAGCTCCCGGGTATGCCGACGGCTCACCGGCAGCACGTCGTCGCCGAGCCGTACGCTGCACCGGCCATCTGCCAGTCGTACCTCGTCTACGTGGGCCAGCGCGACGAGCGTGCTGCGATGGATCCGCACGAATCCGGCCTCGCCCCAGCGCTCCTCCAGGGTGGCCAGCGGCGTGCGCAAAAGGTGGCTCTCGCTGGCCAGGTGCAGGCGTGCGTAGTCACCCTGCGCTTCGACGAAGCGGATCTGGGAACGCCGCACGAACCGCGTGACACCGGCGAGCTCGACCGAGATCGTCTCGTCCTCGACCACGGGCTGCTCCGGGTTACCCGCGGTGACGACGCGACGAACAGCTTCGGCCAGCCGGTCGGCCCGCACCGGCTTGACCAGATAGTCGATGGCCTGCAGATCGAATGCGGCCACGGCGTGGTGGTCATATGCGGTGACGAACACGATTTGCGGCCGGTCGGTGAAGTGGCTGAGGACCCGGGCCAGTTCCATCCCGTCGAGCCCCGGCATCTTGATATCGCAGAACACCACGTCGACAGGCTCGTCGTTGAGATACTTCAGCGCCTGCGCGGCGCTGTGGGCCGCGCGGACCTTGCCCACGCGGGAATCCACCCGCAGCAAAAACGCGAGGTCCTCGCAGGCGGGCGCCTCGTCGTCGACGATGAGGACGCGCAGGAGATCAACATCGATCGCCGGGCCGCCAGCCATTGGGGCAGGCTACGCCCCGCTCGGCCCGATACGGACGCGTGTCGGCCGCACCGAAGCGCAGGTGCGGTCGCGGTCACCGGCGCGCAGTTGCGGTCGCGTCACCGGCGCTCGTCACTGGGCTGCGCTCGCACACCGGGCGCGAACTTGGGTATGCGGAAGCTCACCTTCGTGCCAGCTGCCGGCGCGGTCTCGACCACCAGCCCGTAGGGATCGCCGAACACCTGCCGCAGCCGCGCGTCGACATTGCCCAGGCCGACGGATCCGCGCGGGCCCTCGGCTCCCCCGCCCCGTTCGAGGGCCGCCCGGATGACATCGGGATTCGCGCCCGAGCCGTCGTCCTCGATGACCAGCAGGGCGTGCGCACCGTCGTCGAGCGCGCTGATCGAGACACTCACTGCCTCGGCGTGCCCCTCGAGTCCGTGCCGCACCGCATTCTCGACCAAAGGCTGGACGACGAGGAACGGCAGCGCGATGGACAGCACCTCCGGCGCTACGCGCAGCGAGACCCGCAAGCGGTCGCCGAAGCGCGCCTGTTCTAGCACGAGATAGCGCTCGGTATTGCGCAACTCGTCGGCCAGGGTGCTGAATTCCCCGCCGCGGCGAAGCGCGTAGCGGGTGAAGTCGGCGAACTCGAGCAGCAACTCGCGCGCCCGATCCGGGTCGGTCCGGGTGAACGAAGCGACTGCCGTCAAAGAGTTGTAGATGAAGTGCGGGCTGATCTGGGCCCTCAGGGCGCGTAGCTCTGCGGCCAACAACGCAGTGCGCTGCGCGTCGGCGGAGGCGAGTTCCAGTTGCCCGGAGACCCAGCGGGCCACCTCCTCGACGGCACGCACGAGCATCGCGGACGTGTCGCGGCCGTAGGCGACCAGTGCTCCGACCACCGCCTCGCCGTCGACGACCGGCGCCGCCACTGCCACGCGCACCGGACAGTCCGGCGCACCGCAGGACACGTCGCGCGGGCCGAGGATCGCCGTCGCCCCGTGCTCCAGGACCCGTTCGGCGTGATCGATGGCCTGGGCCGCGTGGTGATGGGAGATCCCGTCGACCGCAAGCGTCCGGGACCGGTCGGTCAACGCGACAGCCGCCGTGCCGAGCAGGACGCGCAGATGCTTGACCGCGCGCTGGGCACCCTGCTCAGTGAGGCCCTCGCGCAGGCCCGGTGCGGCCAGGCTGGCGGTGTGCAGGGTGTCGAAGGTCGCCCGGCCCGCCGACGTGCCCAGGTCTCTGCGCCGGTAGAGCGCATAGCCAATGCCCACCAGCACCAGGACGGCGAGTACGGCACCCAGCACCGGCACGGCGTCCACCCGCTGCTCTACCGCTCGCTCTAGAGCGCCGGGTGGGCTGCCGCGACCAGGGCCCGCAGCCGGCGCATGACCTCGACGGCCTGTTGCTTGTCCAGCCGCTGCACCGCGTAGATCGCGAGCGTCTCCTCACCCGGCAACACGACCCGCGCGAACCGGACCCGGCTGGGGAACTCGACTCCGACGACGACGTCCCAGGGCACGGTGCGCCAGCCGCCCAGGAACGACCGCAGCCGCAGTGACTCGCGGTCGGCCTCCAGGCGGGGCCGGGTGAGCATGAGGAACAGCCCGCCCACAATGACCCCCAGGACGGCGGTGCCCACCTGGTCCTCGACGCCGAAGTGCGCCCCGGCGTTCGCATGCGGCATGACGACGGCGATGACCACGAAGACCCCGAACACCGTCACGGCGCTGGCGTAGCCGATCCGTGCCATCACCACCGGACGCGCTGTGATCAGCTGCTCGGTCATAGCCGGCAGGCGTGGATGTCGGTGACGATGATGCCGCGGGCGCCGAGGTCCCAGAGCTGGTCCATGATCGCGTTGGTCTGCTTGCGCTTGACCATGGACCGCACGGCGGACCAACCCCGCTCGTGCAGCGGCGAGACCGTCGGCGACTCGATGCCCGGCGTGATAGCGACCGCCTTCTCGACCAGGTCATCGGAGATGTCGTAGTCCATCATCACGTACTGCCGGGCGATGATCACTCCCTGCAACCGGCGCGACAGCTGGTCGACGCGCGCCGTCGGCGGCGCGCCCTGCCGCCGGATCAGCACCGCCTGGCTGGTGAGCAGCGGCCGGCCGAACACCTCGAGGCCCGCGTTGCGCAGGGTGGTTCCGGTGGATACCACGTCGGCGATCGCGTCGGCGACGTCGAGGCGGACCGCGGTCTCGACGGCCCCGTCCAGCCGGATCACTTCAGCGCTCACGCCCTGGTCGGCCAGGTGCGCGGCGACGACTCCTGGGTAGGACGTGGCGATCCGCTTGCCCTCCAGGTCCTTGACGCCGGCGGCGATGCCCGGCAGCCCGGCGAAGCGAAACGTCGACGCGGCGAAGCCGAGCGGCAGGATCGGCTCGGCCGGCGCCCCGGAGTCGAGCAGCAGGTCCTCGCCGGTGATCCCCACGTCCAAGCGCCCGGAACCGACATAGATCGCGATGTCACGGGGGCGGAGGAAGAAGAACTCGGTGTCGTTCTCGGCGTCGATCAGCACCAGCTCACGACTGTCGGTGCGCTGGCGGTAGCCGGCCTCGGCCAGCATCTGACTGGCGGGTTCGGCCAGCGAGCCCTTGTTCGGAACAGCGATTCTGAGCATGGTCTACCCGTCTGCAGGCGTGTGGGTGGCGGCGGTGGGCCTACAGATGTCGGTACACGTCATCGAGCGCCACGCCCTTACCCAACATGATCACCTGTACCCGGTACAGCAGCTGGCTGATCTCCTCGGCGGTGCGCTCGGCCGTCTCGTGCTCAGCCGCCATCCACACCTCGGCCGCCTCTTCGACGACCTTCTTGCCCTGGGCATGCACCCCGGCGTCCAGTGCCTCGACGGTGGCCGATCCGTCTGGCCGGTCTCGCTGCCGCTCGGTGAGTTCGGCGAAGAGCTGCTCGAAGGTCTTCATTGCGTGCCGCAGCCTACCGGGCGCCGCTCAGTCGGTGCGGTGATGCAGTTGCTCGGCGGCTCGATCCGTGGCGCGTTCGACGCGGGCGCGCAGCGGGGCCCGGCGCTGGCCGCGGCCTGCGCGGTGCCCGCCGGGATGGGGCTCGTCAGCCGCACGCAGCCGCCACTGGCGCAGATGGTGGTAGCCGCGCACCGATTCCGGGCGGCGGCCGCGCAGCACGAAGCGCTCGTCGTCGCGCAGCGACTCAGCCATCACCCGATCTACGAGCACCCAGCCCGGGCGACAGAGCGAGGTGAGCCGGCTGGCGATGTTGACCGTCGAGCCGTACACGTCGCCCAGCCGGTTCACCACCGGCCCGGCGGCCAGACCGACTCGCAGCGGCGGCAGCCGCTCGTCGGCGTTGGCCACCGCCTGCAACTCGAGGGCGATCTCGGCGCCGGCCACCGGGTTGTCGGCGACGAAGAGCACCTCGTCGCCGATCGTCTTCACGATGCGTCCGCCGTGCCCGCCGACGGCCTCGGTGGCCAGCGACTCGAACGCCTCGAGCACCTCTCGCAACTCGGCCTCACTGGCCTTGCGGGTCAACGTCGTGAACCCGGACATGTCCGCGAAACCGACGACGGAGGTGGCGCCGCCCGAGTCGGCCATCTCGCCGGTGGCGTGGGACACGATCCGCGAGAAGTACGCGGCCATCTGCCGCCGCCAGACGAAGGTCTGGATGGCTTCGATGGTGGGCAACAGCGCTTCGAGGTAGCCGGTGAGCGCTTCCTCGGAGGTGAGCAGGTCCGGCCGGCTGCTCACCAGCTCGACCAGCAGCTGGCCCTGCCACGCGGCAAGGCGCGAGAACGTCTGGCCCAGGATCCGGGTCATCGCCGTGAGCATCTCGCCGTCGATGCCCAGGTCCTCGGACAGCGACTTCGCGTCGCGCAGCGCACTGATATCGCCATCGGTGAACACGACGTCGTCGTCGGAGACCGTGGCGAATCCCAGCGCGCGCCAGATCGTGCGCGCCTCGGCCGGGTCGATGCCGGCCGAGGCGCTCAGCTGCGCTCGGACGTACCTGCGCGGGCCACCCAGCAGCGTGCGTTCGAACCGTTCGAGCAGGCGGCCCAGGTCGACGTCGCCGGAGCGCAAAGCCTCGGGTGGCTGGGGATCGACGGGTTCGGTCATCGCAACCGCGCTACTGACCCGGCGAGTACGGCGCCAGCACGACGGCGGTGGCCAGTGCCGCGACGGTGGCCTCGTAGCCCTTGTCCTCGGCGGAGTCGGGCAGGCCGGCACGCGCCAGCGCCTGACTCTCGTCATCGCAGGTGAGCACCCCGAATCCGATCGGCACGCCGGTGCGCTGGGCGACCAGCGTGAGCCCGGCCGTCGCCGCCTGACAGACGTAGTCGAAGTGCGGGGTGTCGCCCCGGATCACGACGCCCAGGGCGACGATCGCGTCGAAGCCGGCCTGGGCCACGCGGGCTGCCGCGACCGTCAGCTCGAACGTCCCGGGTACCCGCAGTTCGGTGACGTCGGTGACGGCGGAGTCGTGCAGCGCGCGGCGCGCTCCGTCGAGCAGGCCGTCCATCACCGTCGTGTGCCACTGGCTGGCGATCACCGCGACCCGCAGGCGAGCCGCGCCCTGCGCCGCCGCCAGCTCGGGCGCCCCGTGGCCGCTCACGTGCCGTCCCCCTCGAATTCGAGTTCGTGCCCCATCCGGTCGCGCTTGGTCTCGAGGTAGCGGATGTTCTCGGGGTTGACGCTCGCGGGCAGCGGGACCCGGCCGGTGATTCGCAGGCCGTATCCCTCGAGCCCGGCCCGCTTGGCGGGGTTGTTCGTCAGCAATCGCATCGAGTGGATGCCGAGGTCGACGAGGATCTGCGCGCCGGTGCCGTAGTCGCGGGCATCAGCGGGTAGGCCGAGTTCGAGATTCGCGTCCAGGGTGTCCGACCCGGCGTCCTGCAGCTGATAGGCCTGCAGTTTGTGCAGCAGGCCGATACCGCGGCCCTCATGGCCCCGGATGTAGAGCACCACGCCCCGGCCCTCGCGCGCGACGGTGGCCAGGGCCGCATCGAGCTGCGGACCGCAGTCGCAGCGCAGCGAGCCGAACACGTCGCCGGTCAGGCACTCCGAGTGCACCCGGACCAGGACGTCCTCGCCGTCGCCGATGGCGCCGAAGACGAAGGCGACGTGCTCACGCGCGTCATAGCTCGACGAGTAGCCGACGGCGGTGAATTCGCCGTAGCGCAACGGCACCCGTGCCGAGGCGACCCGCTCGACGAGCCGTTCGAAGCGGCGCCGGTAGGCGATCAGGTCGGCGATCGAGATCAGCGCCAGGTCGTGCTCGTCGGCGAAGACCCGCAGCTCGTCGGCGCGGGCCATGCCTCCCGGATCCTTCTCGCTCACGACCTCGCACAGCACCCCCGCGGGCGCTAACCCGGCCAGCACCGCCAGGTCGACGGCGGCCTCGGTGTGGCCCGGACGCCGCAGCACGCCACCGTCCTTGGCCCGCAGCGGGACGACGTGCCCGGGCCGGGAGAAGTCTGCGGCCGTGGCGTTCGGATTGGCCAGCAGCCGGATGGTGTGCGCGCGATCGGTGGCCGAGATCCCGGTCGAGACCCCCTCGCGGGCGTCGACGGTGACGGTGTACGCAGTGCCGCGGCGGTCCTGATTCACCCGGAACATCGGCGGGAGGTCGAGGCGGTCGGCCTCCTCCTCGGTGATGGGAACGCAGATGTAGCCCGAGGTGTAGCGGACCATGAAAGCGATCATCTCGGTGGTGGCCAGCTCGGCGGCGAAGATCAGGTCGCCCTCGTTCTCGCGGTCCTCGTCGTCAATCACGACGACCGCTCTGCCCGCCTTGATGTCGGTGATGGCCCGCTCGATGCTGTCCAGCCGCAGGCTCATCGCGTTGTTTCCATGAGTCGAGCTACGTACTTGGCCAGGACGTCGACCTCGAGGTTGACCGGGTCGCCGGGCTGCCGGGCGCCCAGGGTCGTCGCGCGGAGCGTTTCGGGGATGAGCCCGACCTCGAACCACTCGGGGCCGACAGCGCTGACCGTGAGCGAAACGCCGTCGACGGCGATCGAGCCCTTCTCGGCCACGAAGCGGGCCATCTCGCCGGGCAGCCCGAAACGCATCGAGTCCCAGGAGTGGCCGGGGACGCGGGAGACGACGACGCCGGTGCCGTCGACGTGGCCCTGCACGACATGGCCGTCCAGGCGCGCATCGGCCCGCACGGCGCGTTCCAGGTTCACCTGATCGCCGGGCCGCAGGGAGCCGATCACCGATCGCTTCAACGTCTCACCCATGACGTCGAAGTCCAGCCTGGTCGCCGGCCCGTCGGCCGCCCAACCGGTGACCGTCAGGCACACCCCGTTCACGGCGATCGACGCGCCGTGGGTGACGTCCTGGGCCACCGTCCGGGCCCGCAGCGACAGCACGGCGGAGTCGCCGTGCGCCTCGACGTCGACGACCTCGCCGATCTCCTCGATGATCCCGGTGAACACCGGCTACTCGTCCCCTTCGCTTTCCGCCGCCCAAATCGGTCGGGCGACGATCTTCACGTCGTCACCGAGTCGGGTGACCGTGTCGACGTCCAGTGTGACCGCCTCCCCGATGGATCCGACGCCCGCGTGGCCCAGCGCACTCGGGCCGGCGCCGAGGAGGGTGGGCGCGACGTAGGCAATCACCTCATCGACACACCGTGCCTCGACGAAGGCGCCGGCCAGCGTGGGGCCGCCCTCGAGCAGCACGTGGCGCACGCCCCGGTCGTAGAGCGCCTTCAACGCGAACCGCGGCACCGCGGTATCGAGGACCAGCGTCTCGGCCGCGTTGTCGAGGATGCGCGCGGTCTGCGACAGCCGGTGCCGGCGGTCCAGCACCACCCGCAATGGCTGGTAGTCGGCGAGCTGGTCGTCCTCGTCGCGCACGGTCAGGTGCGGGTCGTCGGCCAGGACGGTGCCGCTGCCGACGACGATCGCGTCGACCCGGGACCGGAAGGCGTGCGAGTCGATCCGGGAGGCGACGGAGGAGATCCAGCGGGCGCTCAGATCCGCGGCGGCCACCCGCCCGTCGAGGGTCGCGGCGAACTTCCAGGTGACGAATGGGCGACCGCTGCGCACGGCGTGCAACCACGGCCGTAGCGCACCCGCGGCCGCTGCGGCCGTCTCGACGTGCCCGACCACCAGCACCCCTGAATCGCGCAGCTTCACCGCACCCCCGGTGGCCGCGGGATTTGGGTCGTCCAGGGCGTAGACGACCTTGCTCACCCCCGCGTCGAGCAGGGCCTCGATGCACGGACCGGTCTGGCCGGTGTGCGCGCACGGCTCGAGGGTGACCACGGCCGTGCCGCCCCGCGCCGCATCCCCGGCCGCCCCGAGCGCCACCACCTCGGCATGCGCGCCGCCTGCGGGCTGGGTGGCTCCCTCGCCCGCGAGCTTTCCGTCGCCATCGAGGATCACTGCGCCCACCGGCGGGTTAGGGCTGGTGCGGCCGCGCACCAGTTCAGCCAGCGCCAGCGCGCGGTGCATGGCGGCCTGTTCGGCCTCGTTCATCTGCACTGGTGCTCCCGCAATCCTGCTGCTCTGCTCAGGTCCACATGCTGGCGCGGGCTTGAACGCGCAATGCCTCGATTGCCTTCCCCGGGTCATCGGCGCCGTACACCGCAGATCCGGCGACAAACACGTCGGCGCCGGCCTCGGCCGCGGCCGTGATCGTGTCGGCGGTGATCCCACCGTCGACCTCGATGAACAGCCGCAGATGGCCGGCCTTCACCTGTTCGCGAGCCAGCCGCACCTTGGGCAGCACCTCAGCCATGAAGGACTGCCCGCCAAAGCCCGGCTCCACCGTCATCACCAGAAGGGTGTCGAACTCGGTCAGGATCTCGAGGTAGGGCGCCAGCGGGGTGCCCGGTTTCACCGACAGCCCGGCGAGCGCGCCCGCGGCCCGGATCGCGCGGGCGGTCTGCACCGCGTCGCGGGCCGCCTCGACGTGGAAGGTGACGTTGGCCGCGCCGGCCTCGGCGTATCCCGGCGCCCACCGGTCCGGGTCGTCGATCATCAGGTGACAGTCCAGGGGCAGATCGGTGGCGCGGCGCAGGCTCTCCACGACGGGCAACCCGATCGTCAGATTAGGCACGAAGTGGTTGTCCATGACGTCGACGTGCAGCCAGTCCGCGTCCGAGACGGTGTCGGCCTCCTCGCCGAGGCGGGCGAAGTCGGCGGACAGGATGCTCGGAGCGATCATCGGCTCAGATCCTCCGGGGTGCGACACGCCCGCAGTCTATGGCCGCCCGGGTGGGTCTGGCGCGGCGCGTCAGCCGCGGCGCAGCAGCGCGCAGAACATGGCGTCGGTGCCCTGCCGGTGCGGCCACAGCTGAACGGTCGGACCGTGGCCGAGCTGCTCGACCTGCTCGAAGCTGTCGCGTGCGTCGATCAGCTCATGGCCGGCCACAACGTCGCGCGTCTCGGCCAGGTGCGGCGAACAGACCGCGTAGCCGACGATTCCACCCGGGCGGACCAGGCGCAGCGCCGCGGCGAGCAGCTCGCGCTGCAGCTCGGCCAGCGGTGCGACATCCTCGGCGGTGCGCCGCCAACGCGCCTCGGGACGGCGGCGCAGGGCACCCAGGCCGGTGCACGGCGCGTCGACCAGAACCCGGTCGTACCCGCCGTCGGTCTCGGGCAGGAACCGCGCGTCGCCCACGCTGACCTCGACGTCCCAGGCCGCGGTGGCCTGCCGGACGAGCTCGGCCCGGTGCGGATGCAGCTCGTTGGCGCGCAGCGTCGCACCGCGCTCGGCGGCCAGTGCGGCCAGCAGCGCCGCCTTGCCGCCCGGACCGGCGCACAGATCGAGCCAGCGTTCATCGCGCCCGGACAGCGGCGCGCGGGCCAGCGCCAGGGCACACAGCTGGCTGCCTTCGTCCTGGACACCGGCACGGTGATCTCGCACCGCCGCCACCGACCCGGGATCGCCCGCCGACAGCCGCACTGCGTAGGGCGAGTAGGGCCCCGGCTCGCCGCCGGACGCGGCCACCAGTTCCTCGCGACTGATCCGACCCGGCCATCCGACCAGGTGGGTCTGCGGGCGCAGGTCGTCGGCCACCAGCGCGCGCTCGACCTCGGCGAGGTCACCGCCCAGTGCGTCGGCGAACGCCGCGGCGATCCACTGCGGGTGGGCACTGTGCAGTGCGAGCCGGCCCAGGGCGCTGCGATCGGCGCCGAGCCGGTCGGTCCAGTCATCCCAGGTCGAGGTGACCACGCGTCGCAGGACGGCGTTGAGGAACCCCGCTGCGCGGCCGTTGCCGGTGGCCCGGGCAAGGTCGACGGAGGTGGCCACCGCGGCGTGGGTGGGGATCCGGGTGCGCAGGGCTTGGTAGGCACCCAGCCGGAGCAGGTCTCGTACCGGCGCGTCGACGCGGGCCAGTGGCCGGTCCAGGCAGGCGGTGAGGATCTCGTCGAGCGTGCCGGAGGCGCGCAGGGTGCCGTAACCGAGCTCGGTGGCCAGTGCGGCGTCACGCTGATCGAGGCCGCCGTCGGTGATCAGACCGGGGAGCACCAGATTCGCGTACGCGCCCTCGCCGGACACCGCGCGCAGCAGGTCGTAGGCGACCAGCCGGGGCTGGTCTGCGTCGGCGTCGTCGCGGGTGGGCCGGCGCCCGCGGCGGTCAGTCAAAGCGGTCCCCCGGCTGGAGGCGCGCTCCGCGGGCCCAGTCAGCGGCTGGGGCCGCACGCTTGCCCGGTGCCTGAACCGTGCCCAGTTCGAGATCGTTGGTCGCCGTGCCGACCGCGACGCCGGTCTTCTCGACGAGCAGCTCCCCCGGAGCCAGTGCGCTGGAGCCGCGCAGCCGCGACGGGCCGAGCTTGAGCCGCTGGCCACGAAGCCCGGTCCAGGCGCCCGGGTCCGGAGTGCAGGCGCGTATCAACCGGTCGATGTGCAGGGCGGGCGCGGACCAGTCCACCTGCGCGTGCGCGACGGTGATCTTGGCCGCGACCGAAACGCCGTCGACGGGCTGCGGATGGGCGACCAGCGAGCCGTCCTCGATTCCGTCCATCGTCGCGCTCAGCAGGCTCGCGCCGCTCACGGCGAGCCGCCCCAGCAGGTCACCGGCAGTGTCCGCCGGCCGGATCGCCTCGGTTATCAGGCCGTACACGGGCCCGGTGTCCAGGCCTGCCTCGATCTGGAACGTGGACGCGCCGGTCACCTCGTCGCCGCGCAGGATCGCGTGCTGGACCGGCGCGGCTCCACGCCACGCCGGCAGCAACGAGAAGTGCAGGTTCACCCACCCGTGGCCGGGGACGGCCAGGGCGGCTGGTGGTAGCAGCGCCCCATAGGCGACGACCGGGCAGCACTCGACCTGCAGGC
>JALYVG010000121.1 GCA_030853345.1 Actinomycetota bacterium | reverse complement strand
CGCAGCTTCTCGCGGTCCTGCTGGGCCAGCGCCACCTTGCGCATGCGCACGCTCGACGGGGTGACCTCGACGCATTCGTCGTCTCGGCAGAACTCCAGCGCCTGCTCCAGCGACAGAGCCCGGTGCGGGATGAGCGGGATCAGCACGTCGCTCGAGGACTGCCGCATGTTGGTGAGCTTCTTCTCCTTCGTCGGGTTGACATCCATGTCGTCCTGACGGGAGTTCTCACCGACGATCATGCCCTCGTACACCTGCGTGCCGGGGCCGACGAACATCGTGCCGCGCTCCTGCAGGTTGGCCAGCGCGAAGCTGGTCGTCACGCCGCGGCGGTCGGCCACCAGCGAGCCGCTGGGCCGGGTGCGGATGTCGCCCACCCACGGGTCGTAGCGCTCGTGCACGTGGTGCAGCAGGCCGGTGCCGCGCGTCTCGGTGAGGAACTCAGTGCGGAAGCCGATCAGGCCGCGGGCCGGCACCAGGTACTCCATGCGGATCCAGCCGGTGCCGTGGTCGACCATCTGCTCCAGCCGGCCCTTGCGCAGAGCCAGCAACTGGATCACCACACCCTGGTAGTCCGACGGGACGTCAATCGTCATCCGCTCCATGGGCTCGTGCAGCTTGCCGTTGATGGTGCGGGTGACCACCTGCGGCTTGCCCACCGTGATCTCGAAGCCTTCGCGGCGCATGATCTCGACGAGGATGGCCAGCTGGAGCTCACCGCGGCCCTGCACCTCCCAGGTGTCGGGACGCTCGGTCGGCAGCACCCGAATGGACACGTTGCCCACCAGCTCAGCCTCGAGCCGGTTGATGACCTGCCGTGCGGTGAGCTTCTTGCCCGACTCGCCCGCCAGCGGCGCGGTGTTGATCCCGATGGTCATCGAGATCGACGGCTCGTCGATCGTGATGACGGGAAGCGGCCGCGGGTCGTCGGGGTCAGCCAGGGTCTCGCCGATGGTGATCTCGGGGATGCCCGCGATCGCGATGATGGAGCCTGGACCGGCCGAGTCAGCCGGGAACCGGTCCAGGGCACGGGTGATGAGCAGTTCGGTGATCTTGACGCGTTCGACGGTCCCGTCGGCGCGGCACCAGGCGGCCTGCTGACCCTTGCGGATCGTGCCGTTGTGCACCCGGCACAGCGCCAGGCGGCCGAGGTAGGGCGAGGCGTCGAGGTTGGTGACGTGCGCCTGCAGCGGCGCGCCGTCGGTGAACGTCGGCGCGGGAATAGCCGTCAGGATCGTCTCGAACAGCGGCTGCAGATCCTCCTCCTCGGGCATCGCGCCGTTCTGAGGACGCTTGAGGGACGCGCGACCAGCCCGAGCCGAGGCGTAGACGATGGGGAAGTCGATCTGGTCCGACGTCGCGTCCAGGTCAAGGAACAGCTCGTAGGTCTCGTCGACGACCTCGGCGATGCGGGAGTCCGGACGGTCGACCTTGTTGATGACCAGGATGACGGGCATGCCTGCGGCCAGCGCCTTGCGCAGCACGAAGCGGGTCTGCGGCAGCGGCCCCTCGGACGCGTCGACGAGCAGCACCACGCCGTCGACCATCGACAACCCACGCTCGACCTCGCCGCCGAAGTCGGCGTGGCCGGGGGTATCGATGATGTTGATCGTCAGGCGCTCGCCGTTGGGCATCACGTGATCGACGGCCGTGTTCTTGGCCAGGATCGTGATGCCCTTCTCACGTTCGAGGTCGTTGGAGTCCATGACCCGTTCGTTGACGTCGCCGGTGTCGGCCTGGTGCGCGGTGAATGCACCGGACTGCCAGAGCATCGCGTCGACCAGCGTCGTCTTGCCGTGGTCGACGTGCGCGACGATCGCGACGTTGCGCAGATCGTTTCGCTGTCCCATCAGGAATCCTTCGGACTAGTGAGCGCGGGTACGGCGGGGACGCCGTTCACCGTGCTGCGGGGAGGGGGCGCCGGCCTGAGGGCGGCGGTGCGCATTGCGGCCTGCCCGCTCGCCGCGACCCACGTGCGGCACGCTGCCGTCGGCTCGGGGCGAGACCGACCGCGGGCGCGGCGTGAGGATCGCGACCCCGCTCGGCGCACGTGCCCCGGTGACGCGGTGCACCGCCGGATCGGTTGCGACGGCATCGCGCTGTTCGGGGTGCACACCCGCGGCGGCGAGCATCTTTCGCACGTCGCGTTCCTCGGCCGGCGTCGTCAACAGCACGACGACGCCGCTCTCGCCGGCCCGCGCGGTGCGACCGGAGCGGTGCAGATAGTCCTTCGGGTCGGCCGGCGGGTCGACGTGCAGGACGAGGGTCACGTCGTCGACGTGGATGCCGCGGGCGGCGACGTCGGTGGCGACGAGAACGGGCACCGAGCCGGCACGGAACGCCTCAAGTGCCTTGTTGCGCTGTACTTGCGATCGGCCGCCGTGCAGGACGCCGGCCGCAACGCCGATGCGGGCGAGGTTACGAGCTACCCGGTCGGCACCGTGCTTGGTCCGCACGAAGCACAGGGTGCGGCCCTCGCGGGCGGCGATGGCCGCGACGAGGTCGAACTTCGCCTCGAACGGCACCCGGAAAAGGTGGTGGGTCATCGTGTCGACCGATGCCTCGACCGTGCTGAGCGCGTGCACCGAAGGGTTGTCGAGGTATTCCTCGACCAACGTGGCGACGTCCCCGTCCAACGTCGCGGAGAACAGCAGTCGTTGACCGCCGCCCGGCGTCTGGTTGAGCAGCCGGCGCACGACGGGCAGGAAGCCCAGGTCGGCCATGTGATCGGCCTCGTCGAGCACTGTCACCTCGACCGCGCCCAGGCTGCATGAGCGACGCTCGATCAGGTCTTCCAGGCGGCCGGGGGTGGCGACGAGGATGTCGACGCCGCGCTCGAGAGACTGGATCTGCTTGCCGATGGGCAGGCCGCCGGCGACGAGCCGCACCGACACACCGCACGCCGAGGCCAGCGGAGCCATCGCGTCGGTGACCTGCATGGCCAGCTCACGGGTCGGGACCAGCACCAGCCCGCGCGGGCGGCGTGGTTGCGACCCGGCACCGGCCAGGCGGGCGATCAACGGCAGGCCGAACGCCAGCGTCTTGCCCGAGCCGGTAGCGGCGCGGCCCAGCAGGTCGCGCTCGGCGAGCACGTCCGGGATGGTGGCGGCCTGGATGGGGAACGGCGTCGTGATCCCGTTGCGCGACAAGGCAGTGACGATCGCGCGTGGGAGTCCCAGCTCCGCGAAGCTGGCCAGATTCTCGGTGGGGACGATGCTCACCGGCAGCGAGTCCCAGAGGGAGCGGTTCGCGGCCGGACGCCGCGGTGCGGAAGAGCCGCGTGAGGTGTAGCGGGGCGCGGCGGGACGGCGCGGCCCAGAACCGCGCGAGGTGGAATGAGCAGAAGTGGAACGAGGCGCGGCGGAACCGCGCGAAGAAGTGCGGGGCACAAATGATCCTTCGGGACAGTGGCACGCCCCGGCAATCCGCGATTCTGTGTCGCGGTTCTGGCACGAGCCCGACGCGGTGATCGCGTCACGATGAAGCTGCATACGCGGGCAATCGGTGCCCGCCAACTGTGATCAGTCTACCGGCTGCGCCTGTGACTTACGACCACACGACATACCGGCCTGTCAATAGGCCATTATCTCGCCATGACTGTGGAGCGGCCCGAGCCGATGACGGGGCCGTACCGCGCCGTGGTAGGGCTGTGCGCCCCGGTGATGCGGCCGTGGTCGCGACTACAGGTGCACGGGCTCGAGCACCTTCCGATGAGCGGTGCCACCCTGCTCGTCGCCAACCACGACAGCTACTGGGATCCGATCGCGATCGCCGTCGCGGCCCGGCACCATCGGCAGATTCGCGCGTTAGCCAAGTCGACGATCTGGAAGGTGCGGCCGATCGGTTGGCTGATGGACGGCATGGGCCATATCCCGGTCGACCGTCGCAAGGGCAACGACGAGGCAATCGAGACCGCGGTCCGTGAGCTGAGCGCCGGAGCGTGCATCGGCGTCTTCCCCGAGGGGACCCGGTCACTCGGGCGCGAATTGCGGGCCCGCAGCGGAGCCGGACGACTTGCGCTTGCGGTACCCGAGGTCAGGATCGTCTGCGTCCGGGTCACCGGCACCACGGACGTGGTTCGGCTGCCCAGGCGGCCGTCGGTCACCGTCGAATTCTTCAAGCCAGCAGGTGGCCAGCGGCGGCCGGATGAAACCGCCGCAGAACTGATGGGCAGACTTCTCGTCGAGTTGCGGCAGGGCGCCCCGCGGACCATCCCCGGTCGGACC
>JALYVG010000113.1 GCA_030853345.1 Actinomycetota bacterium | reverse complement strand
AACGGCGGCAACGCCGAGCAGGTCGCAGCGAGGCTGCGTACGGTTCCCGGAGTGGTAGGGGCAGCGGCACCGAGCGCGTGGCAGAGCGGATCGACGTCGCTGGTCGAGGGCTTCCCCGCGATCGATGGCGCCGCGCCCGGCATCCAAGGCATCGTCGACCGCGTCAACGCCAGTCTCAAAGGGACAGGCGGCAGGCTTACCGGCATCGCCGCCACCGACCGTGATTTCCTGCATGCGCTGTTCGGCGGCTTCCCCTACGCCGTCGCGTTGCTCATGATCTTGACTCTGATCCTGCTCACCCGGGCGTTCCGGTCGATCGTCCTCGCGCTCAAGGCCGTTCTGTTGAACCTGTTCTCGCTCGCCGCCGCGTACGGAATCGTCGTGTTCATCTTTCAGCAGGGGCACGGGTCCTCGATCTGGGGCGTGGACGCGAGTCAATCGATCACCGCCTACATCCCAGTGATGATCTTCGCATTCCTGTTCGGGCTGTCGATGGACTACGAGGTGTTCATGCTGGCCCGCATCCGCGAGGCATACGACGAGACCGGCTCCACCAACAAAGCAATCGAGCTCGGGCTCGCGCGCACCGGCAAGCTCGTCACCAGCGCCGCGCTCATCCTGATGTTCGCCTTCCTCGTCCTCTCATCCGGCCCCGGGTTCGAGATCAAGTCCCTTGCCATCGGTCTCGCGGCCGGGATCATCTTCGACGCCACCGTCATCCGGGCGCTGCTCGTACCGGCCCTGATGCGCCTGCTCGGCGACGCCAACTGGTGGATACCCAAGTGGATGAGCGTCGTTCTGCGCATAGCGGATCGCGAGCCGCGGTGGCAGTCACAGCCCGAGCCGCAGCCGCAGCCGCGCGAGGAGGTACCGAACTCCGTGCCCGCACCAGCCATCTGATCTGGTGCCGCCAGGGTGTCCCCCGGCCGCAGAACACCATCACGATCGCGGCCAAGCTCCCCGCGGACAAGTCGATGCGGACACGCTGACGTAACGGACTGGCGCGAGTGTGTTCACTCGCGCCAGTCCGCTTCGGGCTGTGGCTCCGACGGTGATCAGATGAACAGCAGTTGGGCGCCGTTCGTCTTCTCGATGAAGTCGGATGCGCTGATGATGCCTTCGACATCGTCGCGGAGATCGGTCTCGGTGAGGTGGTTCATGTCGGCGGACATGCGGCAGGCCCAGAGGTGGCCGCCTGCGGCGACGATCTGGTCAAGGAAGTCCGGCACCTCGGGGACGCCGAGGTCGGCGATCGACTTCTTCAGCATGTGGGTCGCCATGGCCGTCATCCCTGGCATCGGTGCCAGCGTCTGCGGGATGTGCGAATCGCGGCCGGGCAGGTGCATCGCGGTGTTCCCCGCGGGGCTGAACTGCAGGTCGTGCATCCGCGACTTGGTGATCATGTCGAAGCCCCAGAACGTGAAGAACAGGTGCGTCTCCACGCCTTCGCCGAGCGCCGCATTGCCGAGCACGAGGCCCGGGTACGCCATGTCCAGGTTGCCCTTGGAGCAGATGATCGCGAGCTTGCGGCCGGTCTCTTCGTCGTCATCGAAGTTCGGGACGATCGCCGGCGCGCTGTCGGTGAGTGTCATGATGTTGGCTCCATTTCAGACGCAGCCGTGGGGCTTGGGTAGGCCGGCGATATAGGCCATCTTCTTGGCCGGCTTCTTGGGGAACAGCACGAACTGCTCCTTCACCGGGATACCGCCCACGGCCTGCACGCGTCGTGTGGTGGCAGTTTCCCCTTGGGCCTTGTAGTCCTCGCGCAGGAAGCGGATGACCTCCATGTGCTGGTCGGTCAGATCGAGGCCGATCTGGGCCGCCAGCACCTTCGCCAGGTCCTCGTCCCACTCGTCGTACTCGGTGAGGAAGCCTTCGCTGTCGACGTGGATCTCGTGACCGTTGAGCTGTGTGACAGGCATGGTGTTCTCCTTCAGTTCTCAGGGTGTTTGCCGGCCATCGACATGAGGGCAGGGACAGGCATCGGGCGTCCGCGCAGCAGCAGGTGCCAGTACGCCCAGCGGAAGCCGAGCTTGCCGAGGTGGTTGACGCGGCTCTCCTCGAGCAGGGTGAACGGGCCGACGCCTGGCACGGGATAGTGGCCGGTCAGCGGCTCGGTGTCGTAGTTGAAGTCGATCAGCAGACCTTTGCCGTTCCCGGACTCGATGAAGCAGTTCGCGTGCCCATCGAACTTCTTGGTCATCGGCCGTCCCTCGATGTGCTCGAGGAAGTTCTCGGTGAACAGCTCGATCGAGAAGTGCGCGACCGAGCCGGCCTTCGAGGTGGGGATGTTCGACGCGTCGCCGAGGGCGAAGATGTTGTCGTACTTCGTCGACGCCAGGGTGTGCTTGTCGACCGGGACGTAGTTCAACTCATCACCCAGTCCCGAGCGGGCGATGAAGTCGGCACCCATGTTCAGCGGGACGGTGACGAGCAGGTCGAACGGCACCTCGCGCTCGTCCATCGACACGAGGGTCTTCGTCTCGGCATCGATGCGGTCGATGACGAAGTCGGGCTGCACCGCGACGTGCCGCTCCGCCAGCATTCCGCCGAGGTGCCGGGACGCGATCGGTTTGGTGAACGCGCCCTCGAGTGGCGTTACGTAGGTGATGTCGACCTTGTCGCGGATACCGCGACCGGCGAAGAAGGCGTCCGCCAGGAACGTGAACTCCAGCGGCGCGACGGGACACTTGATCGGCATGTCCACGATGTGCACGACCAGGCGGCCACCGTCCCAGGACGCCAGCTTGTCGCGCAGCGCAACCGCACCGTCGAGGGTGTAAAAGTCGAAGATGCTCTTGCGCCATTCCGTGCCGGTCATCCCGGGCGTCTGGTCTGGACGCGGCGAAGTGCCTGATGCGATGACCAGAAAGTCGTACGGCAGCTGCCGACCGTCGAGGAGAACGACCCGGTTGTCGTCTGCCTCCACTCGGTCGATCTCGCCGAGGACGAGCTCGACACCCTTCGGAATGAACCGCTCGCGCGGTTTCACCAGGTCGCGCGGCTCGTACCCGCCGAACGGCAGCAGCAGCAGCCCCGGCTGGTAGAGGTGCTCGCTGTCGCGGTCGACCACCGTGATGTGCCATTCGCCAGGGTCCAGCCGAGAGCGCAGCTTGTTGACGACCATCGTCCCGCCGGTCCCGCCGCCCAGTACCAGCAGACGCTTCATGACCAACCTCCACGTCGACACCGGTTGTGCGCGATGCCTCCAAGACCATTCTCCGGCGCGCGGCCGTGGCGAGTCAGAGACAAAGGCCCTGTGCGCAGGGGACTTATGGCCAGTGAGGACCGGTCTCCTCCGTTGGCGGATGGGCTAAGCATGCTCACCCCAACTCCTCAGAAACGAGGGTGATCTGCACCGCGGGCGGTTCGTGGAGAGTGTTGTGCACGGTGCAGTGGGATGCGACGGCAAGCAACGCGTCGCGGCGTTCGATCGGAAGTCCGGGCGGAGGAGTGATTCGGATCCCGATGTCGGTGACTCGGTTGCGTGTGCCGCCAGTGGTGTAGCCAGTCGTGACGCTGAGCCCGTCGGCCGGGATGTCATGCCGGGCGAGGAAGCGGCGGGCGTAGAACGCGACGCACGTGGCCAGGGATGCGATGAACAGCTCGGTCGGCGTGGGCGCCGTGTCCTCGCCGCCCACGTCGACGGGCTGGTCGACCATGACGGTGTGGCCGCGAATCTCGACGGCGAAGCGGTCGGCGCCGAGATGGGTCACCGTCATCGAGTCGCTCATGACGCGGCCTGTTTCGCGGAGAGGTCTGTGAGGGCAACCTGCAGCCGGGTCCGGGCCTGGTTGGCCACGTCGGCCAGGTCCGGGTTGCCGGTGGCGGTGACCATAACGCCGGGATCCATGGCCTCGACCAGAGTGTGTGTCTCGTCGATGGTGCGGACGACGACGTTGCAGGGCAGCAGCAGCCCGATGGACGGGTCAGCGAGCAGGGCCTGATGCGCGAGCGGCGGGTTGCATGCGCCGAGGATCAGGTAGGGCTCCATCTCCTTGCCGAGCTTGGCCTTCATAGTGGCGGCGACGTCGATCTCGGTGAGCACACCGAAGCCTTGCTCGGCCAGCGCCGCACGAGTTCGCTCGACGGTGTCGGCGAAGTCGGCGTGCAGGGTAACGCTGAGTCCATAGGCGCTCATGGTGATTCCCTTCGGTTCAGTGGGAGAAGCGGACGCGGGGCAGGACCCGGTTCAGCCAGGCGGGGCGGTGCCAGGCGGTGTGTCCGGACAGTCGCAGCACGACGGGCAGCAGGATCATCCGGATGCACAGCGCGTCGAGGAAGACGGCGACCGCCAGAATGATGCCCATCTCCTTGGGGGCGAGCGGCCCGGACAGGGCGAAGGTCAGGAACACGGCGACCATCACGCCTGCTGCGGCGACGACAACCCGTCCCGAGGTGCGCAGCGCCATCCGCATCGCCTGCTGCGGGTCGCCGGTGAGGTCGTAGTGCTCACGGGCGGCCGAGAGCAGGAACAGCGTGTAGTCCATCGCGACGCCGGACAGCATGGCGCCGAAGAACAACGGGGCCCAGGCGTCGACGAAGCCTTGTGGTTCGAAGTTGAGGATGCCGGAGAGATGACCGTCTTGAAAGATCAACTTCGCCACGCCGAAGGCGGCCGCAATGGAGGCCAGGTTCGTCACGACACCGACGAACGCGACCAGGGGGCTACCCAACGCAACGAGCAGCAACAGGAACCCGAGCCCGATCAAGAGCCCGAACACCAGCGGCGTGCGCGAGGACAGCACGTTCTCGAGGTCGTGGTTCTCGGCTGCCGCTCCCCCGACCAATGACCCGGGCGGCAGTTCGGCGCGCAACCGATCGATCGTGGCCCCCGTCCCGGCTGCGGAGGCGTCGGTTGTCGGTATCGCGAGCGTCATCGTCCAGCCGTTGGCGCTGCCTGCCGGCAGTACGGCTGCGATGCCGGCGTCGTTGCCCAGGATCGCCGCACTGCTGCGCTGTTGCGCTTTCGGTGTGAGCACCGACAGGGCGCCGGGCGCGCCGGGACCGAAGGCTTCGACGACCTGGGTGTAGCCGGCCCGAGCGGTCTGCGACGTCGGGATGATCGCGATGCTCGGCATCCCGGTCCGCAGCGACATGACCGGCCAGGCGAGCAAGCCCAGCGTGAGGAGCACGAGACCCCCGGATAGCAAAGGTCGACGGTGCAGCATCGCGCCCCAGTGGTGCAGCACGCGCTCCAGTCCGGTGACCGAGTGGTGCAAGTGTGGATGCGGTGAGCGGGTCGAGACCGTCTGGCTCTCGGATCGAACGCCGGCCGGGTCGCCAGTACGGCGGCGTTCGGCGCGGGCCTCGGCGCGGTCCAGGGCCCCCGGCAACCGCAGGCGTCCGGAGTTGACCCGGCGGCCAAGTCGGCCGAGAACTGCGGGCAGCAGTGTCATGGTGGCGGCCAGTACCGCGATGACCGAGAGCATGATGCCAAGGGCCATGCTGCGGAACGCCGGGCTGGGCACGAGCAGCACGGTCGACAGGGACACGAGAACCGTCAGCCCGCTGAAGGCGACCGCCTTTCCGGCGGTGCCCATTGTCTCAGCGATGGCGTCGATGGACGCACTGGCCTGGTCTGGTTCGTCGGCTCGCCGATGCAGCGCGGCGCGGAAGCGCACCACGATGAACAGCGCGTAGTCGATCCCGAGCGCGAGAGCGAACATCATCGCGAAGTTCATCGCCCAGATGCTCACCGGCGCCAGATGGGTCGACACCACCAGCGCACCAGCGGCAGTCACCAGCCCCACCAAGGTGAGCATGAGTGGCAGACCCGCCGCCACCAGGCTGCCGAAGGCGAGCACCAGGACAAGCATCGTCACCGGCCACGACAGCAGCTCGGACTTGATCATCGCCGAGTGGTTGACCTTGTTGAAGTTGGACCACAACGCGCTCGACCCGGTCAGGTTCACCGAGACGGTCGGGCTCGACAGTCCGGTGATCGGCCGGACGAGCGCGTCAGCCGCGCGGACCATGTCGTTCGGGTTCGCCCTGGCGCCCGCCTGGATGATCGCAGTCCGGCCGTCCTTGGAGATACTGATGCCGGGCCGAGGCGCAACGACGGTGCTGACGCGCGAGTCCGCCTGGAGCAGCGCCGTCGCTCGGGTGACGGCGTGCTGCGCGACCGGGTCGGCGGCGATCTGACTTGCCTTGTCATGGATGACGACCTGCAGTGCGGTCGAACCGAGTCCCGCGAAGTTCTTGACGATCAGATTGCGCGCCTGCACGGACTGGCTGCCGCTGTTCTGCCAGCCGGCTCCGGACAGCGCTGACTCAACCTGGGGTGCCAATGCCCCGAACACACCCAGCACGAGCAGCCACCCGGCCAGCACCACCCGCACATGGGTACCGGACCAGGCGCCGAGGCGTGCCAGCAAGCCACGATCGCCGCTACGCGGCGCGACCGGCGGATTCCGGTGCCTGACGGTGGCGGTCACGGGGTCTCCTCGGCGGTCAACGGTCGGTTAGAGCGACCCGGGCTGACCCGAGTCGAGTTCAGTATACCTATACCCCCATGGGTATGAAAAGGTACCCCGCAGGGTATGCTGATGACGAGTGAATCAGAGGAGGAGCGACGTGGTCCAACTACCGCGCGACGAGATGGATCAGATCGTGAAACGGCTGCGGCGCGCGCAAGGCCAGATCGGCGGGATCCTGAAAATGATCGACGAGGGGCGTGACTGCGAAGACGTCGTCACCCAAGTGGCCGCGGTCAGCCGCGCCCTGGATCGAGCCGGGTTCGCGATCATCTCGACCGGACTGAAGCAGTGCCTAGTCGACAGCGGCGGATTGGACACCGTAGACACCGGCAAGATGGAGAAACTGTTCCTCTCCCTCGCCTGATCAACATGCACCTCGCCTGATCAATATCCACCAACTGCGGAAGACCGGGCGCCGCACCCAGGTCAGTCGCTGACCTGCCCGTTCCGACGTGGCCGCTGCAGGTGCCGAACCCAGTCGATTCGAGTGAGGCCGACGATCCCGACGAGTAGGAGCACCTGCACCGCGATCCCCCACGGTGAGGTGAACGACGAGGCCACCAGGGCGCCCGCGCTCGTGTTCTTCGCTGCGCTCGCGCCGGCGATGTACGCGCTGTAGGAGACAAGTCGGCCGGTGAAGAATGCTGCTGTCAAGGGGAGCAGCGACACCCCGATGAGTCCGGCCGCCTCGAACAGTTGCGCGGAGGGAACCGGTGAGAGGGCGAACAGACCGAGCCCGGCGATCGACCTCTTGCGGTCGCGTTGCAGGATCGCGCCCGCCGCTTGAAGGTTGCGGCGGCGGGTCTTGCTGAGGTGATCACGCAGATGACTGGACGCCACTGCCAGCAGCAATCTGCCGCCCGCTGCCGCGATCGCCCCGAGGATCACCAGAAGGACGGGTGAGACATCGTGATTGAGGTGGAAGAACACCAGCAGCGCCCACGTCGGAGGACCGAATGCCGGCAGCAGGTTCACGCCGAAGACGACTACCACGACGACCAGGTAGACAGCCACTGCCGACGCCTCTTCCCGGATGACCCCGACGCCTCGTCCCGGATGACCCTTGTGCAGTACTCCATGCAACCAACGGGGCACGGCCCGTGCTAGAGACTAAGGCCCCCGGCGAGACCCGCGCCCGAGCCTCCGAGCATGGGCGAGGCGTGTGAATTCGCCCACAACAGATATGCGCAGCCTCGCGTAACACGGTCTTTCGGCCCTAACGCTCTCGCGGAGCGGGCCGCACACTGAGGAACCAGCGGCACGACAACTGCCCGACAGCAACGAATCGAGCGATCATGACGCGCACCACCGGTAGCGATCGCGGGAATCCCGCCAAGGCGATAGAGGTGGTAGCCAGCGAGGAGCGGATGCTGCACAGCGACGCCTTCGCCTGGTACATGGAGAACGACCCGGTGCTTCGTTCCACCGTCGTCGCCGTCATCCGCCTCGAGGGCAGCCCCGATTGGGACACGCTGCGGTTCCGGATCGACCGGTTGACCCGGCTGGTGCCGAAGTTGCGCATGCGCGTGCAGGAGCCTCCGCTGCGGATCGGTCCGCCGCGTTGGACGTTGGCGGAGTCGTTCGACCTCGACTTCCACCTGCGTCGCGGGCGGGTCACCGCGACCGGGGGTTGGCCGGAGGTGATGGAGTTCGCCCGGACGGCTGCGATGAGTGGCTTCGACCGAACCAAGCCACTGTGGGAGTTCACCCTGTTGGAGGGCATGGCCGACGGCGGTGCCGCCCTCGTGACGAAACTGCATCACTCGCTGACCGACGGAATCGGCGGCGTTCAACTGGCTGCCCTCGTCGTGGATGCCGGCCCGGACGGGGCACCGCCCGGAGCGCTGCCCGCCGAACCGGAGGCGCATCACGTTTCCTCCGCCGCCTTGACGGCGCACTCGATCAGCGACGACGCCGTCGAAGCAGCTGGTGCTTTCGCACACGTCGTTCGGGCGTTGCCCGGTGGCGCTATCGGCGCGGTACGTCATCCCTTTGCCACGGCACGCGGCGGCATGGCGACCACGTTCTCCATCAGCCGGTTCGTTGCCCCGGTCAACCGTCAGGCCTCGAAGGTGTTCGGTCAGCGCCGCACCGGACGGCTGCTCGCGACACTGGACGTCCCGTTCGCCGAATTGCACGCGGCAGCAAACGCGGCGGGCAGCAAGCTCAACGACGCCTACCTCGCCGCACTCACCGAGGGGTTGCAGCGCTATCACACCCGCCGCGGCGAGCCTTTGCGCGAGATGCGGTTCACCGTGCCGGTGAGCATCCGCGCGAGCGACGATGCCATCGGCGGCAACCGCATCACCTTGATCCGTATCACAGTGCCGGCCGAGATCCGTGAGCCCGCCGAGCGGATTCGCCACATAGCCGCGATCATGCGGCGGTGGCGGCATGAGCCCGCGCTCGGTCACGCTCAGGAGATCGCGTTCGGACTTAACCTGCTGCCCCGCGCTTATCTCAGCAGCATTTTCAAGCGCATCGAGGTGGTAGCCAGCGACGTGCCGGGACTGCCGAATGAGGTGTGGCTGGCGGGTGCGAAGGTCACCGGCTACTACGGCTTCGGGCCGACCATCGGTTCCGGACTGAACGTGACCCTGATGTCCTACGCCGGTACGTGCAATGTCGGGGTCAACATCGACACCGGAGCCGTCGACGATCCGCAGGCGATGCTCGGCTGCCTGCGCGAAGGATTCGAGCAGGTCCTCGCGATCGGGCGGGGCTGAGACCTCGTGCGCTCGACTCCGTCCGCCGGCAGGGCACGATAGGGGCATGCGCCGGCCCCGCCCTCGAACCGCCGACCTACCAGCCGGGTATCCCAAGACCTACGAGCAAGCGCTCCGGCTGGATGACGGGCGACGAGTGTGGGTCCGCCCGGTCGTGCCCTCGGACGCACCGGAACTTGCCGAGGCGATCCGCGTCGCGGACCCGGCGACGCTGCACGCACGTTTCCTCGGCGGCGCACCGAAGATCACCGACATCGTCCTCGAGAAGCTCACTCACCTTGACTACACCAGCCGCTTCGCGCTGGCAGCGTTCGCGGGTGGACGCGGCATCGCGATCGCCCGCTACGCGAGCTTGCCGCGAATCGGCGACGGCGTGAGGCAGGCAGAGATCGCGGTGGCGGTCGCCCCGGAGTGGCGCAGAGCCGGTTTGGCGACTGCGCTTGTTGCGCTGCTTGCCCGCCGGGCTCAGGAGTGCGCAATCACGCACTTCACGGCTCTGTTCTTCGCGGAGAATCTCCCCGTGATGGAGCTGGCGCGCGCAGGGAACGCGAGGGTGGCTGTCGCACGAGGCACCGCCCAGCTCGATGCCCCGCTGCTCGCGCCGGGCGACGCGCTCACGCAGCGGCCAGACATGGGCCCGGCTGCCCCGCCGACGTCGGAATCATGATTTCTCCTGCAACGACTCGACGCGCTTTCTCAGTCCGTCCGTCGCAGCACTTACCGCTTTGCGCATGACTTGGCGGACGATGAAGCCCGGCACTGGGATCGCCGGAGTGATGTCCAGGACGTAGCGCACGTGCGACACTCCGCGGGATGCCCGGCGAATCGCGTAGCTGCCATGCTGGTCGCGCTGTTGGCCGGACTTGACCAGCGTCCACGTGACGTCGTGATCAGTCCATTCGTAGTCCAACACCTGCTCGTCCGTCAGTCCCGCCGCCGTCACCGCCATAGTGGCGCGGATGGGGCGACCGTCCGAGTCGAACTGGTCGATGGACGCGCGCTTGTGGACCGACGACCAGGCCGGATACTGCGCGAGGTCGGCGATGACATCGAGGATCTGCTGTGGCGTGGCTCGGATATCGACCTCACCGTTGACGGTTGCCATGATTCGTTCTCCGATCAGGCCGGCTCGTGCGAAATCTCGAGCAGTTCGGCCATAGATTCCGCTATACCGTCGACCAGCTTCTGGATGTCGGGAACGGAGTGGAAGTCAGCGGTGACCGCGAACGTGAGCGTGTCGCAATAGGAGAACATGGCAACGCCGATGCGTACCCGATCGGCAATCGGTACGTACGGCAGCACCTCGAGCATCTGTCGTCCCAGCGCATAGAGCGGCATGCGTGGCCCGGGGACACTTGTGGTCACGGTGGAAATCTGGCGCTGCGGCACGTGCATGGAGGCCCGCATGGCCAATGAGACGGGCGCGAAGATGCTGTACTCCGCCGCGGTCGTGAGGCTGTCACCCGCGACCGGTTCGCCACTGGAGCGCAGCGCGCGGATCGCGGCCTGAACCGCGCGCAACCGGGACTCGGCGTCGGTCAACTCGACCGGCAGATACGGGAGCATCAGCGACACCCGATTGTCTGGTATCGACTCCTGTCCCGGCCGGCGGGTCGAGACCGGGACCAGCGATCGCAACGTGTGCGCTGTCGGCGTCTCACCACGCGAGAGCAGCAGCTGGCGAAAGCCACCGGTGATGGCCGCGAGCGAGACGTCGTTGACCGTAACCCCGAAGCGGTGCCGCACCGCGCGGATGTCAGACATGGGCACGGACGTCCATGCGTATCGGCGGCTCCCGTCCAGAGGGCCGGTGAGCGACGAGCGCTCCGCCGGACGCAGCGCGCCGGACAGCGCCACCAGCCCCTTGGCCGTCTGTCCAGTGCGAGCGACCAGACGCCGGGGCGAAGCGAACGCACGCAGCAGGGCACGGGCGCCGAGCGCGGGCGTGCGTGCCGAGTCCCACATCGCTCGGCCGACGAACGACACAGTCGACTGCGTGGGCTCGACCCGCCGGTCATCGACGACAACGGGCAGCTCCGCGTTCGGGTCGGCGTCGAGTACGAGGCGGTACAGGTCCGTGCCCGACACGCCGTCGACCATGCTGTGGTGCAGCTTGGACAGCAGTCCCCACTTGCCGTCGCTGAGCCCTTCGCACAGCCAGTACTCCCAGAGCGGGCGACTACGATCCATGCGCTGCGTCATGACCCGGCTCAGGAGCCGACCGATCTCGTCAGGGCCGCCTGGCGCGGGCACCGCCGTGTGACGAATGTGCCATTCCAGGTCGAAATCTGGATCCTCTACCCAAGCCGGCGGCGTCAGGTCGAACGGCACCGTGCGCAGCTTCTGGCGGTAGCGCGGGATCAGTGGCAACCGGGCCTCGATCGAGCGTACGAAATCCTCGAACGGCGGTGGTGGGCCTTCGAAGATCGCGAGCGACCCGATGGCGAGTGACGCCTGGCTGTCCTCATCCTCGGCTTCCAAAAATGCCGCGGCGAGCGGCGTCAAACGCTGCATGACGACCTCACTGACGTGTAAGAGTTGGCTCCCAGGCCAGTCTGCTCGCGAGGCTTCACCGGCAGTCGGGCCGAAGGTCCTCTCCTCAGCGGCCGTCAGGCCCGGGGGCACCGCCTGGCCCTGGCTCCAGCATCGCTTTCGCAGGCACGCGACCCAGACGCGTGGACGTGGAGGTGGGTCGACTCGCCGCAATGGCGATCCGCAGAGCCGCAATGACTGTCGGCCCGGATCCGCGGGACGTTGGTCTCTGCTGCGTGAGCCGCGCGTGCGGTGAGGTGGACTTCAACGAGTTGGTCGCGGTATGACCGAAGGGCGAGTGCTGCATGAAGGTATCGATCGCGATATTTGTCATCGTCGCGCTACTGGCGATGCTCCTAGTCGCCCTGGCGATCCGCGTCGTCAAGCAGTACGAGCGCGGGGTGTTGTTCCGGTTCGGCCGGCTCGTGGGGGCACGGGATCCGGGTCTGCGGCTCATCATCCCGGTCGTCGACGTGCTGCATCGCGTGTCACTGCGGATCGTGACCATGCCGATCCAGTCCCAAGGCATCATCACCCGCGACAACGTCAGCGTCGACGTGTCGGCGGTCGCCTATTTCCGCATCGTCGACGCCGTGAAGTCCGTCGTCGCGATCGAGAATGTCCGCACCGCCATCGACCAGATCGCGCAGACGACCCTGCGCAAGGTGGTCGGTCAGCACACCCTCGACGAGACGCTGTCCGAGACCGACCGCATCAACGGTGACATCCGGCAGATCCTCGACGTCACCACTATCGACTGGGGGGTTGAAGTCACTTTGGTCGAACTCAAAGACATCCAACTGCCCGACTCGATGAAGCGGGCCATGGCCAAGCAGGCCGAGGCCGAGCGCGAGAAGCGAGCCAAGATCATCAATGCCGAGGGTGAGTCCCTTGCGGCTAAGGCGCTGGGCGAGGCCTCCGACGTGATGATGGCCCACCCGCTGGCCCTGCAACTGCGTAACCTGCAGAGCCTGGTCGAGATCGGCGTCGACAAGAACACGACCGTCGTCTTCCCCGCACCGTTGATGAGCACCATCGGTGAACTCGGCAGCTTCCTCGCCCGTGAGTCGCGCGATGCCGCACGTCATCTGGCCGAGATCGACACCGACATCGACCGCGCGACGAACGGTCGCGCGGTCGCGAGCCCCTGAAACACGCCGACGAGCGGAGACTCCCCGATGCCGAGCGATCTTGACGTTGACCGTGATATCACGGCGCTGTACCGGGCTGATGTCTCCCCACAGATGGTCGACGTCCCCGATCTGCCTTTCCTGATGATCGACGGTCACGGCGACCCCAACACCAGTCGCAAGTATCAGCACGCGGTCCAGGCATTGTTCACCCTGTCCTACTCTCTGAAGTTCGCCATCAAGCGGTCCGGCGGCGCGGACCACAAGGTCGGACCGCTCGAAGGTCTCTGGTGGGCCGCCGACATGAGGGTGTTCGATCTCGGCGACAAGTCGGCATGGGACTGGACTGCGATGATCCGGCAACCGGCCGAGGTCACGCCCGACCTGCTCCGCCATGTCATCGACGACGTAGTGAGCAAGAAGCAACTCCCCGCGCTGGATCAGGTCCGGTTCGAATCCTTCACGGAGGGCCGCGCGGCGCAGATCCTGCACATCGGCCCGTACTCCGCGGAAGGGCCGACGATCGCGCGCCTGCATGCATTCATCGCCGAGCACGGCTTCGCCTTCGACCACGCCGACTCACATCGGCAGAAGCACCACGAGATCTATCTCGGTGATCCGCGCCGGGCCGCCCCGGAACGGCTCCGGACGATCATCCGCCAGCCCGTCATTTCGCACTAGGGCCGCCATGACACATCGCACGCCGTCCACGACCGTGACGCAACCGCCAGTGGCGACAACCGATCTGACCCGCTTTGACCCGAGACCCGTCGTGACGTTCTTCGCACTCGCGTACGCGATCAGTTGGGCGTGGGTGATTCCCTGGGCCGCCTCCGGGCACACCGTCGCACAGGGACAGGGCTGGCCCACCCATCTTCCGAGCCTGCTCGGGCCGATGCTCGCCGCCTTCGTCGTCACGGCATTCACGACCGGACGCGACGGGATCCGCGACCTGTTGATTCGTATGGTCCGGTGGCGGATCGGGTGGCGCTGGTGGGCCATTGTGCTCAGCCCTCTCGCGTTCTTCTTCCTTGTCCTGGGCGTGCTGACGGCAGCCGGTGCCGATCTACCGCCGCGCGGGGACTTTGCCCGGTTCAGCGGAGTATCCGCCGGCCTCGGCGTCGTGGGGGTAGCCCTCATCATCGCCTTGGTGAACGGATTCGGCGAGGAGACGGGCTGGCGAGGTTTCGCCCTCCCCCAGCTGCAACGCCGCTTCGGGCCGATCGCCGCCAGCCTGATCATTGCCGTGCTCTGGGCCGGTTGGCACATCCCGCAGTTCTTCTTCCTGAAGAGCTACCAGGATTTCTCGATCGCCATGCTGCCGGTGTTCGTGTTCGGCCTGACCTGCGGCGCCGTGTTGTGGACCTGGATCTACAACCGCACCGGCAGCATCCTCGCCGTGGCCGCCTGGCACGGGTTGTACAACATGACCGGCGCTACCAAGGCGGCCACCGGCGGCAGCGGCGTCATTTCGGCGGCGATGTGGACCTTCGTCGTCGTCGCCGCTCTCGCTCTGCTGCATGCGGACCGGCGGGCGCGTCGGGCCGGTCGACCGTCGATTCTCGTTGCCCCGCCCGCGGCCGGTACTGCAGCCCTCGCAGCGTCCTAGCACGGCAGAACGGACGAGGGTTCACGGGCGTGCCGGGTCCCTGAGGAGATGCGTCAAGGGGCAGCGTGCTGGTGCTGGCCTTCGGCACCTTTACCGTGACAGTGTCCGCGCCGTCAGTACATCGGGCCAGGTACGACCGGGTAGATCCTGTCGTCGACGCGGTAGGTCAGCTCGTTGTGCACGCTGACGACGCCGGCGACGGCGCGGGCCGCCTCAACCAGCGGCGCGATCTGCATGCGGCGTTCCAGTTGCCCGCCGAGCGTGACCACACCGTCCTCCACGACGACCTCGACGGTGGAGGGATCGGCGCAGAACCGCGACGTCAGAACCTCTTTCCTGATGAGATCGCGAAGCTCGTCGTCCTCGCGCAGGAACACGGTCAATAGGTCCACCCGGGTCACGATTCCCACGATCACACCCTCGTCGTCCACGACGGGGAGCCTTCGTACGTGAGCCTTCGCGGCGGTCCGGGCGGCCTCGACGAGCGAGGCCGTGGGACGGATCGTCACCGGCGGTGACGTCATCAGCGTGCCTGCCGTGTCGGCCACGGACTTGCGGCGGATGTCGCGGCGCTCGCCGTGCCTGCCCGGCACGCGGTCGCCAGACGGTCCGCCGGTGATCAACCTGGTGACCAGGTCGGACTCGGACACCACACCGAGCACCCGTCCCTCGCCGTCGACGACCGGCACAGCACTTACCCGAATCTGGGCGAGCGCGGCCACAATCTCTTTGAAGCCGACGTCCGCACGCACCGAGACGACCTCGCGGGTCATCACGTCGCGAACCTGGATGTCGGACAGTCGCCACAGCGGCGAGTGGTGGCCGCTCGCGGTTCCGGCAGCGTCGTGGCCGTGATCGTCGTCCTGGATGTGGCCCTGGTCGTGGTCCTGGTCGTCGTGGTCGTGGTGCTTATATGCGACTGCCGCCAGGTAGCGCTCCAACGCCGTCCGGTACCGCTCCGGGGTCGGGCCTTGGCGGCGGACACTCACCGCCACCGCTTCTCCGGTTACCGCGTACATCTTGTGGTCGCTCATGATGGCTCCTCCCACGGATAGGTCTAGGGTCGCGCGGCCGGGGCCGTTCGGGTAGCGCCCAGTGTCCTGCCTGTTACGGACCTTCGTCCCCTGGTTCACCACGCCTGCGGGGACGAGGCTTGAACCATGAGCGCCACCGGGCTGAGCGAACGCCAGGCCGCACGTCAACTCGTCGCAGACGGCCGAAATGAACTGCCCCGCTGGTCGAACCGTCGGGTGGATGGGCGCGATCGGAGGACAGCTCGCCGACACAATGATCGTGGTGCTACTGGTCGCCGCGGGCTTGACGGCCGCGGTGGGCGATCTTCCCGATATGGCCGTCATCCTGGCTGTCGTCGTGATCAACACCGCGTTGGGTGCCGGTCAGGAGGTCCGCTCGGGCCGGGCGCTGACTGCCCTGGCCGACCTGACTGCGCCTCATGCGACTGTCGTACGCGACGGCACGCCACGCGACGTCGACGCGCGCGAGGTGGTGTGCGGAGACGTGTTGCGCCTCGCCGCGGGCGACGTCGTGGCCGCCGACGCGCGGCTGGACTACGCGGAATCGATGCAGGTCGACGAGTCGATGCTCACCGGCGAATCCATTCCTACGGTCAAACTCATCGGTGAGCGGGTCTTCGCCGGGACCGTGGTGACCCGGGGCCGTGGCGACGCGGTGGTCGATGCCACGGCACACGACACCGCCATTGGCGGCATAGCGAAGTCACTGCGAGATGCCGAGCGGGTGTTGACGCCGCTGCAGCGGCAGTTGGCGACGCTGGGTCGCCGCCTGGCCATCGCCGTCGCCGTGGCCGCGGCGGCAGTCGCGACGATCAGCCTTGCGTCCGGTCGCTCCGTCGAGATCAGCCTCGTGCTGGCCATCAGCCTGGCCGTGGCCGCCATCCCCGAGTCGTTGCCCGCGGTCGTATCGCTCTCGCTGGCCATGGCTGCCCGACGGATGGCCAGCCGTGGCGTGCTGACGCGGCGGCTGGCCGCGGTCGAGGCACTCGGGTCGGTGACCGTGCTCGCCGCGGACAAGACGGGCACCCTGACCGAGGGGCGAATGTCACTCGCTGAACTGTGGCCTGAGACGAACCCGCCGGCGGCGCGCAGCCTGCTCGAGGCAGCCGTCCTGTGCAACGACGCGTGTGCCACCGTCGACGGCTCGCCGGCAGCACGGGATGATCCGACAGAGGTCGCGCTGGTGGTGGCGGCAACTGATGCCGGCATCGATGTTGCTGAGCTGCGCACGTCCCTTCCGCGCATCGCGGAGGTCCCATTCGACGCCGCGACTGCTCGCATGTGCACCACGCAGGCCGGTCCGGACGGGCGGGGATTGACGCTGTGCAAGGGGTCTCCCGAGGCGGTGCTGCATGACATCGCCGATGCCCCTGGTGCGCAGGAGGCGGCCGCTCGGCTCGCCGGTCTCGGCCGGCGCGTGCTGGCCGTCGCCGCCAACCAGGGTGCGGGCTGGCAGTTGCTCGGCCTCGTTGCCCTGGCCGATCCGCCCCGAGCACAAGCCGGCCCGCTCGTCGCCGCGTTTCGCGCCGCGGGTGTGCGGCCGGTGATGATCACGGGCGACCACCCCGCCACCGCGTGGGCCGTGGCGAAGGCCGTCGGCATCGAGCCTGACGACGTGTACGCCCGGGTGCGGCCGGAGCAGAAGACGGCGATCGTCGCGCAGTTGCGCAGCCGCGGCGAGGTGGTGGCCATGACCGGCGACGGGGTCAACGACGCGCCGGCACTGCGTGCCTCGGACATCGGGGTGGCGATGGGCGGCACCGGCACCGAAGTCGCCAAGCAGGCCGCCGACCTCGTATTGACCGGTGACGACCTGCCGTCGATGGTGCTCGCGATCGGCGAAGGACGTCGCGCCTACGACAACCTGCGCCGGTTCCTGCACTACGCGCTGGCAGGCGGCACGGCCGAGGTGTTAATCATGATCTTCGGACCGCTCGCCGGATTCGCCCTGCCATTGCAAGCCGGACAAATTCTCTGGGTCAACCTCCTCACGCACGGTCTGCCCGGTGTTGCGATGGGCAACGAGCCTGCCGAGGCCGACGTACTGGCCCGCCCGCCGCGTCCGCGCAACCAACAACTCCTCGACGGCGCGACCGCGCGCCGCGTGGGTGTGCTCGGTGCGGTGATCGCCGCAGCAAGCCTGCTGGCCGGCTGGTACGCCCACGAAGTGGACCGCCCGTGGCAGAGCACGATCTTTGTGGCGCTGACGCTGAGCCAACTCATAGTCGCACTTGCTCTTCGCCCGCGTCCGACAGGCGAGGCAGGCGGTCAGCGCAATCCGCTGCTTCTCGCGGCGGTGGCGCTCAACATCGTCCTCGCCGTCCTGGCGGTCTCCTGGCTCCCGTTACGTGAACTACTTCGGACCGAGCAGCTGAGTCCGCGCGACTTCGTCCCGTGTTTGATTGCCGCTGCCGTCGTCGGAATCCTCGCCAAGTGGCAGGCTCGCCAGGTGCGACGCCGGATCGTCGAGCCGGTGCGATAAGCCCGTTACTCGAGCGTCGCGGCGTGGTCGGGGACCGAGTGGTAGAGCTCGCGCGGCGGCCGGACGTAATTGATCGCCTTGGGCCGCGCCGGCAGCGTCAGGGGCACTCGGTCGACATCGCTGTACGGGATGCTCGACAGCAGGTGCGCGATCATGTTGATACGGGCGCGGCGCTTGTCCTCGGCTTCGACCACGTTCCACGGCGATTCGGTGGAGTCGGTCTGGACGAACATCTCGTCCTTGGCGCGGGAGTAGTCCTCCCACCGCCGCAACGACTCCAGGTCCATCGGCGACAGCTTCCAGTTGCGCATCGGGTCCTTCAGCCGGGATCGGAACCGGCGTTCCTGCTCGGCGTCACTGACCGAGAACCAGTACTTGCGTAACAGGATGCCGTCGTCGATGAGCAGACGTTCTAACACCGGGCATTGCGCGAGGAACCGCTTGTGCTCCTCTGGAGTGCAGAAACCCATCACATGCTCGACCCCGGCGCGGTTGTACCAGGACCGGTCCATCAGCACGATCTCGCCGGCCGCGGGCAAGTGCTCGATATAGCGCTGGAAGTACCACTGGGAGCGCTGCCGCTCGGTCGGGGCCGGCAGGGCCACGATGCGTGCGATGCGCGGATTGAGGTAGGCGGTCACCCGCTTGATCGCGCTGCCCTTTCCCGCGGCGTCGCGCCCCTCGAACAACACCACAACACGCGCGTTGGTCGTGCGCACCCATTCCTGCATCATGACCAGTTCACCCTGCAGGCGTAGCAATTCCTTCTCGTACGCCGCGCGCGGCAGCCGGGCCGGCCTCGCCTGTTCGCCACTGTCATGTTCGTGCTTGGTCATGATCGCTCTCCCAGTTCAGCCAGGACCGCCGCGGTGAGCGCCGGTACCGCGGCCTCGACCTCGGCCGACAGACCGAGACGAAATCCCGTATCGGCGGCTTCCACCGCAAAGACCACGAGCCGCGGGGGTAACCGGTGCAGCGCTTCGGCGAGCCGCACTGCCTCAGCAACGCCCAACCCGTGGGAACTGGTAGCCCTGGACTCGTGCCATGACTCGCCCACTGTGCGATGGATGCGTCCGGGGGCCGACGGATCACAGACCGCCGCATCCACCAGCACCGCGAACTGAGTGCCCTGCCAGGCTTCGATCAGTTCGGTCGGTTCGCCGCTGGCCACGGTGCAGGTGACCCCGGGCAGTTGCTGCTTGGCTATCTGGGCTACTACGGCCGGCCCGACGCCGTCGTCGCCGCGGTAGCGGTTGCCGACACCGATGAGGGCAATCCGGTAACTCACCGTCGGTCCATCGTGAGCTGGAGGAAATGGGCGGAGCAGGAGATGCACGGGTCGTAGTGCCGGATGGTGCGCTCGCATAACGCCGTCAACGAGGCGTCGTCGAGGTGCAGGTTATCGGCTGTTATGCGGCGCAGGTCGTCCTCGATGGCGGCCTGATTCTGCGACGTGGGCGGGATGATCGTCGCGGACGTGATCAGTCCCTCGGCATCGATCTCATAGCGGTTGTACAGCAGTCCCCGAGGTGCCTCGCTGACGCCGTATCCGACGCCGGCCCGCGGCGGCACGTCGACTGCGGGTACCTCCGGACGCTCGTATGCGTCGATGATCCGCAACGCCTCGTCGACGGCGTAGACCGTCTCTACCGCGCGCACCACGATGCTGCGGTACGGGTTGCGGCAGGTAGGCCCGAGTCCCGCATCGGCGGCTGCTTGGCGCGCGACGGGCGAGAGCTGTACGGAATTCAACGTGTAGCGCGCGAGCGGGCCGGCCAGGTAGCGGTGCCCGTCGAGTGCGGCGTGCAGAGCGGTCGAGTGCGGTACCTGGCTCTCGATTACGTGCTCGGCGAATTCGCTCGCGGGAAACGCCAGGCCGCTCGTCGAGCGGATCTCGCCCGCCTCGATGGCGTACCGGTCCGGGTGATGAAGGGCCACCAGGTCGTGGTCGAGTTCGACATCGGGAAAGTCGAACGTCGCGACCCAGGCGACCGTCGCCAACGCGTCGTCGAGCGCATGGCGCAACTGCTCGGCCAGCGGGCCGAGCTCAGCCTTGGTGGGTGCGCGGTGAAATCCGCCGACCCGCGTGTTGACCGGATGGATGGCCCGGCCGCCCACGGTCTCGAGAATCGCGTTGCCGGCCTTCTTCAAGTGCAGCCCGCGCTCGAGGATCTCGCGCCGATTCTCAGCCATCGCGATCGCATCCTGGTAGCCGAGGAAGTCCGGTGCATGCAGCAGATAGATGTGCAGCGCGTGGCTGGAGATCCACTCGCCGCAGTACAGCAACCGCCGCAGCGCCGCGATCTGCGCGTCGACGACGACACCACAGATCTGCTCCATCGCCTGCCATCCGCAGGTCTGATACGCGATCGGGCAGATGCCGCAGATCCGCGAGGTGAGGTCGGTGACCTCGCTGTGCTGGCGGCCGCGCAGAAATGCCTCGAAGAAGCGCGGCGGCTCGTAGATGCGCAACTCCGCGCGCTCGACTCGGCCGTCCTCGACGACGACACGCAGCGCGCCCTCGCCCTCGACCCTGGCCAGCGCGCGCACCTGCAAGTCCCTACGTCGGGCCGTCATCCGCGGTCCTCCCTCGTGCAAATCCCGGCGCCGCGACGTTGAAGGTAGCGAAGACACGATCCACCGCGCCGGGACTCATTCCGCACGCGTGCAGTTGGCCGATCATGGCCGGCAGGTTGGCACCGGTCATCGGGCCGAAGCAGCCGTAACAGCCGCGACCTACTGCAGGGCACAGCGCGCCGCAGCCGGCGTGGGTAACCGGCCCGAGACATGGCGTGCCATCGGCGACCATCACGCACGTCAGGCCGCGGCGCTTGCATTCAGTGCAGACGCTGGTGTCGGGGATGTCCGGCTTGCGCCCGACGAGGAACGACGAAATGACCTCGAGCAGCTGACGCTTGTCGATGGGACAGCCGCGCAGCTCGAAGTCGACGGCGACGTGATCGGCTATCGGTGTCGACGTGGCGAGGGTGTCGATGTACTGCGGACTGGCGTACACGACGGCGCGGTACTCCTCGACGTCGCCAAAGTTGCGCAGTGCCTGGATGCCGCCGGCGGTGGCGCAGGCACCGATCGTGACCAGGAAATTCGACTGCTCTCGCACGTACTGGATGCGCTCGGCGTCGGCGCGGGTCGTGATCGATCCCTCAACCAGGGACACGTCGTACGGGCCGGGCAGCACCTGGCGCGAGGCCTCTGAGAAATGCGCGATCTGAACTGCGCCGGCAAGGGCGAGCAGTTCGTCCTCGCAGTCGAGCAGGGTCAGCTGGCAGCCGTCGCAGGATGCGAACTTCCACACCGCCAGTGTCGGCACACCTGTCGCTGGACTGGTCATCAGAGCTCCCGAACGGCGAGCAGTGGTTGGGCGCACGCGTAGTCGACAACCGGCCCGTCCCGGCACACGAGCAGTGGCCCGAGTTGGCAGTGCCCGCACAAGCCGACCCCGCACTTCATGTTGCGCTCCAGCGAGACGCGGATGTCGCCCGGCGCGACGCCCTTGGCGAGCAGTACGTCCGCCGAAAATCGCATCATCGGCTCCGGGCCGCACAGGAACGCGATCGTGCGCCTGGGGTCGACCTCCAGTCGGGCCAACGGCTCGGTGACGAAGCCGACCGGGCCGTTCCAGCCGTCGGCGTACTGGTCGATGGTGAGCATGACGTCGATGCCGGGCACGGCGACCCACTCGTCCAGTTGGTCGCGGAACAAGAACTCATCCGGGCTGCGCGCACCGGCCACCAGCACGATGCGTCCGTACCTGGCGCGCGCGGCGAGTGCGCCGAGCAGCACCGGCCGCAGCGGCGCCAGGCCGACCCCGCCGGCGACGATCACCAGGTCGCGGCCGATTGCCGTGTCCAGGCCCCAGCTGGTGCCGAACGGCCCGCGTGCCCCGATGACGTCCCCACTCTCGGCGCGGGTCAAGGCGCGACTGACCGCCCCGACGTCGCGGATCGTCTGGGTGAGGCAACCGTCGCCCACGCTCGGGTCACCGCTGATGGAGATCGCGATCTCGCCGACGCCGCGCCCGTAGAGCATGGTGAACTGCCCCGCCCGAAACGGCGCGAGCGCCGGACCGACCGGCTCGAGGCGCAGGGTGACCGAGTCATGCGTTTCGGGGCGTCGGTCGACGACGCGGTAGGGCACCGGCAGCATCGGTTGCAGGTCAACGCTCACGAGGACTCCGGTAGAGGTCAAGCAGTCTGGCCCGGGTGTCCTGCAGGCGCGTCAGGAGAATCTCGAACAGCCCCAGCGCCAGCGGGTAACCCAGGCCAGGATCGTCCTCGGCGAGGGCGCGCAGGCGATCCGTGTCCAGCCGCCAGGCCGTGACGGGGGTCTGCGCCGTGGCCGCGAAGTGCCACCGACGCGGCGGCACCAGCCACGACCAACCCAACAGGTCGCCCGGGCCCAGGGTCTGCACCACGGTCAGGCCGCGGCCGGGAACCGACGTGGCGAGCGCTACTTCGCCAGCGCGGATCAGCCAGCAACCCAAGGCCGGCTCGCCCTCGTCGAACAACCGATTGCCCGCTGCGATATCGACTGGCTGCGCGGCCTCGGCGATCATGACTCGGTGGGCATCGCTCAATCGGTCCAACAGCGCGAAGCCGGCTAGCTGCTCAACGGCAACCATCAGACTCGTCCTCTCCAGCCACCGCGGTAGTGCGCAGCTCGTCGAGGCGCGCGACCTCCGCCGTGATGTCAATCCCGACCGGGCACCAGGCGATGCACCGACCGCAGCCGACGCAGCCCGACGTGCCGAACTGGTCGTGCCAGGTGCTCAGTTTGTGCGTGATCCACTGCCGGTAACGGCTTTCCCCGGACTCGCGCACGTTGCCACCGTGCAGGTGGGAGAAGTCCAGTTCGAAGCACGACGACCAGCGTTGCGAGCGCTCGGCGTGCTCGCCGCTGAGATCGGTGACGTCCTCGGTCGTGGTGCAGAAGCACGTCGGACAGACCATCGTGCAGTTGCCGCACGTCAGACACCGATCGGCGACCTCGGCCCAGTGCGGCGACTCGCGCGAGTCGCGCAGCAACGCCCGGATGTCACCGGCGGGCATCTGCCGTCCCATCTGCTCCGCGGCCGCCTGCACAGCGGTACGCGCGTCGTCGGCCTCGAGCTGTGTCGCGGCGCGGTGGCTGAGCATGTCGAGAACGCGGGCGCCTTCGGAAGTGCCGACCTGGACGACGAACCGATGCCCGGCTTCGTCGATGCGCTCGGTGAGTGCGAGGTCATACCCCGGCCCGGGCGCAGGACCGGTTCCCATCGACGCACAGAAGCACACGCCACCTGGCTCGGTGCAGCCCGCCGCGATCACGAACAGCCCTTGCCGGCGGTTGACGAACGACCCGTCGCGGTGCTCGCCACCGCCGAGCACAGTGCCGAGAATGGCCATGGCAGCAAGATCACAGGCCCGCACACCCAGGAACGCGTACCGAACGGGTTCCTGGACGGCAGGGGTGAAACCGGCACGGTCCGATGACCACAGCTGCTGCCGCGGTGGATGCAGGAACTGCTTCCAGGACTGCGCTCCGGCTGAATGCCCGAAAACCGCCGCGTCGCTTCGACGCATGAGCCGGTAGTGCCCCGGGGCGCTCTCGACACCCCACCCGGACGGCAGTTGGTGGCCGGAATCGAGTTCAGCCAGCACGATCGCGTCGTCGCGTTTGGTCGGCCCGACAACCCGGTACCCCTCGCTGATCAACACGACGACCAACTCGTCGAGTCCGGCCCGCGACAGAACAGCCGGTTCGGTCATGGGGGTCACAGTTCCGTCGTCGCGTCGATCAAGCACGTCGAACCTGCCGCGCGGGTATGGACATCGGCCAAGCGCGCGCGGAGCTCGGCCAGCAGTTCGGCGTCACCGATCGGGATGGCCGCCTGGACCATGCGCGACGCTGCTAACTCCGGCAACGCGAACACGGCGTTCACCAGCTCACGGCGGGCCGTGACCGGAAGGTGCCCCCGCGCGATCTCGAGTGTCAGCTGCAGGAAGCGACTGTCGTTGACCACCACGGCTTGGCCGCATGAGGCTCCCCCGTCCTCGATCGCGACGCGCGAGGTGGTGCCCTCGATAGTCACCCTCGCAGCGGCGCTGACCTGTGGCACGCCGTGCATCCGCCTCACCTCGCTGCTCGTCGCGACTTCTCGAGTGTTGCTCATGGCGTCCACCGGTAGCAGGCGCACGGGTCCCTGCTGGGGGGGCCATGCTCCCCCAGTCCGAGATGACCTTCGTCCCTACCCAGCCGCCGTGCCGTCGCGGCAGATTTGACGACATCGTGCGCGGCATCGCGCAGGCTCGCGAACAGGGACCCATACATGGCGGCAACTACCGCGACGGCATTGGCGGGAGCCCTCCGGCGCGCGGCCGTGCGGGCGACCCGTGCTCCATCCGTGCACAACACCCAACCCTGGCACTTCGTCCTCACCCCTGGGGCCCTGGAGATCCGGGCCGACTGGACGCGCCAACTGCGGGTGCTGGATCCGCGCGGCCGGCAACTGTTGATCAGCTGTGGATGTGCCCTCTTCAACGCGCGTGTCGCCCTGGCCGCAGCCGGCTACGCCACGCACGTCGAGCGCTTTCCCGACCCGGCCGGCCAGGACCTGCTCGCCCGGATCGTCATCGGCGGGTCGGCTGACCGCGATACGGACGACATCGGCGTCCTCGATCCAGCCATCGACGTCCGCCAGACCAACCGGAGGCACTTCTCCGAAGAAGTCGTGCCGGCCGACGTGGTCGCCGCGCTCGTGGATGCGGCGAACCGGGAAGGTTCCGACGTCGTCTCGATCGTGCGCCCGGAAGACAGGCTCGCGGCGGCGCGGCTGAGCCAATGGGCCGACGACATCGAGAACGCCGACCCCGCCTACCGTGCCGAGCTGCGGGCGTGGACCAGTGATGACCCGGGCCGGACCGACGGGGTGCCGGCCTTTGCGGTGCCGCACGTCGACGGCGACGCACAGGACGATCTGCCCATTCGTGATTTCGACATGCGGGGGACCGGATCGCTCCCGACTCGCACGCGCTCGAGCCTGAACCAGTGTCTGCTGCTGCTCGGCGCGCGCGAGGACGACCGGATGGCGTGGCTGCGCAGTGGCGAGGCGCTGGAGCGGATGCTGCTCGAGGTCGCGGCGCGCGGCTACACCGCCAGCCCGCTCACTCAGGTCATCGAGGTGGCCCGCACCAACGAGTTGCTCCGTCACGAGCTGCGATTGACGATGCACCCGCACGTGCTCATACGAATCGGTCGCGCCTCGGCCACGCCACTGACCCGCAGGCGTAGATTGGTCGACGTCATCACTGAAGCGGCATAGAGGCCTGTGCCCTGGCGACACGTTGTCGCCGGGAGCACCAGATGGCACAGCGGTTCGCTGGACATCGGTGCTGCCACACTGGACCGATCAGCGGCCCACCCGGAAGGAACCCATCTGCGATGGACGATTCCCCTGACGTGAGCGGGCAACCGGCCGCCGAAGCGATTCGGGTCTTCTTGCTCGACGATCACGAGATCGTGCGCCGCGGCATTGCCGACCTGCTCGAGGCCGAGGACGACATCACCGTCGTCGGCGAGGCGGGCACAGCCGCCGAGGCGTTGGCCCGCATTCCCGCCTCCCGGCCACACGTCGCTGTCCTGGACGGGCGACTGCCGGACGGCAGCGGTATCGACGTCTGCCGCGACATCCGGTCGTCCCTGCCCGAGATCCGCTGTCTCATCCTCACTTCCTACGACGACAACGACGCCCTGTTTGCCGCCGTGATGGCCGGCGCGGCCGGCTATCTGCTCAAGGAGATCCGCGGAGCCAACCTGGTCGAGGCCATCCGGCAGGTGGCCGCGGGCAAGTCGCTGCTCGATCCGGCAGTGACCGGGCGCCTGCTCCAGCGGCTTCGCGAAGGTGCGCCGCAGGACAAGCGGCTGACGTCCCTCACCGACCGCGAGCGCGAGATTCTCGGGCTCATCACCGAGGGTTTGACCAATCGCCAGATCGGCGAGCGGCTTGTCCTCGCCGAGAAAACAGTGAAGAACTATGTGTCTGGGCTGCTGGCCAAGCTGGGTATGGAGCGGCGCACTCAGGCCGCGGTGTACGGCGCGGAGATCCGCCACACGTAGCGCCGGATCAGTACAGGACGGCAGGCACGGGCGTGGGCTGCATGTCATCGATCTTGTAGGTCAGTTGGTCGACGACGTCGACAACGCCGCTCCAGCTGCGCACGTTGTCCACGAGCTCAGTTGCGACCGACCTGCGCTCGAGCTGCCCGCGCATCGTCACAACACCCTCGGCCACCTCGACCCCCACGGCGTTCGGGTCGAGCAGGAACGCGCCGACGAGCAGGTTTTGGGTAATGTCGTCACGGATCTCGTCATCCGGGCGTAGGAACGCCAGGAGCAGATCAGAGCGCGACACGATACCCAGGAGCACACCGTCCTCGTCGACGACAGGCAGGCGGCGAACTCGGCTCCGTGCGGCATGCCCGGCTGCGTCGCTGATCGTGGCATGCGGCGCGATGACATATGCCGGCGAGGTCATCAGCTCGCTCGCGGTCGCCGCGTGCAGCTTGCGCCGTTCCTCGCCGTGCCCGGACAGGCGGTGTCCGCGCGGGAGCGCGAGGTGTGCATTCGAGACGCGCGCAAGCAGGTCGGACTCGGAGACGACTCCGAGCACCCGCCGATTCTCATCGATCACCGGGACCGCGCTGACGCGGTTGCGGATGAGGGCGTCGACGATCTCTTTGAACAGGGCACCCTCGTGCGCCGCGACGACTGACGTGACCATGACGTCGCGCACGCGTTCTGGCCCCGGCGGCACCGGTGGCCGGAAACCCGGTCGGTGTTCCTCGTGCGCAACCACATCACAGAGGTAGCGCAGGGTCGAGTTGTCGGCACTTGGTGCGGTCATGGCGAACTCCCTGGTCACGAGGTAGCGAACTGGGCGATTGAGGTGTCTAGCACCTGCGCGGTAGCGACGGCCTTCTCCTCGGCCGTCGCTACGGCCGTAGAGCGACCCACTATCGCCACCGGGCAGCGAGAGTGATGGAGCAGCCACGAAGCGAGCGGGCCGAGGCGAGGCAGGTGACTGCCCTCTTCGCGCCGGCAGCCGACAACGAGCAGGTCGGCTGCATCGGCAGCAGTCTCGAGAGCGACGTAGGCCGGCTGCTCGGTCAGCAGGCCTTCGATCTTGAGGCCGGGATAGGCGTCCCGGGCCGCACGAACGCACTTGTCCAGGATCGCCTGTTCACCATCCTGGAGTGACGTGAACGACGCTTCCGGCGGGAATGGGAACCCGGGGCGCGCCCAGTTCAACTCTGTCCACGAACGCACGGCCCGGACGTTCGCATGGCGCACCAAGGCTTCGGCGCACGCGAACCGCATAGCCCGCGTACCACTCTCGGAGTCGGAAACGCCCACGGCAACTGTCTGGCTGTTGCGCAGGGGGGCGTCCGGCCCGACGACGACGACCGGGCAGTGCGCGTGTGCAGCGACACGCTGAGTGATTGAGCCGAAGACAAACCGAGTTATCGGCCCCTCGTTGCCGCGGCCGACAACCAGGGCTGATGCTGTCTCGCTGAGTTCGATCAGCATGTCTGCCGGATCGACCTCGCGTAGGTCAGTCGTGACGTCGACCAGTCGACGGTCCTCAAGCGCCGTTGCCATCGCGTCTTCGAGGACCTCCTTACCGTAGGCGCAGATCTCCTGGAGCGCCGACCGCGCCGTGCCCTCGGCCAGGACGGCACGAGAAGCGAGATGCCCCGCGTACGCGATGACCAGCGCCACGCCGCGCCGCTCAGCCTCGTCGGCCGCCCACTCCAGGGCTTTGGCAGCCGCCGTCGATCCATCGACACCTACGACGACAGCGCCGCTCGGGTCATTCCGCATGTCCGTGTCCCTTCTCGTTCGTCATGGCAGACGATTCGTACTCGTCGCTGTTCGCCGCAGCCTGGTGAATGACGGCGACAGAGCACGTCGTGTTGTGCAGAGCTGCGCTGGCCGCGCGGCCGAGCTGGCGGGGGGAATACGGCGCGGGCCGGTGATGGCCGAGCACGAGCAGGTCTGTGGGGCGGCAGAGCGCTGCGAAGACGTCCCCCACGTGACCGCTACGAACGACGGATGTCACGGGCACCCCGGGATAGCTTGCGCGCCACTCGCTGAGCACCTTGGCCTGGCGCTCCTCGGCGTCCTGGTGTTCTGGGTAGGGATCGTCAACCAATCCGTCGGACCCGGACGGCGAATGTGCCAGCACGTGGAGCGCTTCGAGGGGAACGCAGCGCCGTTGCGCTGTGCTGAACGCAAACTCCAGCGCGGAGTCCTGGTCTGGGCCCTCGCCCATCCCCACGACGATTCGCGACACCGTCCCCGCTGTCGTGGCATCCGCGCCGCCAACCGCGACGGCGGGACAACTCGCATGCGCCAGAACGCGTTGGGTGACCGTGCCGAGCCACAGATGAGCCAGGGCACCGCGACCGGTGCGACCCACCACGGTCAGCTGCGCCTGCTCGGACAGGCGCAGCAGCGTTCGCGTAGCGGACCCGATCATCACCCGCCCCCGGGCCGGCACGCCCGGCTGGTGTTCGGCGCTCAGTTCCAGCGCGTGGTCGATCGTCGGTTGGGCAGTCTCGATCAGCAACTTCCGCAGGGGCGCCGTGGTGAGCCCAAGTCCGATCGAGTTCATGTCAAGGGCATGCACAAGCGCGAGGCCGAGGCCACGGCTCGCGGCCTCGCCGGCTGCCCAGACAACCGCCGCGTCGCTGCTGGGACAGCCGTCCACGCCAACCAGGATCTCGCTCTTGATCGTCATCCCTGTTCCCTTGTCGGCGGCCACGTCATCAAGTCCAGAATCGCTCCGTGGCTCGTCCGGCGGCAGCGGCACTGGTCCCTTGTGTGGTGGGCCCTTTGACCCTGCGCGCGGGCTCGAAATTGCGTTCTCCTGGAAGCGTGCACTCCTATCTCGGACGGGGCGGATCATGACTGCCTCGACAACGAGGCGGCCCACGTCAGCACCCGACTGCCTCGGCATCGTCGTTGCTTCGACGCGACCCGCCGACGCGGTGCTGCGCGGACTGGACGTGACCGAGACCGGTCTGAGTCCTGAGGAGGCAGCCCACCGATTGCGGCAGTGGGGCCCGAACGCCGTGGCGACGCACCGCGCGCGAGCGCTGTCGGTGCTGTGGCATCAGCTCCGATCCCCGCTGCTCGGCCTGCTCGGCGTTGCCGCCATCGCGTCGTACTTCGTCGGCCAGCGCGGCGACGCGGTCATCATCGGGGTGATCGTCGCGCTGTCGGTGGGGCTCGGCTTCGTGAACGAGTACCGGGCCGAAAAGGCAGCCGAGTCCCTGCACTCGCAGATTCGGCATCGTACGGTGACGCTGCGTGACGGACTTCCGGGGGAGGTCGACGTCACCGAATTGGTCCCGGGCGACGTGGTCGACCTACGGCTCGGCGACATCGTGCCGGCCGATATCCGGCTGTTCGCCACGACTGGGCTCGAATGCGGTGAGTCCGTGCTCACCGGGGAGTCGCTATCGGTGGACAAAGCCACCGCTGCCGTCGCAGAAGGCACCGCGCTCGGCGACCTGACTGGGGCAGCACTCATGGGCACGGTCGTACAGGCGGGTAGTGGTCGCGGGGTCGTGGTGTCGACCGGGCCGCGCACTGAGTTCGGCAAGATCGCCACCGGGCTGAGCACCCATCACCTCGACACCGAGTTCCAGGTGGGGCTCCGGCGGTTCTCGATGCTGCTCGTGTACGTGGCGGGATCCCTGACCACGTCGATCTTCGTCGTCAACGTGGCCCTGCACCGGCCCGTCATCGACGCCCTGCTCTTCTCGTTGGCGATTGCCGTGGGTATTACCCCGCAACTGCTACCGGCCGTGGTGTCCACAAGCCTGGCGGCCGGATCGCGGCGGATGAGCCTACGGAAGGTTCTCGTGAAACGGCTGGTGTGCATCGAGGACCTCGGTGACGTCGACGTTGTCTTCACGGACAAGACCGGGACGCTGACCGATGGACACATCAGCTTCATGCGCGCCGTGCCCGCACATGGACAGCGGACGAAAACGGTGTTGCACTGGGCCCTGCTCTCGTGCGATGTGACAGTCGAGGAAGGCCGCGCGGTCGGCGGCAACCAGTTGGACCAGGCGTTGTGGAACTCGCCCGCAGCGGCCGGCCAACGCGCCGGCTTGATCGACTACCACGAGATCGCGGCGTTGCCTTTCGACCACGAGCGCCGGATGGCCTCTGCTCTGGTTCGCGACGATCGTGGCATCCAGACTCTCGTGACCAAAGGCGCTCCCGAGTCGGTTCTCGAGCGTTGTGCCGACCTGCCGACCGACGCCCACGCTGCGCTGGAGGCCGAATTCGCTGCCGGCAACCGCGTGGTCGCCGTAGCTACCCGCCCGAGACCCGGCGCCAGTACCGTGACGACCGCGGACGAGCACGATCTGTCGCTGGTCGGCTTCCTCGTGTTCCTGGATGCACCCAAGCAGGACGCGGCGCAGGCATTGGCCCGCCTGGCTGACCTCGGCATCACGGTGAAGGTGGTAACCGGCGACAACGCCGCTGTCGCGATCAAGGTCTGCCGCGACCTCGGCCTCGCCGAGGGCGGAGCGCTGACCGGCGCCGACATCGACAAGCTCGCCGACGGAGACCTCGCCGCGGCGATTGCCACGACCACCGTATTCGCCCGGGTCAGCCCGGAACAGAAGGCGCGCATCGTGCGCGTCCAACGGCGCAGCGGGGGTGACGTCGCGTTCCTGGGCGACGGCGTCAATGACGCGCTCGCCCTGCACGCGGCCGATGTCGGCATCTCGGTTGATTCGGCCACAGACGTGGCCAAGGATGCCGCGGACGTCATCCTGCTCGAGAAGGACCTCAACGTGCTCGCCGACGGCGTCGTCGAGGGCAGGCGGATCTTCGCGAACACGATCAAGTACGTGCTCATGGGGACGTCGAGCAACTTCGGGAACATGTTCAGCGCGGCCGGCGCGTCGCTGTTCCTGGGCTTCCTGCCGATGCTGCCGTCCCAGATCCTATTGAACAACCTGCTTTACGACACCAGCCAGCTCGCGATACCGACTGACAGGGTGGATGACGAACAACTGCGTCGGCCGTCGCATTGGGACATCGGGTTCATCCGCCGGTTCATGCTCTGCTTCGGGCCGATCAGCTCCCTGTTCGACTTCGCCACATTCGGCGTCATGATCTGGCTGTTCCATTCCGGGCCGACCCAGTTCCGCACCGGCTGGTTCGTCGAGTCCCTGGCCACTCAAGCGCTGGTGATCTTCGCGATCCGCACCCGCCGCATCCCGTTCTTCCGCAGTCACGCGAGCGTGCCAGTGACGCTCGCGGCCCTCGGAGTGGTGGCAGTCGGCGCACTGCTGCCGGCTACCCCACTGGCCGCCACACTCGGCTTCCACTCGTTGCCTGTCGGCTTCTTCGTCGTCCTGGCGGCGATGGTCGTCGGCTACCTGGGGCTGATCGAGCTGGGCAAGCGCTTGTTCTACGGCGGGCTCTCGACGGTCCCCGTGCCGCCCGTCGCGCGCAGCCCGCATCGTCACCTGCTGCGGCGAGCGGCTCAATTCAGCACGGCGGCGAAGCCCGGGTCAGACAGCTGGATGGTAGGTGTGCACCCGCAGGACCCCAGGCACGGTGCGCGCGAGCACGGTCACGATCTCCTCGGTCGAGCCATCGAATCGACCCCTGATCGCCACGATTCCGTCGTTGACATCCACCGTCCACCGTCCGCTCTCTCCGGCGTAGTCGGTCAAGCGACTACTCACCTCAGTTCTGATGGCGTCGTCGTCCCGGAGGAGGGTTCGTAGCAGGTCCCGTCGGCTGACGATGCCAACCAGACGGCCGCCGTCCACTACCGGCACGGCGCGCACGTGGTTCTCGAGCATCAGCGCGGCCACATCCGCGGAATCGGCGTTCTCCCCAAGGCAGACGACGACCCCGCTCATGACGTCACGCACGAGCCGGGCCGGGTCGGGTTGTTCGTGTGCCTCCGGCCGCAAGTGGCTGCGCGGGTCATGCGGCATCCGATCGCGAATGAGATCGACCTCGCTGACGATTCCGACGACACGATCGTCGTCATCGAGGACCGGCAGGGACGTGACCCCGCGTTCGGTCAGCAGCTCGGCTGCGTGTCGCACCGAGGTCGCGGTGTGCACAGTCGCAACGTCCCGAGTCATGATCTCGCGAGCCTTCATGGTGCCTCCTCAGTTGTGCAGTACCGCGGCGCATGATCTCATCTCGCCGGTCGGTCCACGCAGGAAGGGACCTTCGGCCTCTGGCTGCGCGCCGCCTGCGGACCGAGGCTTGGGGCATGGTGCCCAGACTTGTTCTTGCCGGAGCAACGGCAACGCTACTGGTGGCCGCGCGGACAACACTGCGCAACTGGGGTGCCACCAAGGCCGAATGCCGCGCGGTGCTGCCGGGCGACGAGTTCGTCCCCGAGCCCGCCGTGGTCATCACCCGGGCGGTGACGGTCGAGGCTCCGGCCGAGGAGGTGTGGTGCTGGCTCGTCCAGATCGGTCAGGGCCGTGGCGGGATGTACAGCTACGAAGGGATCGAGAACGCACTCGGGTTGGATATCCACAATGCCGACGAGATCCGTCCGGAATGGCAGCATCTGGCCGTCGGTGACGAGGTGCGACTCGTACGCCGCGGCTGGCTCGGGATGCCGGACGGCCTCGCCCTCGAGGTCGGCCGAATCGAGCCAGGCCGATCCATCGTCCTGCTCGAGGAACCGTGGCACGCGGTCTGGTCGTTCCACATCCGCCCACATGGCCCGCGGCGCTGTCGTCTCGTGTCGCGCAGCAGGTCGCTGCGCGCCCGTGGGGCGGCCAGGCTGACGGGCGAACTCCTCGATCCGATCACCATGGTCATGACGCGCAAAATGCTGCTGGGCATCAAGATCCGGGCGGAGCGCTCGACACGAACCAGCCGCCCTCATCGGTCCACAACGACCGTGGCCCAGTCGCCGTAACCCCCGGCATCTGCCGCCATCGCGACAGTAGGACACGTCGTCATTTCCGCCGCCTCCCCGACCGACACGACCACCGACCCCACCCTGAGGGGCGGGGATCCTGCGTTACGGCACGACGGTGGTTCCGGCTGTGCCGGCGAGCAGTGCGGCGGCGTCGGCCAGGGCGCCGATGACCGACGGCCGGTCGGTGCGTCCGGTAAAGCGCCGACACGCTTCGATCTTCGGCCCCATCGACCCAGCCGGGAAATGCATGCCGGCCAGCTCGGCGAGAGTCAGGTGATGGAGCGGACTGGCCATTGAGGTGCCGAAGTCGCGCATGACCGCGCTCACGTCGGTCAGCACCAGCAACCGATCTGCGAGCAGGTCCGTAGCGAGGGTGGCCGCGGTGAGATCCTTGTCGACCACCGCCTCGACGCCGACGAGCTGCCCGGTGTCCCCCTCGATCACCGGGGCACCGCCACCGCCACCGCAGATGACGACCGCACGCATCCCCAGTAGCCGTCGCACGGACGCCTCTTCCACGATGCGCTGCGGCTGGGGCGACGGGACGACACGTCGCCAGTCGGCACCGTCGGCGGCTACGTGCCAGCCGTGCTTGTGCGCGAGCCGGTGTGCCCGATGCTCGCGGTAGACCGGGCCGATGAACTTGGTCGGATTGGTGAACGCAGGGTCCGCACTGTCCACCACCGTCTGCGTCACGACGGCCACGACCGGGCCGGCTACTCCCGCGTTCCGGAGCTCCTGAGCGAGCCAGTAACCAATCATCCCCTGGGTCTGGGCGCCCAGCGCGTCGAGTGGATAGGGCCGGCTGAGTGACGCGTCGGCTTCACTCTCCACCGCGAGCAGGCCGACCTGCGGGCCGTTGCCGTGGCAGATGATCAGTTCGTGCTCGGCGGCAAGCGGCGCGATGGCCTGCGCCGCCCGCCGCACATGTCGTTGCTGGATGACGGCATCGGGCTTCTCACCACGTTCGAGCAACGCATTGCCGCCGAGGGCGACCACGATTCGCATGTCAGCCGCCCAAGGCCGCGACCATGACGGCCTTGATCGTGTCGTCGAGGTCGAGCCCTGTGACCAGTGATCCGGGCCGGCGGCCGATGGTCATTCGATTCGTCCTCTGCGGGCTGGATCTTCGGGTTCGGCGGCTCAGATGCCGTCGCGTTGGATCGGGCAGGTCATGCATCGCGCGCCGCCCCGACCGCGGCCGAGCTCACTACCTGGGACGGCTAGCACCTCGATGCCGTTATCGGCGAGCATGCCGTTGGTGACTGTGTTGCGCTCGTAGCCGACGACGACACCGGGTGCGAGGGTCAGGAAGTTGTTCGCGTCGTCCCACTGTTCACGTTCGGCTGCCCGGACGTCCGCGTCAGCCGAAAGGACACGGACCTTGTCGATTTCCAGCACTTCGGCAATCGTCGCGAACAGGTCTTCGCGCCGTTCGATGTGCAGCCCGCCGGAATCAGGCTCGACGACCTCGTCCGGGTCTGTCGGCGAGATCAGCCAGGGCCGGAGGGAGGCCGGGTCGAGGTAGGGGTAGCGGACGAACGTCGAGACATCGATCATCGTCAGGACGGTGTCGAGGTGCATGAACGCGTGGGACTTCGGCAGCTGGACGGCGATCACCCGCTGCGCGACGCGGGTACGGAACAGCTCGCGGGCCAGGATCTCGACACCCATCGGTGTGGTGCGCTCCCCCATGCCGATGAGCACCGCACCGCGGCCGATGACGTGAATGTCGCCACCTTCTACAGCAGCCGGCTGGTGGTCGTCGTCATCGCCGCCGTAGAACGTCGGAAACGTCCAGGGGGCGAACAACGGGTGGAACCGGTAGACCGCTCGGCTGTGGATCGACTCGCGCTGCCTGGCCGGCATAGCCATCGGGTTGATGGTGACCCCGCCGTAGATCCAGGCAGAGTTGTCACGCTGGAAGAGGGTGTTCGGCAGCGGCGCCAGCACGAAGTCGTCCAGCCCCAGCGTCTGCCACCGGAGGCTGCTGCTCACGCTTAACGGGGACAGGTCCGCGCGCGTGACACCACCGATCAGCAGCTCGGCGAGTGTGGCCGGCTCGACGTCTTCGGCCAGCGCCTTCACCGACGCGGCCAGGGTAGGTCCCAGTCGATGGGTAGTGCACACCCGGTCGAGGACGAAATCGCGCGCTTCGGCCAGCGCGAGTGTCTGCGCGAGCAGCTCCCCGAATTGATGCACCGTGACTCCGCGGCCGCGCAACACCCCGGCAAAGTTGTCGTGCTCCTCGCGTGCCTTGTCCGCCCACAGCACGTCGTCGAACAGCAACTCGTCGCAATTGCTAGGAGTGAGCCGGGTCAGTTCCAGGCCGGGGCGATGCACGATCACCTGGCGCAGCTGACCGACCTCGGAATCGACGCCCAATGTCTCGTCGTTCATGGCGGCCCCTGCTCCGATCGACGTCTGCTTGGAGCGTCGTCCGATGACGGTGGCGAGTGCAGGAGACTAAGGCCCGGCTCGGCACGGACCAACGTCCCGAATTCGCATGCGGCAGGCGGAGCAGAATGCCCGGCAATAGCCACCGACGATGGGGTGCCGATGAGTTTTGCGATGTTGGCGCTTGTCTGCCTGGCCGGCGTCATCGGCCCGCTGCTCGCCTGGCCGCGCCACAGCTATGTCCCCGTTGTGATCGGCGAGCTCGTCGCCGGGTTGGCGCTCGGACCGACAGCGTTGAACCGCCTGCACGCGCAGGACAAGACATTTGCCTTCCTGGCTCAGATCGGTTTCGCCCTGATCATGTTCGTGGTCGGCTCGCACGTGCCGGTCCGCGATCCCCGGCTCACCGCTGCCCTGCGTACCGGGGTGTTGCGTGCCGCGGGAGTTGGCCTGGTGGCAGCAGGTCTCGGCCTGGTGATCGCGACGGTCTTTCACACCGGCCACTGGACCCTGTACGCAGTCCTGATGGGTTCGTCCTCGGCCGCGCTGATCCTCCCCATCACGCAGTCGGCGAAGCTGGGTGGCCCGGCTGTGCTCCAGCTGCTGCCTCAGGTCGCGATCGCCGACAGCGTGTGCATCGTCGCGTTGCCACTGGCCATAGATCCTCGGCACGCGGGCCGAGCCGCGCTGGGATCGCTTGCCGTGCTCGCGGCGGCCGGAGTGATCTTCTTGGTCTTGAGTCACCTCGAGCGCAGCGGTGCCCGAAAGCGGGCCCACCGCGTATCGGAGTCGCGCAAGTTCGCTCTCGAGCTGCGCATCAATCTGATCCTGCTCTTCCTGCTCGCGGCGCTGGCCACAAGCACGCACGTCTCGATCATGCTGGCCGGCTTCTCGTTCGGGCTTGTTGTGGCGGCGATCGGCGAGCCGCGACGGCTCGCGCGGCAGCTGTTCGCGCTGACCGAAGGCTTCCTCGGACCGTTGTTCTTCGTGTGGCTGGGAGCGTCTCTCGACCTGCACGATCTGACCCACCGGCCTTCGCTGGTGCTCCTCGGACTCGCCCTCGGCGGCAGTGCTGTGCTCGCCCATCTGGCCATGGCGGCAACCGGTCAGCCGGTGCCGATCGCCGCGCTCGCCGCGGCGCAGTTGGGGGTTCCCGTTGCTGCCGTCGCGATCGGTTCGCAATTGCACGTGCTCAGGTTCGGCGAGCCCGCAGCCATACTGCTGGGCGCGCTCGTCACCATGGCGGTGGCAGCGGGCGCCGCCGCCGTGAGCAACCAGCCCAACCGTGACACGACCAGTTAACAGCGTACCCACAGCGAGCTCATGGGTGATGCCGTCGGGACCTTCGGCACTGCCGTGCAGCCTCCGATCCTGGTGGGATTTGCTCACACGCGAGGAAAGGATGGCCCCATGAGCACAACCACGTTGCCGGGTAGCCACGTTGCGCAGCAGGTGTCGCACGCATCCGGACTGCTGTCCGGACACGCCCACTATGTGCATTGGGGCGTAATCCAGATCTCGTTGACCAATCTTCTGATCATAATTTTTATGGTTGTGGTCTTTGTCGCCGCATTGCTTCTTCCCTTCCCGGCGTCACACGGGGACCAGCAGAGCGAGGAGTCCGCCGATGTCCGGCTCTGAGCAGTCCCGAAGTTGGACGGAGCGGCTGCGCTCGCGGATCGGGCGCACCGTGCCGCCCGGGCAATGGCTGCCGGACCGGCAGCCGGCATACATGCGCTCCTGGATCTATGTCTTTGGTGTCGCGACGCTGGCCGCGTTCCTGGTTGTGCTGGTCACGGGAGTCGTCCTGACGGTGAAGGGTGCGACATGGTGGCACACCTCCTCGGTCGGTCACTTCGTCAACTCGATGCACCTGTGGAGTGTCGAGCTGTTCTTCGTGACCATGGTGATCCATCTGTGGGGGAAGTTCTTCATGGCCGCCTGGCGGGGTAAGCGTGCCCTGACCTGGATCACCGGTGCGGTGGCGTTCGTAGGGTCCATCGGGGCTGCGTTCACGGGCTACCTGTCTCAGTCGAATTTCGACTCGCAGTGGATCTCGACGCAGGCCAAGGACGGTCTCAACGCGGTGGGTATCGGCGCATATTTCAACGTGCTGGATCCAGGGCAGATGCTCCTATGGCACATCATGATGTTGCCGATGATCGTCGGGTTCTTGGTCGTAGCGCACGTGATCCTGGTTCGCCGACATGGCATCGTGCCGCCGTTCGACGCGGTGCCGTTCGCACTGGCCGGTCCCGCCCCCGCTGATGTGACCGACCCACCTGTCAGCGGCGAGCCGCTGACCCAACCGGCCGCGGTCCTCCGATGACGCGGGCCGGGCTGTCGACCCGCCGGGGTCGGGACAACACCCCCGACGCGCACCTGTTCCCGACCCGCCCGTACGACCTGGTTCGCGAGTTCGTCATTGCCCTCGCGGTCATCGTCGCGCTCACCGTGCTGCTCGCTGCCGCGTTCTCGTCGCCGGACCGCAAGGCGATCACACTCAGTTCGTGGGCGAAGTCGGCTCCCGCCGATGTCGTCGCGACGGCCACTGCCGAGCTTGCGGGTACGAGCACGAGCGCGAGCTACGGCGCCCCGTACAACCACGCCAGTGAGGGGCAGAAGATCGGTCCGTTGGCGACTCAGAAGTGGGGCGGCGTACGGATTCCGGTGGACAGCGCCAACGACCTGGTACTCACCCCGTTACGTAGCGTGGCCGGGGACGCCGCACTGACCGATGCACTGCAATCCTGGCAGGTGGCCAGCGCCGACCAGCAGACCGGCTGGGCCACGGCCTACAGCGATGCATTGGCTCAGGCACCCGACGGTGATCCGGCGAAGGTGGCTTCGGGTGACTACGGTCCGGTGCCCATTCTGACCGGACGGTTCCTCACCGTGGCACGCAGCGGGTCGCTCGAAGGTCTGCTCACGACCCGCAGCACCTTCTACGGTAGTGACGCGACCGGGCCGCTGCTCCTCCTCGCTGACGGCGCATACATCGAAGATCAGGCCCGCGCAGACCTCCTCGGTGGTGACCAGTGGGGGATGATGAACGAGACCGGAAACTATCCAGGTCAGCCGTGGATGTGGCTGTACACCTTCTGGTATCAGGTAAAGCCGTTCTCCACCTCCGCAAACGCCGATGCGTTGGTCTGGGGCCTGATGGTTGTCCTGACTGCCGCGCTCATCTTCGTGCCCTACATCCCCGGGTTGCGCTCGCTGCCCAAGCACCTCGGCGTTCACCGTTTGATCTGGCGAGCCGATGCCGCGACACGCACGCACGGCCCGTCCCGGTCAGGCCGCTAGATGTTTGAGACGATCTTGGTCGCCGTCGACGGTTCGCAAGGCAGTGATCGGGCCTTTGACCTGGCTCGGTCGATGACGACGCGGGATGTATCTCGCCTCGTCATGCTCCACGTGACGGAACTCGTCGGGGGCAAGGGCGGTACATTTCCGCTGGCCGCGGATGACGACGACTTCAAGGCGAAGATCCAGGCGCAGGCCGCAGACTTGCGCGCCCAAGGCGTCAAGGCCGAGGTCGTGCTCGAGTCGATCAGGCTCGGTGGACCTGCGCACGTGATCGCTGACGTCGGCGAATCGGTCGCTGCCGATTTGATCGTTGTCGGTACGAGGGGCAGGTCGCCGCTCAGTGAGGTGATTCTCGGCAGCGTGCCGATCCGCCTCCTGCAGGTCGCGCACCGGCCGGTACTGGTCGTCCCAGCCGCCGCCGGCGAAACAACCCGCACCCACTCGTAGCCCCGGCGCGCGCGTCGCTGGACGAAGGGACCGCGCAGCCGCGAGCCACCCGGCGGACGCGCTGAGATACGCCTGAGTCCCAGAGGTCAACTCCCGCCAGGCGTACACGCCTGACCTGCGGATGTTCACCGCCTGGTGCCATCAGCACGGCCGGCGGCTGTTCCAGGCGCGAGGCGCCGACTCGAACGTCCCTATCTGGCGCCGCGGCCTACGTTGGGTGATCCTTGACAGATGGGCACGGGGCCAGGCGTCTCGGATCCGCCCGAGTGGCTGGCGAGCGTCCCGGGCGATGAAGACGCGGAGGAGACGCTTGCGACCGGTGTCGCGCCATGGTGGCTCTTGCAGACACGACGGCAACGCCAGCTCGCCCTACCTGTGCTGGTGTTGGCGGCGGGAGCCGCCATTGCCATCGTCGCCGCTCATCCAGCCGGGCCCCGCGGTTCGCCGACCGTGGCACCGTCCGCGGTCGCCGAGCCGTCGGTGACCCGGCTGAATCCGAACCTCCCGGCGCAATGCGCGCACGAGATTTCCTGTATCTCGGCCGATGCCGTTCCGCGCGGGACGAGTGACGCGATTTCGGCGTCCCTCATCGGGGCGTACGAGCGCGTGACGTACACGGTCACCCAGCGCGACACGGACCAGTTGGTCTACCGGGTGGTGAACGCCACGTCCAGGAACACCGAACTCCTTGTCATTATCAGACAGACCCCTCTCGCCCGCTCCGCGGCGACTGAGACCATCGACCCCGCGCCCGGCGCCGCGATTCGATACGTCCGCCGGCAGGTGGGGCAGTACGAAGTGCAGATCCAGTACACGGGACCGCCAGGCCACACGCCCCCCATCGAGCTGGCCGTGCGCCTGTCGCAGGATCCACGCCTCCTCGAGGTGAATTGACTCCTAGCACCCGCATCGGTCGGCCACGATGGCGCCGCGGCAGGTCCTGACTCGGGCAAACGCGGACGACCGCGCGCGACACGCTACAGGTTCGCACCGAGGCGACGCGAGATGCCGCGTGCTGCGGCGACGACGGCGGGAACGTACTGGCGGGCGCTGGATCCCGAGGCGACGACGACCGACAACGCCGCAATTACCTCATTGCCCGTGCCCCGGATCGGCGCGGCCACCGACGTCGACACGAGCTCTATTTGACGATCACTGATCGTGTAACCGTTCAAGCGTGCATCGCTGAGCGCGCGTCGCAGTCGCTTGGGATCGGTGATGGTGTGGTCCGTGAAACGTGTGAACGGGCCGGCCAGTACCGACTCGATGTCCGACTGTGACGCATGCGCGAGCAGAACCAGGCCGACCGCGGTGGCGTGCACAGGCAACCGTGTGCCAGGGCGGGTAACGACGTGAACCGCGTGGCGGCCAGCGATGCGCTCGACGTACACCACCTCCGCCCCGTCGCGTACGGCAAGCTGAACGTTCTCGTGCGTGGCCTCGTAGAGGTCCTCGAGGAACGGCAGGGCCGTTTCCCTCAGTCCGATACTGCGCGGCGCCAACGATCCGACCTCCCACAGGCGTAGCCCAACCCGATATCGGCCGCCGTCGTCGCGCTCCAACGCACCCCAGGACGCGAGCTCACCGACCTGCCTGTGCGCCGTCGTCAGGGGCAATCCAGTCGCCCGGCTGATCTCTGATAGCGACAGCGTGGAGCGATCAACAGAGAAGCAGTCAAGTATCCCCAAGACGCGTTGCGTCCCCGTCCGATACACCTTGCCTCCGAAACACGCCTTCCGCCCAGCGGAAGGCTACGCCCTGGCGGCGGTCGCATCGGGGATCCTTACGGATTCCTCGGCGGTTCGGAGCTGGTCCCATGCGTACTCAGGTCGGCATCGTCGGCGCGGGCCCGGCCGGCCTGCTGCTGTCGCAACTGCTGCACCAGCAGGGCATCCAATCGACCGTTCTGGAGCGCCGTGACCGCGACTATGTCGAACATCGCGTTCGGGCGGGCGTGCTGGAGCGCGGGACTGTCGAGACTTTGCGCGAGGCCGGTGTCGGTAAAAGGTTGGCCGCCGAAGGTCTCACCCACGAAGGGGTCGAGCTTCGCTTCAACTACCAGAGCCACCGCATTGACTTCACCGAGCTGACCGGTCGCAACATCACCGTCTACGGCCAACAAGAGGTGGTCAAGGATCTCATCGCCACGCGGCTGGATGCCGGTGGTGATGTGCGTTTCGCCGTCGGCGACGTCGTGCTCGACCGTCTCGACACGATCCAGCCCACGATCAGCTTCAACCACAACGGCGTTGCCGAGACACTGCAGTGCGATTTCGTCGTCGGCGCCGACGGCTTTCACGGTGTCAGCCGCGGACATGTGCCCGGCCTGACCGGGTACAAGCGGGAGTATTCGTTTGCCTGGCTGGGAATTCTGGTCGAAGCACCACCGTCATCCGACGAGTTGATCTACGCCCGGCACGCCAACGGGTTCGCGCTGCACAGCATGCGATCCCCCGCCGTCACGCGCATGTATCTGCAGGTGGCGCCGGGTGAGGACTTGGCCGAATGGCCCGACGATCGAATCTGGTCCGAACTGCATACTCGTTTGGCCGACGACTCCGGATTCGCATTGACCGAGGGCCCGCTGATCGACAAGGGAATCACGCCCATGCGGAGCTTCGTGGCTTCCCCGATGCAACACGGGCGAGTGTTCCTCGCGGGCGACGCCGCCCATATCGTTCCTCCAACAGGCGCCAAGGGTATGAATGTGGCCGTGGCCGATGTCCGGGTGCTGTCGCATGCCTTGGGTGGGTACTACGCCGACCATCGCGCGGATCTGTTGGCGGCATACACCGAGACCGCGTTGCGTCGCGTCTGGCGGGCCACCTACTTCTCCTGGTGGATGACCTCGATGCTGCACACCTCTGCGCAGGACGATGCCTTCGGCGAGCAACTTGCCTATGCCCAACTGAACTACGTCACCACGTCACGTGCGATGGCGACGTCTCTGGCCGAGAATTACACCGGATTGCCCTACGAGCGCGGATGGTCTTATCGATGAATGACACCGGCATCCCGGACGCCCGAATTACGTCGCTCTTGTGCGGTTGTCGACTGGCGGCTGGTTCCATCGGCGTCGCGCACCGCCCCGCGGCAGTGCTGGCGGCTCTCGCGTGACACTGCGAATGCCTCCGGGTTACCGGGCCGATCCGGAGGGTGCCCAGCCCCCGCTGGACTTCGAGGGTTATCGGAGCACCGCGTCACGCCACCCCGGCAAACCACTGCACCTGCTGCCGCACCGGCTGACCGAGGTCACCGGTCCGGTCTTCGGCGCCGAACGAGTCGGACCGGGCGATGACGACCTCACCCACCACAACGGCGGCGAAGCGGTCGGGCAGCGAATCCTCGTCCACGGCCGTCTGCTCGACTCTGACGGCCGAGCTATCCCCGGGCAGTTGCTCGAGGTGTGGCAGGCCAACGCCGGTGGGCGCTATGCGCACGTCAACGACCAGTGGCCAGCACCGCTGGACCCGCACTTCTCCGGCTTCGGCCGGACCGTGACCGACGACGACGGCCACTACCGATTCACCACCATCAAACCGGGCGCCTACCCGTGGCAGAATCATCACAACGCCTGGCGTCCAGCGCACATCCACTTCTCGGTGTTCGGGGTCGCGTTCACCCAGCGTCTGGTCACGCAGATGTACTTCCCGGAGGACCCGTTGTTCTTCCAGGACCCGATCTTCAATTCGGTCCCGGACCCTGCGGCCCGCAAGCGAATGATCTCCGCCTACGACCACGAAGTCACCATTGATCAGTGGGCGTTGGGCTTCCAGTTCAACATCGTGCTGCGCGGTCGAGACGCGACGCCGTTCGAGAGCGAGCCCGACGATGACTGACCTGCTCGGGCCGACCCCGTCGCAGACTGTCGGGCCCTACTTGTCGCTCGTGCTGCCGTGGGCCGACGGATCAGACGTCGTCGCACCGGGAACAGCCGCCATGATCACGATCGTCGGCCAACTCATCGACGGCACCGGAAATCCAGTCCCCGACGGACTTGTCGAGGTGTGGCAGGCTGATCCGGAGGGCCGGTTCAATCACGCCGACGACCCTCGAGGCGCCGTCGTGTACGAGAGGTTCCGAGGGTTCGGCCGCTGCCCGACAGACGAGCGTGGCAGATTCGTCTTTCACACGCTCAAGCCCGGCGCATTGCCAGACGGCGCAGGCGGCAGCGAGGCGCCCCACATCAATGTCTCCACGTTCGCCCGCGGCCTGCTGAACCGAGTTGTCACCCGGATGTACTTCCCCGACGAACCCGCCAACGACAGCGACCCGGTGCTGAGCACGCTGACCTCCGATGAACGCCGACTCCTGACGGCAGTCGTCCAGGCAGACGCAACGTTGCGCTTCGACATTTGCCTCCAGGGTGACCACGAGACCCCGTTCTTCGAGATCTGAGACGCTCGCCTCATGACTAGCCCACTCTGGGATCCGATCTTCGGCAAGTCCGCGGTCTCGGCCACCACCAATGACGCGGCGTGGGTTCAAGCGATGTGCGACGCCGAGGCCGCTCTCGCGCGTGCGTGCGCGCGGACAGGCTTGGTGTCCGAGGATGCCGCACGCGCCGTATCGCGTTCGTGCGCGGACGCCGCCCTGACCGACCCGGCTGAGCTGGGGGCGGACGCGGCGGCAGACGGCAACCCGGTGATCCCGTTGGTGAAACAGCTGCGGTCGCACATCCCTGAGCACGCCGAGGCCGTTCATTTCGGAGCAACCAGCCAAGACATCCTCGACACATCCACGATGCTTGTCTCACGACAAGCGCTGGCAGTCATCCTGTCCGCCCTCGACGACGTCGCCGCCGCCTGCGTCCGCCTCGCCGCGGCACATCGGAACACCCCGATGATCGGGCGCACCCTCATGCAGCAAGCCCTGCCGACCACGTTCGGCGCGCTCGCGGCCGGGTGGGGGGAAGGCGTCGACCGGACCACCGCGCGACTGGCCGCGCTGCGCGATGGCTGCGCGGTTCAGCTCGGCGGTGCCGCCGGGACGTTGGCGGGCTGGCATCCGCACGGTCCCGCGGTGCGCGCCGCGTTAGCGGAGGAGCTCGGCCTGCAAGACCCTGGGACGGTGTGGCACAGCGAACGGAGCCGCATCACCGAACTGGCCTCGGCACTGGGCGCGGCCTGCGGAGCCATCAACAAGATCGGCACTGATGTCGTGCTGCTGGCCCAGACCGAGGTGGGGGAGGTTCGCGAAGGTGCCGGCGGCGGATCCTCGACGATGGCCCACAAGCACAACCCGATCGCCGCCATCACCGCGCGCGCCGCAGCCGGGCAGGCTCCCGCGCTCGTCGCCACCTTGCACGCAGCCATGTCTGCCGAGCTGCAGCGCGGAGCCGGACCGTGGCACAGCGAGTGGCAGCCTCTTATCGGCCTGCTCAATACCACCGGTGGCGCCGCCACGCGCCTGGCCACCTCGCTGACCGGGCTGCACGTCGACGCCGAAGCGATGGCACGCAACCTCGGCGCGAACACCGCGCCGGACCTCGGACACGCCGGAGACCTCGTCGACTGTTACCTGCAGGGCCGTCAATCGTGATCGCCGACCTCGCCTACACGTTCGACGGGCCGAAGGACGCCCCTATCCTCGTTCTGCTCAATTCGCTGGGCACGTCGGGCGACGTGTGGCAGTGGCAACTCGGGCCGCTGGCCGAACAATTCCGCGTGCTGCGCATCGACACCCGCGGACACGGACGCTCGGCGCCCAGCCCGCATTCGCAGACGACGATCGACGACCTGGGGCGTGATGTGCTGGCCGTCCTGGACAAGCTCGGGCTGGGACGGGTGAACATCGCCGGGATATCGCTGGGCGGCATGACCGCGATTTGGCTGGCCATCCACCACCCTGACCGCATCCGCCGCCTGGCACTGCTGTGCACCTCAGCCCACCCCGGAAACACAACCTCGTGGAACGCGCGGGCATCGACGGTGCGGGCAGCGGGGATGGCTGCGATCCTCGACGCCGTCGTGCCCGGCTGGATCACGCCCGCGCTCGCCAAGCGGGACCCGGCCCTCATCCAATTCCTGCGCGACCAACTCGCGAGCCCAGACGCCGAAAGCTACGCACAATGCTGCGACCTGCTGAGCAATCTGGACCTGCGTGATGATCTAGAGCGCATCACCGCCCCGACCTTGATCATCGCCGCAGCCGGGGACCGGGCCCTGCCGCTGGAACATCAACAGCGGATCGCGGCCGCAATCGCAGGGTCTCGACTGGAGGTCGTCGAGCCGGCCGCACACATCCCACTCGTCGAACAGGCCGGGGTGGTCAGCAGCCTGCTGCTCGAACACTTCCGAGGCGGAGCCACGCTCGCCGCCGGGTTCGCCACCCGACGAGCGGTACTCGGCGACGCGCACGTCGACGCCGCCATTGCAAAGACCAGCCCGCTGACCGAGGACTTCCAGGAGTTCATCACCCGATACGCGTGGGGCGACGTCTGGACCCGTCCGGACCTGTCGCATCGCGACAGGTCGATCGCCACACTGGCAGCCCTGGTCTCGCTGGGGGCCGACGGCGAGATCGCCATGCATGTCCGAGCGGCAATGCACAACGGGCTGACTCCGGACGAAATCGCAGAGGTGCTGTTGCACACCGCCGTCTACGCAGGACTCCCCCGCGCGAACCGCGCTTTCGCGATCGCTCAGCAGACGTTGACCGACCTCGACAATGCCGAGGAGCCCTGATGGACAAGACCGTGGCCAGCGCCGCCGACGCGATCGCTGACATCACTGACGGCTCCACGTCGCCGTCGGTGGATTCGGGCTGTCAGGCATCCCGTGGATCCTGATCGAAGCCTGCCCTGGCTTGGCGGCCCACGGGAGCTGGGAATCCTGACCGAGTCGGGCGGCCTCAACGACGCGCGGCAGACGCGTGTGAGTTTTAGGTAAAGCCGGGACCTTAGCCTCTGAATTCCCGAGGAGCGGGAAACGACGATCAGGAGATGAATCGGTCCGCCCGCGACCTTCCCGATATAACCGAGCGTCACGATGCGCTCGAGGAGATGGGACCGTTGGCCGCCCCGGGCAGCGGCAGACGTCTAGCGCCGTTCTTCGCCGTGGTGGCGGTGGCGTTTATGTCGTTGCCGTTCAATCCCGGGGTCAGCGTCGCGATCACGGTGTTCACTCTCTGTGCTGCAGCGACGGCGATGGCCCTGATGCTGTGGTTGCCGTGGCGCCGTTTTCCGCGATGGACGCAAGCCGCGGCGGGGGTACCTGCACTGGTGCTGATCGACGGGTACATGCACGCGGACAAGGGAGTGAACTCCCATCTGCTCGCGTTGACCCTCGTGCCGCTCATCTGGTTCGCGCTGTATGAGACGCGGCGACATCTGTATGTCGCGATCTCGATCGCCGCAGTGTTGCTGGTCTCGTTGATGATTCCGCCGCCGCAAGCCGATGATGTACTGCGGGCGGTGATGTTGGTCGCTGTCGCGTTTGTCCTGCTACCTGCGATCCGTGGGTTGGTGGCCGGCCAGCGGGCGGCACTCGCCGTGGCCGACGAGAAGTCGGCCGAGCTGGAGCATCTGGCCCTGCACGACGCACTGACCGGGCTGCCCAACCGGGCGTTGATCATGGATCGGCTCGACCAGGTCGCGGCCCGGGTCCGTCGTGATGGTGGCGTTTACGCGGCCCTGTTCCTGGACCTCGACGGATTCAAGGACGTCAACGACACCCTCGGCCACCAGGCAGGCGACGCCCTGTTGCAAGCTGTCGCGGCGCCCGCCTGAGCAGCATCGTGCGGGAAGTCGACACTGCGGGGCGGCTCGGGGGTGACGAGTTCGTCGTGGTCGTGGACTGCTCATCGAGCCCGCAGGCCGCCGAGCTCCTCGCAGAGCGTTTGCTCGACGTCCTACGTCAACCCTTCATCGTCGACACGGCCCCCGGCACCCAGCCCGTCACGGTCACCGTGACCGCCAGCATCGGCATCGCGCTCGGCCACGGCGAGCAGGGCGGCGCTGCGGCGCTCCTCCGCGCCGCCGACATAGCGCTGTACCACGCCAAGGCCGCCGGCCGAAACCGCTACGAGGTGTTCCGCCCCGCACTGGATCGGGAACCGTGGTCGCGGACCGAGTTGGACACCGACCTGCACGCCGCCCTGGAGCAGGAGCAGTTCCGTCTCGTCTACCAACCCATCTATGGCCTTGCTGATCTCACGCTCATCGGCGTGGAAGCACTCATCCGCTGGCAACACCCCACCCGGGGCGAGCTCGCGCCCCAGGAGTTCATCCCGGCACTGGAATCCAGCGGCGAGATCCTCGAGGTCGGTCGCTGGGTCCTCGTCCAAGCATGCATCCAGATGCAGCTGTGGAGAACTGCCGGCAGCGACCTCAGTGTGTCCGTGAACGTCTCTGCCCGTCAGCTCGACACCGACGACATCATCGACGACGTCCGCGACGCGCTCACCGCCAGCGGACTGCCGGCCACCGCGCTCACCCTCGAGATCACCGAAACCGCGCTCATGCGCGACCTGGACGCAATCACCGGGCGCCTGAACCAGCTCAAGCAACTGGGCGTGCAGATCGCCCTTGACGACTTCGGGACCGGCTACTCCAGCTTGGCGTATCTGCAACGCTTCCCGGTCGACACCCTCAAGATCGACGGCGCCTTCATCAACGCGATCAGTCGCTCCCGCGACTCGGACGCCATCATCCGCACACTCGTCCAACTCGGCCACGACCTCGGCGTGCGTACCGTCGCCGAAGGCGTGGAGACCACCCACCAACTCGACCACGTGCGCCGCCAGGGCGTCGATGAAGTCCAAGGCTTCCTGCTCTCCAAACCCCTGGACGCCGACAGCCTGGACCGCCTGGTCCTACAACCGATTCGGCAATTACCCGCCTCCGCCCACACTGGGACATGAGAAAGGAATCCGCGCCGTCCCACCCTGGAAACAACGAGGCACCACACGTCACCCGACGGCGTCGGATACGTCTCTTACCGCGGCCGTGACGTGATCGAGATCCGCCCGGCGACGTCATCTACATCGAGCCCGGCGAGGAGCA